>JAGXRV010000082.1 GCA_018335695.1 Clostridium sp.
TGGTCAACGTGGCCAATCGTGCCTACGTTTACGTGGGGTTTCGTCCGCTCAAACTTTTGTTTCGCCATTCTAAGTATACCTCCTTAAATTTTTCAGCTGCCGGCAATTTTGCTTCTTGGCAGCAGTCAGTTCCCGAATTTGTTCGCAATTCGGTTTTAGCCCTTTTGCTTCTCAATGATTTCAGTGGCCAAACTCTTAGGCAACTCCTCGTAATTAGCAAACTCCATCGAGTAAGTGCCGCGACCTTGAGTACGAGAGCGCAATTCTGTGGCGTAACCAAACATCTCAGCCAAGGGTACCTTTGAGCGGATGACTTGACTCCCCAAACGGGGTTCCATCCCTTCAATCCGGCCGCGTCGGCTGCTAATGTCGCCAATGACATCCCCCATATATTCTTCCGGAACAACAACTTCCACTTTCATCACCGGCTCAAGAATAACCGGATTTGCCTTTAAGACTCCGGCTTTAAAAGCCATCGAACCGGCTACTCTGAAAGCTATCTCCGAAGAATCAACATCATGGTAAGAACCATCAAACACGGATACTTTAAGGTCAATCAAAGGATATCCGGCAAGAACACCGGTAGCCATAGCTTCCTTGACGCCGGCATCGATGGCGGGGACGTATTCCCGCGGGATCACACCACCCACAATCTTGTTTTCAAAGATATAGCCTTTGCCGGCTTCCAGCGGTTCAAGCTCCAACCAGCAGTGGCCATACTGACCGCGCCCGCCGGACTGGCGGACAAATTTGCCTTCCGACTTTGTGGTGCCGCGGATTGTCTCCTTATAGGCAACCTGAGGCTTCCCGACATTAGCGCCGACTTTAAACTCGCGCAACAGGCGATCTATGATTATCTCCAGGTGGAGTTCGCCCATACCGGAAATAATCGTCTGCCCCGTTTCTTCGTCAGTGCGTGCTCGGAAAGTGGGGTCTTCTTCTGAAAGTTTAGCCAGTGAAAGCGACATTTTTTCCTGGTCTGCCTTCGTCTTTGGTTCGATTGCCACGTCAATGACAGGCTCAGGGAAAGTGATCGTCTCCAGTAAAATAGGAGAAGACTCCAAGGAAAGAGTATCACCTGTGGTTGTGTTTTTCAAACCGACGATAGCGACAATGTCACCTGCCGAAATCTCTTTGATTTCTTCACGGTGGTTGGCATGCATCCTAAGAATACGGCCTACGCGCTCCCGCTTTTCTTTAGTGGAATTGTAAACATAAGAACCGCTCTCCAACGTGCCGGAATAGACGCGAACATAGGTAAGCCTGCCGACATACGGATCAGTCATAATCTTAAAGGCCAGGGAAGAAAACGGCTCGTCGTCAGCCGCATTGCGTACCACTTCTTCTTCCTTATCGGGACTTAGACCGCGCACCGGCGGAACGTCTAAAGGCGACGGCAAATAATAAATTACGGCATCCAATAATGGCTGTACACCCTTGTTTTTGTACGATGAGCCGCAAATAACCGGCACAATCTCTACTGCGCAGGTACCCTTACGCAAAGCGGCGCGAATTTCTTCTTCGCCGATTTCCTGACCATCCAGATAGCGCATCATGATGTCTTCATCATAATCGGCTGCGACTTCCAGCAAATTCTCCCTGTACTTCTGGGCGACTTCCCGCATTTCCGCGGGGATTTCCGACTCGTCGCTGCGAGTTCCCAGGTCATCGATGTAGTACACAGATTTCATGCGGATCAAATCCACAATACCTTTGAAATTATCTTCCACACCGATTGGAAGCTGGATGGGGACCGGGTTGACATTCAGCCTCTGTTTCATAGACTCCAGCACATGAAAAAAATCTGCGCCGGTAATATCCATCTTGTTCACATAGGCAATCCGCGGAACACGGTATTTATCAGCCTGACGCCAGACAGTTTCCGACTGCGGTTCAACGCCGCCTTTGGCGCAAAACACGCCTACAGCACCGTCCAAAACACGCAGGCTGCGCTCCACTTCAACTGTAAAGTCAACGTGCCCGGGTGTGTCAATAATGTTAATCACGTGGTCTCGCCATGCTGCGGTTGTAGCCGCTGAAGTAATGGTGATTCCGCGCTCCTGCTCCTGAATCATCCAGTCCATAGTAGCCGCGCCGTCATGAACTTCACCCAACTTATGAACGCGCCCTGTATAAAACAGAATTCTTTCTGTGGTAGTAGTCTTGCCGGCGTCAATATGCGCCATAATCCCGATATTTCTTGTTCTGCTCAGGGGAGTTGTTCTTGCCATAAAAGGTCCCCTCCTTTCCTCAGCTCTAGTTGTTTAAAATAATGAAAGTTTTTCTTGAAACCTACCAACGGTAATGTGCAAACGCTTTGTTAGCTTCAGCCATACGGTGTGTATCTTCTTTCTTCTTAAACGCGCTGCCCGTATTATTGACTGCATCTAACAGCTCTGCCGCCAAGCGCTCAGCCATAGTTTTCTCACCGCGATCGCGGGAGTATTTTGTCAGCCAGCGCAACGCCAAGATATTCCGGCGATGAGCAGAAACTTCCACCGGCACTTGGTAGTTGGCGCCGCCGACTCGGCGAGCCTTTACCTCAAGCACAGGAGAGACGTTTTTCACCGCAGCTTCAAACACTTCCTGGGGGTTACGTCCGGTTTTCTCACGAATGATATCCATCGCATCATAAAAAATGGACTGCGCTACCCCTTTTTTGCCGTCAAGCATCAAGGAATTGATAAATTTCGTGATCATCTTTGAGTTGTAAATCGGATCTGGCAAAACATCTCTCTTAGGTACAGGACCTTTGCGAGGCATATAGTTTTTACCTCCTTAAAACTACTTTTTCTTCTTCTTCGCGCCATATTTCGAACGAGATTGCCGGCGTTTTTCTACTCCGGCAGAGTCTAGAGCACCGCGCACTAAGTGATAACGCACACCCGGCAAATCTTTCACGCGACCGCCGCGGACTAACACCACTGAGTGCTCCTGCAAATTATGGCCTATACCGGGAATATAAGTCGTTACTTCAATCCCGTTTGTCAGCCTGACACGGGCAATTTTGCGCAATGCGGAATTAGGTTTTTTGGGCGTAGTTGTTGAAACTCGGGTACAAACACCACGCTTTTGCGGAGATTCTTCCAGCGCAGGAGCAGTGGATTTTCTGATCACTGCCTCTCTTCCCTTCCTGACCAATTGATTCAGAGTCGGCATTCCACTCCACCTCCTTCCCGAATGATACAAGTGTATTTCCTCCACCCTATTTAGGGTGGAGGATAAAATTAATCTTCTGTCAAGACAGCGGCCATAGCCGCCTCAACCTTAATACTGCATGCTTTCCCTAATTCTGCCATGGTTTCCACCATTGTCACGGGAATGCCCTTCTGCTTGCAAATTTCAAGAACCGGACGTATAACACGTTCATCCGCGTTACGCGCGACAAAAACTTGTTCCGCTTTGCCGCTTTCCACAGCCTTTTGGGTCTGTTTCATGCCAGTGACCATCCGGCGAGCCAGTTTCAATCTTTCAAGGTCCATGCAGAAACCTCCAAAATGTCTGCTCAACAGGCACACTTTGTTATTTTATCATCATCAATATCCCTTGTCAACCATTTAAAAAGTCCTAAAATAGCTAAGCAGACTGCAGCAAAATTACCCCTCAAGCTTGACAATTCAGTCGCTTTCGCACGCTTCCGCCTCCGGTGGAATCATTAAAGGAAGCTGTTCGTCTTCCCCCTGTTCATCCTTCTGCGGCAAGATTTTGATGTTGCGATACCTGTACATACCCGTCCCGGCCGGAACAAGTTTGCCGATAATCACATTCTCCTTCAAGCCAAGGAGCGGGTCATTTTTGCCTTTGATAGCCGCTTCTGTAAGAACGCGGGTTGTTTCCTGGAAAGAGGCTGCCGAGAGAAATGAGTCGGTAGCTAAAGAGGCCTTTGTAATCCCCAGAAGCAGCGGCCTCGCAACTGCAGGCTCCCCGCCTGCAGCCTCGATCTGCTGATTCACCTCTTCAAAGATAAAGCCATCGACTAAGCCTCCCGGAAGGAGCTCAGTGTCGCCCGCTTCTTCAGCTTTTACTTTCTTTAACATTTGCCGGATCATTACTTCAATATGCTTATCATTAATATCCACGCCCTGCAGACGATATACGCGCTGCACTTCTTGCAGCAGATAAATCTGAACGCCGCGCGGCCCTTTCACTTTCAGCAAGTCATGCGGATTTACCGAGCCTTCCGTCAGTTCCTGACCTGCCTCCACAAATTCACCGTCTTTAACTTTGATACGTGACCCGTAGGGAATAAGGTAGGATTTTGTTTCGCCGTGCTGCGGTGTGACACGCACTTCGCGGCGCTGCCGAGATTCAACTGTTTCCACAGTACCGTCAAATTCAGCGATAATCGCCAAGCCCTTCGGTTTGCGTGCCTCAAAAAGCTCTTCCACCCTGGGCAGACCCTGCGTAATGTCGTCACCTGCCACGCCGCCGGTATGGAATGTACGCATGGTAAGCTGTGTGCCGGGTTCGCCGATAGATTGCGCGGCAATAATCCCTACCGCTTCACCCACATCGACAATCCGACCTGTGGCTAGATTTCGCCCGTAACACTTAACACAGACACCGTGGCGCGTGCGGCAAGTGAGTACGGAACGAATATGCACTTCTTTAATACCTTTGCGCAAGATGGCATCGGCAATTTCCTCATCAATAAATTCCTGCTTAGCGACTAAAAGCGAACCTTCCTCCGGATCAAAGATATCAGCCATCGCATAGCGGCCGTTAATCCGGTCATGCAAATCTTCAATAACTTCATTGCCATCTCTGATTTCAGAAACGGTAATCCCAAGAGATGTGCCGCAATCAAGCTCGCGAATAATTACATCCTGAGCCACATCCACCAGACGGCGGGTCAGATAACCGGAATCCGCCGTTTTTAATGCAGTATCAGCCAAACCTTTACGAGCTCCGTGAGTGGAGATAAAGTACTCCAACACTGTCAGGCCTTCACGAAAATTAGCCTTGATCGGCAAATCAATAATCCGTCCGGTCGGGTCAGCCATTAAGCCCCTCATGCCGGCAAGCTGAGTAATCTGCGAGATGTTACCGCGCGCACCGGAGTTAGCCATCATATAGATAGGGTTAAAACGGTCGAGTGTGCCCATCAGTTCCGTGGTCACATCTTCCTTAGCCCTAGTCCAAAGTTTAATCACACTGTCATAGCGTTCTTCTTCTGTAATCAAGCCGCGGCGGAAATGCTGCTCAATTATTTCAACCTCTTTTTCTGCAGCCGAAAGGATCTCGCCTTTCTTCTTTGGAATCGTGACGTCAACTACCCCTACGGTGATACCGGCTTGGGTTGCGTAAGCGAATCCGGCCTTTTTTATATTATCCAGGATCTCGGATGCGCCCGTACTCCCGTATTTACGATAACATAGCGCCACTATGCTGCTTAGAAAACCCTTTTTCACAGCGTCATTTAGCTCATGGTTTTTGATCTTCTCCGCTATGTTTTCTCCCCGCGCCAGAATAAAATCCCCCTGATTTACCGGGTTGTCAAAGTTGGGGTTATTGATAAAAGGAAAATCACTGGGGAAAATCTCATTAAAAATCAGCTTCCCCACAGTGGTAATCAATAATTTGGGTCCGGGCATACGACGCAGCTCTTCACGGCCCAAAAACAGCTTAGGAATATTTGCAATGTTAACCGCGATACGGGCATGCAGCTCAACTATTCCGGAATTATAAGCAAGCAATGCCTCTTCCGGGGAAGAAACTACTCTGCCTTCACCTTTAGCACCCTCTCGCTCCATCGTCAGATAATAACAACCCATAACCATATCTTGTGTCGGAGTTGTGACGGGACGACCATCTTTAGGGTTTAGAATATTTTGTGCGGAAAGCATTAAAAGACGCGCCTCAGCTTGCGCTTCAGCGGAAAGCGGCACGTGTACCGCCATCTGATCACCGTCAAAGTCGGCATTGTAAGCAGTGCAGACGAGCGGATGAATCTGAATTGCCCGTCCTTCCACCAGCACCGGTTCAAATGCCTGAATACCCAAACGGTGCAGCGTTGGCGCCCTATTTAAGAGAACCGGGTGATCACGGATCACCTCTTCGAGCACATCCCACACTTCGGGACGGACTTTCTCCACCATCCGCTTGGCGCTCTTTATATTATGAGCGCACCCGTCACTAACTAAGCGTTTCATCACAAAAGGCTTAAACAACTCTAAAGCCATCTCTTTTGGCAGGCCGCACTGATACAGTTTCAACTCCGGCCCAACGACGATAACTGAACGACCGGAATAGTCAACCCGCTTGCCCAAAAGATTCTGGCGGAAACGTCCCTGCTTTCCCTTAAGCATATCGGAAAGAGATTTAAGCGGACGATTGCCGGGACCGGTCACGGGACGGCCGCGACGGCCGTTGTCAATCAGCGCGTCAACCGCTTCCTGGAGCATCCTTTTTTCGTTGCGAACAATAATATCCGGCGCACCAAGATCGAGTAAACGCTTTAAGCGATTATTGCGGTTAATCACACGACGATAGAGATCGTTTAAGTCGGAGGTGGCAAAACGACCTCCGTCCAATTGCACCATCGGACGCAAATCAGGCGGAATTACCGGAATCACATCAAGTACCATCCAAATAGGCAAATTGCCTGATAAACGGAAGGATTCCGCCACTTCCAGGCGGCGCACAGCCCTTATCTTTTTCTGGCCGGACGCAGAACGCAATTCCAGACGCAAATCTTTAACCAGTTTTTCAAGATTGATTTCAACCAATAGCTTTTTAATCGCTTCCGCGCCCATCTCAGCACGGAAGCCGCGCCCGATTCGAAAAAGATGGTCATATTTTTCCCGGTATTCGCGGAATTCCATTTCCGTGATCAGCTGCTTTTTCACCAAGCCGGTGTCGCCGGGGTCAATAACAACATAAGCGGCAAAGTATAAAATCTTTTCGAGCGCCCGGGGTGACATATCTAAGAGCAAACCCATCCGGCTGGGAATTCCTTTAAAATACCAAATATGGGAAACAGGAGCGGCAAGCTCAATATGCCCCAGCCTTTCCCGGCGTACTTTGGCTCGCGTAACCTCCACTCCGCAACGATCGCAAACAATTCCTTTATGGCGCACGCGCTTAAATTTTCCGCAATGGCATTCCCAGTCTTTCTGCGGCCCAAAAATCTTTTCACAGAAAAGGCCTTCCCGCTCCGGCTTCAACGTCCGATAGTTAATCGTTTCCGGTTTTTTCACCTCGCCGCGTGACCAGGCGCGAATTTGTTCAGGTGACGCCATACCAATCTTCAGAGCGTAAAAATTGCTAACATCCAGCAAGGGCAGTTCCTCCCTTTCTTATACTCACAAGCCAAGACCGAACGTTCTAATCATCTTCGAAATCTTCATCGCCGAGATCATCGACTTCATAGACAGCGCCGTGCTTTCTCCGTCTGCCAAACTCGTAATCGTCTTCCTCATCTTCATCAAGCGCCAGATCAAGCAAATCTTCTTCCTCATCAAGAGCAAGGATATCTTCGTCATCATCGCCAATCAGTGATACTTCTGTCAGTTTGCGCACGGGAAGAACGTCGTCAAGCACTTCATCGTCGACTGATTCTTCTCCCTCATCGACCTCTTCATCGATAAGCCCCAGAGAAATATGCCTATCTTCATCTTCTATGCCCTCAATATTCACTCCCAGATCTCGGATTTCAGTATCTTCGTCTGTTTCGAGAATTTCCATCTCTCCCACTTCTTCGTCGACAATCTTCACATCCATGCACAGGCTTTGCAATTCCTTCACCAAAACCTTAAACGATTCAGGCACGCCCGGCTCGGGGATATTTTCACCTTTTACGATAGCCTCATAAGTTTTCACCCGGCCAACAACATCATCAGATTTAACTGTGAGAATTTCCTGAAGAGTGTAGGCGGCTCCGTAGGCTTCAAGCGCCCAAACCTCCATTTCACCGAAACGCTGTCCGCCAAACTGAGCTTTACCGCCCAGCGGCTGCTGCGTAACAAGCGAATAGGGGCCGGTAGAGCGCGCGTGAATCTTATCGTCCACCAGATGAGCCAATTTCAACATATAAACATAGCCCACAGTAACCGGATTATCAAACGGCTGCCCGGTACGTCCGTCATAAAGAATTGTTTTGCCGTTTTCCGGCAAACCTGCCTCTTTAAATGCCTCCATCACATCAGATTCCCTGGCACCATCAAAAACAGGGGAGGCAATATGAATGCCAAGAGTTTTGGCGGCCCAGCCCAGATGAGTCTCCAAGATCTGGCCAATATTCATCCGCGAAGGAACGCCAAGCGGATTAAGCACAATTTCCACCGGCGTCCCATCCGGCATAAACGGAATATCTTCCTCGGGAAGAATTCGCGCAATGACACCCTTGTTGCCATGCCGACCGGCCATCTTATCGCCTTCGGAAATTTTGCGTTTCTGGGCAACATAAGCACGCACCAGCTTGTTCACACCGGGGGGCAACTCATCCCCCTGTTCCCTGGAAAAGACTTTAACATCAACCACCATGCCGGATTCGCCATGAGGCACACGCAGAGAAGTATCCCGAACTTCGCGCGCCTTTTCACCAAAAATAGCTCGCAAAAGCCGCTCTTCCGCCGTCAGTTCCGTCTCCCCTTTAGGAGTTACTTTCCCAACGAGAATATCACCGGCCCGAACTTCGGCACCTACGCGAATAATTCCGCGTTCATCCAGATCTTTCAACGCATCTTCGCCCACGTTGGGAATGTCACGCGTAATTTCTTCAGGACCCAACTTTGTATCTCTGGCTTCCGACTCATACTCTTCAATATGGATGGATGTAAAAACATCTCCCTGAATCAGCTTTTCACTAAGCAGGATGGCATCCTCATAGTTATATCCTTCCCAAGGCATAAAGGCAACCAAAATATTGCGACCCAACGCCATTTCCCCGCGGTCGGTGGAAGGCCCGTCGGCAATCACTTCACCGTCAACCACCTGCTGCCCTTTGCTCACAATAGGGCGCTGGTTCATACAAGTTCCTTGGTTGGAGCGCTTAAATTTCTGCAGCGAATAAATATCACACCCGCGGGGATATCTCTCCAGCGGTTCACCGGGCAATGCTTCTCCGGTCCGTCCGTTGATTAAACGATTTGGCTCGCCTTGGTCTGCAGACCGGCGAATTATAATGGTATCGGCAGAAACATAGCAAATTTCTCCGCCGCTTTTTGCTTGCACTACCACACCGGAATCCCTGGCGGTTTTATATTCCATGCCTGTACCAACAAGCGGCGCCTCCGTCCGCAGAAGCGGCACAGCCTGACGTTGCATATTAGCACCCATCAGCGCGCGGTTGGCGTCGTCATTCTCCAAAAACGGAATCAAAGCAGTGGCGACCGATACTAACTGCTTTGGCGAAACATCCATAAAGTCAATAGCTGAAGGTTCCCGTACCAAAGTCTCATGCTTATAACGGCAGGTAATCCGACTGCTTTGGAAATGGCCTTCTTCATCCAACAACGCATTAGCCTGGGCTATGGCATAATTGTCTTCATCGTCCGCCGTCAAATAAACAATTTCTTCGGTAACACGTCCTTTTTCCTTATCCACTCTCCGATAGGGAGTTTCAATAAAACCATATTCATTGATCCTGCCAAAGGTGGAAAGAGAGCCGATTAGACCAATGTTTGGTCCTTCCGGCGTTTCAATCGGACACATTCTGCCATAATGTGAATGGTGAACATCTCGAACCTCAAAACCTGCCCGCTCACGGCTCAATCCGCCGGGGCCGAGGGCAGAAAGCCTGCGTTTATGGGTTAATTCAGCTAATGGATTAGTCTGGTCCATAAATTGTGAAAGCTGGCTGGAACCAAAAAATTCTTTGATGGAGGCGATTACCGGACGGATATTGACCAAAGCCTGCGGCGTGATAGCTTCGACATCCTGGATAGTCATGCGCTCCCGCACAACCCGTTCCATCCGCGACAAACCGATGCGAAACTGATTTTGCAAAAGCTCGCCCACGCTGCGCAAACGTCGATTCCCCAAATGGTCAATATCATCCACGTTACCCAAGCCATCAATCAAATTAAGCAGATAACCGATTGCAGCCACAATATCTGTCTTGCTCAGATGCTTAATTGACGGACTAATCTGTTCATTATTTATGATTGTAACTTCCTTATCGCCAAACTCTACCCGGACACGCTTAACACCTTTTTCCTCAAAAACGCGCGCCATTTCAAGAGTCACAGTGGTGCCTGCGCGAGCCAAAATGTCGCCTTGCTCGTCGGTTACATTCTCAACCAACTTTCGGTGATTAACGCGAGGCACAAAGGACAACTTCTTATTCACTTTATAACGGCCGACATGGGCAAAATCATAACGCTTCGGTTCAAAGAAAAGCGACTCGAAGAGCGAACGGGCGTTTTCCACATTCAGCGGCTCACCCGGCCGCAGCCGCTTATAAATTTCCAAAATACCCGACTCAAAAGAGTCGGTATGATCCTTCTCGAGTGTGGCTAAAATCCGTGGGTCATGCTCATAGAGATGCATAATCTCATTATTGCTGCCATAACCAATTGCACGCAAAAGCACCGTGGCCGGCACTTTTCTTGTGCGGTCTACGCGCACATAAATAACATCATGCACATCTGTCTCAAATTCTAGCCAGGCACCGCGGTTGGGAATAATTGTGCCTGTGTAGAGCAGCTTGCCGCTAAAATCAATCTGGCTGTTATAATATACACCGGGAGAGCGAACCAACTGGCTAACGACAACGCGTTCGGCGCCATTTATAATGAATGTGCCGTTCTCCGTCATCAGAGGAAAATCCCCCATAAACACTTCCTGCTCTTTAACTTCGCCAGTCTCCTTGTTGATCAAGCGAACGCGGACACGCAAAGGAACCGAGTATGTGGCATCGCGCTCTTTGCACTCATCCACAGAATACTTCGGCTCACCGAGAGTGTAACTGATAAACTCTAATACCAGGTTGCCTGTAAAGTCCTGGATAGGTGAAATTTCATCAAACATTTCCTGCAGTCCCTTTTTTAAGAACCACTGGTACGAAGTTTGCTGGACTTCAATCAGATTAGGCAGATCCAGAACCTCGTCAATACGTGCGTAGGTGCGGCGCTTCCTCGTTCCCGCGTCGATGACTTTGAACATGTCAGGCACTCACTCCCGTTCCTAGGTTTTACCCATAAAGAAAACAACAATACCTTCTTGGAAATATTTGTGTGTTGAAATTTTTGGCAGAAAAACCATGAGCCTTTATTCTAACCCAAAAAACTCTCAATAATACATAAATATAGCAAAGAAGGCATTGTTAGCAATGAACAATATTATCACAATAAATTACATCTGTCAAGAAACCGGCAAGCGAAAAAGTGGACACTAAATCTGGACTGCGAAGGAAAACGCTTCGCAAGGCGTTTTGCAGCAAAGCCAAAAGGCACCCGTCAACGGGCGCCTTTTCCTTTGCAGTGCTGCAAACACACTACTTAATCTCGACGCTGGCACCGGCCTCTACCAATTTTGCTTTAAGTGATTCTGCTTCTTCTTTGGTGATTTTCTCTTTAACAGCTTTAGGCGCAGTATCAACCAAATCCTTGGCTTCTTTGAGACCCAAACCGGTTACTTCGCGGACAACTTTAATGACGCCGACTTTCTTGTCACCGGAAGAGACTAAAATCACATCAAACTCAGTCTGCTCTTCAACAACCGGAACATCAACGGCAGCGGTCGGCATAGCCACGGCCACAGGCGCAGCGGCAGTCACGCCAAATTCTTCCTCAAAAGTCTTTACCAGCTCGGACAACTCGAGAACAGTCATCCCTTTAACAATTTCCAATACTTCAGCAACTTTAGACATGATTATCTTCCTCCTCATAAATTAGCTCAAAATGTTAGTTATTAAAACAGCGCATTACGCTTCAGCAACTTTTTTCTCGCGCACGGCGTCCAAAGTGCCGACAAACTTGAGCAAAATACCTTGCGCCGCACCGGCAAATCCGGTCATAGGCGAGGCAAATGCACCGGCCACCTGCGCAAGCAACACGTCTCTTGACGGCAACTCCGCCAGAGCTTTAATCTGCTGCGGGTTAAGCAAACTTCCCTGCAGGAGACCACCTTTGATTTCAAGCTTATCAAAATTTTTGGCATACTTTGAAAGAATTTTTGCCGGCGCCGCCTGATCTTCAAAACCGTAAGCTATAGCGGTAGGTCCTGTCAAATAAGTATCAAGCTGCTCCATCCCCAGTTCGCGTGTAGCAATACTGGCTAATGTATTTTTTACTACCACATATTTTACGCTTTCTGCACGCAAAGCGCGGCGCAGTTCGGTGACCTGCTCAACATTCAAGCCACGATAATCAGTTACAATCGCCACCTTGGCGTTCTTCAGGTCCTCTTTCACTTCCGCCACAATTTGCTTCTTAGTTTCCTTATTTGTGCTCATCATTCCACCTCCTTATCAACTGCTCAACATGGGAAAACAAGAAAAGGCATCCGCATGAGATACGGATACCATCAAACACCAAAAGGTTATGATGAACTCCGACCTCGGCAGGCGACATAAGTCTTACGCCCTAACGGGCACCGGCTGTCTGCAGTCAAATCGACAATCAATTATCGGTGTATTTGCTCAGGCGCATTATAACAGATGCAGCCGTTTTTTGCAACCATCAGTCAGTTCGCTTCTATATAATCAATTCGCTCAATTTGCTCTTTACTACTTCACTTTGCCGAGAGCCGCCGCCTTCTGCAGATTGATGCGGACGCCCGGACCCATAGTGGTAGCAACCGTAATCGAGCGAAGATACTGGCCTTTTGCCGCCGCAGGCTTCACTTTCAGCAAAGTCTCAATAACGGTGTAGAAATTTTCCAGCAAACTTTCGACGCCGAAAGAAACTTTACCGATTGGCACATGGATAATCCCGCTTTTATCTACGCGGTATTCCACCTTACCCGCCTTAATTTCATTGACGGCTCTTGCTACATCCATAGTAACCGTTCCGGTTTTAGGATTAGGCATTAAACCTTTTGGGCCAAGAGCACGGCCCAACTTACCCACCATCCCCATCATATCCGGCGTAGCCACAGCCACATCAAAACCAAACCAGCCGCCTTCAATTTTTGCCACCAAATCTTCCGCCCCGACAAACTCGGCTCCGGCAACTTCTGCTTCCTTCGCTTTTTCACCTTTGGCAAAGACGGCTACCGTAACCGCTTTACCGGTACCGGCAGGCAGAACTACCGCACCCCTAACTTGCTGATCAGCATGCTTAGGATTAACCCCCAACTTAACCGCCAGCTCGATTGTACTGTCAAACTTGGTAACAGAAGTCTGTTTGGCAAGTTCCAAAGCCTCTTTAGGTTCATAGAGCACGCTGCGGTCGATAAGCTTGCTTGCTTCCAGATATTTTTTACCGTGTTGCGCCATTAATTTTTCCTCCTTGTGGTGCGAACGAGACGGCTATCTCTCCCACCGATTAACTTAACCTTCGATTACAATTCCCATACTGCGCGCGGTACCTTCCACCATTCTCATGGCGGCAGCCACGTCATTGGCATTTAAATCTTCCATTTTCTGCTCGGCGATTTCACGAACTTTGTCACGGGAAAGAGTCGCCACTTTCTCCTTGTTCGGCTTACCGGAAGCACGTGTCAAGCCGGCAGCTTTTTTTAAGAGTACGGCTGCGGGTGGTGTTTTAGTAATAAAGGAAAAAGAACGATCACTCATGATTGTGATCACCACAGGGATAATTAAACCGAGCTGCGACGCAGTTCTCTCATTAAATTCCTTGCAAAAACCCATAATATTCACACCGTGCTGACCGAGTGCGGGACCTACGGGCGGAGCGGGAGTAGCTTTGCCTGCGGGAATCTGCAATTTAACCATCCCAATTACTTTGCGTGCCATAATTACACCTCCAATCTATACTAAAGCTTTTCTAACTGAAAAAATTCAAGCTCAACCGGAGTATCCCGGCCGAACATCGCTACAAGAACTTTAACCTTACGCCTGTCAGGCAAGACTTCCTCAACAGAGCCGATAAAGTTTGCAAACGGGCCGTCAATCACACGGACTTTCTCTCCGGCCACCAAATCAATTCTCGGTTTAGCTTCCCCTAAGCCCATTTGTTTTAGAATCTGGGCAATTTCAAGCGAAGAGAGGGGGATGGGCTTGGAACCGGGTCCGACAAAGCCGGTAACTCCCGGCGTGTTGCGCACAACATACCAAGAATCATCCGTAATAATCATTTCCACAAGCACATACCCGGGAAAGACTTTCTTTAATATCGTCTTTTGCTTCCCGTTTTTGACTTCAAGCTCTTTTTCCATGGGAACAAGGACACGGAAGATCTTATCCTGCATCTCCATAGACTCAACTCGTTTTTCCAAGTTGGTTTTTACTTTATTCTCATAACCGGCGTAAGTGTGCACTACATACCAATTTTTACTCATAGGCTAGGGAGTCCCCGCCTCCTTACCTCTGAAGAATGATCCTTAATATTCCTGCAAAACCGGAATCAAGGATCCAGAAAAATACACCAATAAAAAAGATGGCCATCAGGACCACAGAGGTAAAGAGAGTCAATTCACGGCGGTTAGGCCAATGAACTTTTCTTAATTCCTGTCTGACATCTTTTAGATGTTTGGTTAAAGCCTTTACGTTTTCGGACATGTTTTCACATCCTTAAGTTAAGTAAATGTGCGCCCCTACTTCGTTTCTTTATGGGCAGTATGTTTCTTACAGAATGAGCAGAATTTATTCAACTCAATCCGATCCGGTGTGGTGCGTTTGTTTTTCGTTGTAATGTAGTTTCGCCTCTTGCATTCACCACAAGCCATCGTGATCTTCACGCGCATATCTCACACCCCCTAAAATCAGCGTGTTCATCTTATCAGTGAGTTTGCACAGCAAATCTATTGCCTATTCCCAGAGACTAGCTCGCGATTTCACTTTTACAAATTTAACACACTTCATGCACTATTGTCAAACTTTTTGTAGGCCTGCGACGGGAGAAAAAGCACCGCTGCTTCACGGTGCTTTTCTGTGCTGCTTTGTAAAAACGCTATTTCAAGATGCTTGTAACAACGCCGGCGCCCACTGTGCGGCCGCCTTCGCGGATTGCGAAGCGCAGGCCTTCCTCAAGGGCGATAGGAGTAATCAGCTCAATCATCATTTGCACATTGTCTCCCGGCATAATCATCTCCACACCTTCAGGCAGAGTCGTTACACCGGTTACATCGGTAGTGCGCAAGTAAAACTGCGGACGGTATCCTTGGAAAAACGGAGTATGACGGCCACCTTCCTCTTTCTTTAGCACGTACACCTCTGCCATAAACTTGGTATGCGGCTTGATTGAATTCGGCTTGGCAAGAACTTGGCCGCGCTCGATTTCTGAACGGTCAACACCGCGAAGCAGAGCTCCGATATTATCACCCGCTTGCGCCATATCCATAATCTTGCGGAACATTTCCACACCCGTTACCACAGTCTTACGCGGCTTTTCGGTGAAACCGACAATCTCGACTTCTTCGCCTACTTTGACGGTACCGCGTTCCACACGCCCGGTTGCTACTGTGCCGCGACCGGTAATCGTAAACACGTCTTCAACAGGCATCAGGAACGGCTTGTCTATATCACGTTCCGGAGTGGGGATAAAAGAATCCACAGCATCCATCAACTGCCAAATCGCTTTGCAGTCGGCGCATTCCCGGGAACTGCAGGAATGATCAAGCGCCTTGAGAGCGGAGCCTACCACCACGGGAACATCATCACCGGGGAACTCATATTCATTAAGCAGATCACGGATTTCCAATTCCACAAGCTCGATTAGCTCCGGGTCGTCAACCTGGTCAGCTTTGTTCATAAATACTACGATGTGAGGTACGCCAACCTGACGTGCAAGCAGAATGTGCTCGCGAGTTTGCGGCATCGGACCATCAGCGGCAGATACCACCAGGATAGCTCCATCCATCTGCGCTGCGCCGGTGATCATATTCTTTACATAGTCGGCGTGACCCGGGCAGTCAACATGCGCATAATGTCTGCTCTCAGTTTCGTATTCCACATGCGCTGTCGAAATCGTAATGCCGCGCTCTTTCTCTTCAGGCGCCTTGTCGATTTCATCATAGGCGGTCTTTTTTGCGCCGCCGACTGTTGACAGACAAGATGTGATGGCTGCAGTCAGTGTCGTTTTGCCATGGTCAACGTGGCCAATCGTGCCTACGTTTACGTGGGGTTTCGTCCGCTCAAACTTTTGTTTCGCCATTCTAAGTATACCTCCTTAAATTTTTCAGCTGCCGGCAATTTTGCTTCTTGGCAGCAGTCAGTTCCCGAATTTGTTCGCAATTCGGTTTTAGCCCTTTTGCTTCTCAATGATTTCAGTGGCCAAACTCTTAGGCAACTCCTCGTAATTAGCAAACTCCATCGAGTAAGTGCCGCGACCTTGAGTACGAGAGCGCAATTCTGTGGCGTAACCAAACATCTCAGCCAAGGGTACCTTTGAGCGGATGACTTGACTCCCCAAACGGGGTTCCATCCCTTCAATCCGGCCGCGTCGGCTGCTAATGTCGCCAATGACATCCCCCATATATTCTTCCGGAACAACAACTTCCACTTTCATCACCGGCTCAAGAATAACCGGATTTGCCTTTAAGACTCCGGCTTTAAAAGCCATCGAACCGGCTACTCTGAAAGCTATCTCCGAAGAATCAACATCATGGTAAGAACCATCAAACACGGATACTTTAAGGTCAATCAAAGGATATCCGGCAAGAACACCGGTAGCCATAGCTTCCTTGACGCCGGCATCGATGGCGGGGACGTATTCCCGCGGGATCACACCACCCACAATCTTGTTTTCAAAGATATAGCCTTTGCCGGCTTCCAGCGGTTCAAGCTCCAACCAGCAGTGGCCATACTGACCGCGCCCGCCGGACTGGCGGACAAATTTGCCTTCCGACTTTGTGGTGCCGCGGATTGTCTCCTTATAGGCAACCTGAGGCTTCCCGACATTAGCGCCGACTTTAAACTCGCGCAACAGGCGATCTATGATTATCTCCAGGTGGAGTTCGCCCATACCGGAAATAATCGTCTGCCCCGTTTCTTCGTCAGTGCGTGCTCGGAAAGTGGGGTCTTCTTCTGAAAGTTTAGCCAGTGAAAGCGACATTTTTTCCTGGTCTGCCTTCGTCTTTGGTTCGATTGCCACGTCAATGACAGGCTCAGGGAAAGTGATCGTCTCCAGTAAAATAGGAGAAGACTCCAAGGAAAGAGTATCACCTGTGGTTGTGTTTTTCAAACCGACGATAGCGACAATGTCACCTGCCGAAATCTCTTTGATTTCTTCACGGTGGTTGGCATGCATCCTAAGAATACGGCCTACGCGCTCCCGCTTTTCTTTAGTGGAATTGTAAACATAAGAACCGCTCTCCAACGTGCCGGAATAGACGCGAACATAGGTAAGCCTGCCGACATACGGATCAGTCATAATCTTAAAGGCCAGGGAAGAAAACGGCTCGTCGTCAGCCGCATTGCGTACCACTTCTTCTTCCTTATCGGGACTTAGACCGCGCACCGGCGGAACGTCTAAAGGCGACGGCAAATAATAAATTACGGCATCCAATAATGGCTGTACACCCTTGTTTTTGTACGATGAGCCGCAAATAACCGGCACAATCTCTACTGCGCAGGTACCCTTACGCAAAGCGGCGCGAATTTCTTCTTCGCCGATTTCCTGACCATCCAGATAGCGCATCATGATGTCTTCATCATAATCGGCTGCGACTTCCAGCAAATTCTCCCTGTACTTCTGGGCGACTTCCCGCATTTCCGCGGGGATTTCCGACTCGTCGCTGCGAGTTCCCAGGTCATCGATGTAGTACACAGATTTCATGCGGATCAAATCCACAATACCTTTGAAATTATCTTCCACACCGATTGGAAGCTGGATGGGGACCGGGTTGACATTCAGCCTCTGTTTCATAGACTCCAGCACATGAAAAAAATCTGCGCCGGTAATATCCATCTTGTTCACATAGGCAATCCGCGGAACACGGTATTTATCAGCCTGACGCCAGACAGTTTCCGACTGCGGTTCAACGCCGCCTTTGGCGCAAAACACGCCTACAGCACCGTCCAAAACACGCAGGCTGCGCTCCACTTCAACTGTAAAGTCAACGTGCCCGGGTGTGTCAATAATGTTAATCACGTGGTCTCGCCATGCTGCGGTTGTAGCCGCTGAAGTAATGGTGATTCCGCGCTCCTGCTCCTGAATCATCCAGTCCATAGTAGCCGCGCCGTCATGAACTTCACCCAACTTATGAACGCGCCCTGTATAAAACAGAATTCTTTCTGTGGTAGTAGTCTTGCCGGCGTCAATATGCGCCATAATCCCGATATTTCTTGTTCTGCTCAGGGGAGTTGTTCTTGCCATAAAAGGTCCCCTCCTTTCCTCAGCTCTAGTTGTTTAAAATAATGAAAGTTTTTCTTGAAACCTACCAACGGTAATGTGCAAACGCTTTGTTAGCTTCAGCCATACGGTGTGTATCTTCTTTCTTCTTAAACGCGCTGCCCGTATTATTGACTGCATCTAACAGCTCTGCCGCCAAGCGCTCAGCCATAGTTTTCTCACCGCGATCGCGGGAGTATTTTGTCAGCCAGCGCAACGCCAAGATATTCCGGCGATGAGCAGAAACTTCCACCGGCACTTGGTAGTTGGCGCCGCCGACTCGGCGAGCCTTTACCTCAAGCACAGGAGAGACGTTTTTCACCGCAGCTTCAAACACTTCCTGGGGGTTACGTCCGGTTTTCTCACGAATGATATCCATCGCATCATAAAAAATGGACTGCGCTACCCCTTTTTTGCCGTCAAGCATCAAGGAATTGATAAATTTCGTGATCATCTTTGAGTTGTAAATCGGATCTGGCAAAACATCTCTCTTAGGTACAGGACCTTTGCGAGGCATATAGTTTTTACCTCCTTAAAACTACTTTTTCTTCTTCTTCGCGCCATATTTCGAACGAGATTGCCGGCGTTTTTCTACTCCGGCAGAGTCTAGAGCACCGCGCACTAAGTGATAACGCACACCCGGCAAATCTTTCACGCGACCGCCGCGGACTAACACCACTGAGTGCTCCTGCAAATTATGGCCTATACCGGGAATATAAGTCGTTACTTCAATCCCGTTTGTCAGCCTGACACGGGCAATTTTGCGCAATGCGGAATTAGGTTTTTTGGGCGTAGTTGTTGAAACTCGGGTACAAACACCACGCTTTTGCGGAGATTCTTCCAGCGCAGGAGCAGTGGATTTTCTGATCACTGCCTCTCTTCCCTTCCTGACCAATTGATTCAGAGTCGGCATTCCACTCCACCTCCTTCCCGAATGATACAAGTGTATTTCCTCCACCCTATTTAGGGTGGAGGATAAAATTAATCTTCTGTCAAGACAGCGGCCATAGCCGCCTCAACCTTAATACTGCATGCTTTCCCTAATTCTGCCATGGTTTCCACCATTGTCACGGGAATGCCCTTCTGCTTGCAAATTTCAAGAACCGGACGTATAACACGTTCATCCGCGTTACGCGCGACAAAAACTTGTTCCGCTTTGCCGCTTTCCACAGCCTTTTGGGTCTGTTTCATGCCAGTGACCATCCGGCGAGCCAGTTTCAATCTTTCAAGGTCCATGCAGAAACCTCCAAAATGTCTGCTCAACAGGCACACTTTGTTATTTTATCATCATCAATATCCCTTGTCAACCATTTAAAAAGTCCTAAAATAGCTAAGCAGACTGCAGCAAAATTACCCCTCAAGCTTGACAATTCAGTCGCTTTCGCACGCTTCCGCCTCCGGTGGAATCATTAAAGGAAGCTGTTCGTCTTCCCCCTGTTCATCCTTCTGCGGCAAGATTTTGATGTTGCGATACCTGTACATACCCGTCCCGGCCGGAACAAGTTTGCCGATAATCACATTCTCCTTCAAGCCAAGGAGCGGGTCATTTTTGCCTTTGATAGCCGCTTCTGTAAGAACGCGGGTTGTTTCCTGGAAAGAGGCTGCCGAGAGAAATGAGTCGGTAGCTAAAGAGGCCTTTGTAATCCCCAGAAGCAGCGGCCTCGCAACTGCAGGCTCCCCGCCTGCAGCCTCGATCTGCTGATTCACCTCTTCAAAGATAAAGCCATCGACTAAGCCTCCCGGAAGGAGCTCAGTGTCGCCCGCTTCTTCAGCTTTTACTTTCTTTAACATTTGCCGGATCATTACTTCAATATGCTTATCATTAATATCCACGCCCTGCAGACGATATACGCGCTGCACTTCTTGCAGCAGATAAATCTGAACGCCGCGCGGCCCTTTCACTTTCAGCAAGTCATGCGGATTTACCGAGCCTTCCGTCAGTTCCTGACCTGCCTCCACAAATTCACCGTCTTTAACTTTGATACGTGACCCGTAGGGAATAAGGTAGGATTTTGTTTCGCCGTGCTGCGGTGTGACACGCACTTCGCGGCGCTGCCGAGATTCAACTGTTTCCACAGTACCGTCAAATTCAGCGATAATCGCCAAGCCCTTCGGTTTGCGTGCCTCAAAAAGCTCTTCCACCCTGGGCAGACCCTGCGTAATGTCGTCACCTGCCACGCCGCCGGTATGGAATGTACGCATGGTAAGCTGTGTGCCGGGTTCGCCGATAGATTGCGCGGCAATAATCCCTACCGCTTCACCCACATCGACAATCCGACCTGTGGCTAGATTTCGCCCGTAACACTTAACACAGACACCGTGGCGCGTGCGGCAAGTGAGTACGGAACGAATATGCACTTCTTTAATACCTTTGCGCAAGATGGCATCGGCAATTTCCTCATCAATAAATTCCTGCTTAGCGACTAAAAGCGAACCTTCCTCCGGATCAAAGATATCAGCCATCGCATAGCGGCCGTTAATCCGGTCATGCAAATCTTCAATAACTTCATTGCCATCTCTGATTTCAGAAACGGTAATCCCAAGAGATGTGCCGCAATCAAGCTCGCGAATAATTACATCCTGAGCCACATCCACCAGACGGCGGGTCAGATAACCGGAATCCGCCGTTTTTAATGCAGTATCAGCCAAACCTTTACGAGCTCCGTGAGTGGAGATAAAGTACTCCAACACTGTCAGGCCTTCACGAAAATTAGCCTTGATCGGCAAATCAATAATCCGTCCGGTCGGGTCAGCCATTAAGCCCCTCATGCCGGCAAGCTGAGTAATCTGCGAGATGTTACCGCGCGCACCGGAGTTAGCCATCATATAGATAGGGTTAAAACGGTCGAGTGTGCCCATCAGTTCCGTGGTCACATCTTCCTTAGCCCTAGTCCAAAGTTTAATCACACTGTCATAGCGTTCTTCTTCTGTAATCAAGCCGCGGCGGAAATGCTGCTCAATTATTTCAACCTCTTTTTCTGCAGCCGAAAGGATCTCGCCTTTCTTCTTTGGAATCGTGACGTCAACTACCCCTACGGTGATACCGGCTTGGGTTGCGTAAGCGAATCCGGCCTTTTTTATATTATCCAGGATCTCGGATGCGCCCGTACTCCCGTATTTACGATAACATAGCGCCACTATGCTGCTTAGAAAACCCTTTTTCACAGCGTCATTTAGCTCATGGTTTTTGATCTTCTCCGCTATGTTTTCTCCCCGCGCCAGAATAAAATCCCCCTGATTTACCGGGTTGTCAAAGTTGGGGTTATTGATAAAAGGAAAATCACTGGGGAAAATCTCATTAAAAATCAGCTTCCCCACAGTGGTAATCAATAATTTGGGTCCGGGCATACGACGCAGCTCTTCACGGCCCAAAAACAGCTTAGGAATATTTGCAATGTTAACCGCGATACGGGCATGCAGCTCAACTATTCCGGAATTATAAGCAAGCAATGCCTCTTCCGGGGAAGAAACTACTCTGCCTTCACCTTTAGCACCCTCTCGCTCCATCGTCAGATAATAACAACCCATAACCATATCTTGTGTCGGAGTTGTGACGGGACGACCATCTTTAGGGTTTAGAATATTTTGTGCGGAAAGCATTAAAAGACGCGCCTCAGCTTGCGCTTCAGCGGAAAGCGGCACGTGTACCGCCATCTGATCACCGTCAAAGTCGGCATTGTAAGCAGTGCAGACGAGCGGATGAATCTGAATTGCCCGTCCTTCCACCAGCACCGGTTCAAATGCCTGAATACCCAAACGGTGCAGCGTTGGCGCCCTATTTAAGAGAACCGGGTGATCACGGATCACCTCTTCGAGCACATCCCACACTTCGGGACGGACTTTCTCCACCATCCGCTTGGCGCTCTTTATATTATGAGCGCACCCGTCACTAACTAAGCGTTTCATCACAAAAGGCTTAAACAACTCTAAAGCCATCTCTTTTGGCAGGCCGCACTGATACAGTTTCAACTCCGGCCCAACGACGATAACTGAACGACCGGAATAGTCAACCCGCTTGCCCAAAAGATTCTGGCGGAAACGTCCCTGCTTTCCCTTAAGCATATCGGAAAGAGATTTAAGCGGACGATTGCCGGGACCGGTCACGGGACGGCCGCGACGGCCGTTGTCAATCAGCGCGTCAACCGCTTCCTGGAGCATCCTTTTTTCGTTGCGAACAATAATATCCGGCGCACCAAGATCGAGTAAACGCTTTAAGCGATTATTGCGGTTAATCACACGACGATAGAGATCGTTTAAGTCGGAGGTGGCAAAACGACCTCCGTCCAATTGCACCATCGGACGCAAATCAGGCGGAATTACCGGAATCACATCAAGTACCATCCAAATAGGCAAATTGCCTGATAAACGGAAGGATTCCGCCACTTCCAGGCGGCGCACAGCCCTTATCTTTTTCTGGCCGGACGCAGAACGCAATTCCAGACGCAAATCTTTAACCAGTTTTTCAAGATTGATTTCAACCAATAGCTTTTTAATCGCTTCCGCGCCCATCTCAGCACGGAAGCCGCGCCCGATTCGAAAAAGATGGTCATATTTTTCCCGGTATTCGCGGAATTCCATTTCCGTGATCAGCTGCTTTTTCACCAAGCCGGTGTCGCCGGGGTCAATAACAACATAAGCGGCAAAGTATAAAATCTTTTCGAGCGCCCGGGGTGACATATCTAAGAGCAAACCCATCCGGCTGGGAATTCCTTTAAAATACCAAATATGGGAAACAGGAGCGGCAAGCTCAATATGCCCCAGCCTTTCCCGGCGTACTTTGGCTCGCGTAACCTCCACTCCGCAACGATCGCAAACAATTCCTTTATGGCGCACGCGCTTAAATTTTCCGCAATGGCATTCCCAGTCTTTCTGCGGCCCAAAAATCTTTTCACAGAAAAGGCCTTCCCGCTCCGGCTTCAACGTCCGATAGTTAATCGTTTCCGGTTTTTTCACCTCGCCGCGTGACCAGGCGCGAATTTGTTCAGGTGACGCCATACCAATCTTCAGAGCGTAAAAATTGCTAACATCCAGCAAGGGCAGTTCCTCCCTTTCTTATACTCACAAGCCAAGACCGAACGTTCTAATCATCTTCGAAATCTTCATCGCCGAGATCATCGACTTCATAGACAGCGCCGTGCTTTCTCCGTCTGCCAAACTCGTAATCGTCTTCCTCATCTTCATCAAGCGCCAGATCAAGCAAATCTTCTTCCTCATCAAGAGCAAGGATATCTTCGTCATCATCGCCAATCAGTGATACTTCTGTCAGTTTGCGCACGGGAAGAACGTCGTCAAGCACTTCATCGTCGACTGATTCTTCTCCCTCATCGACCTCTTCATCGATAAGCCCCAGAGAAATATGCCTATCTTCATCTTCTATGCCCTCAATATTCACTCCCAGATCTCGGATTTCAGTATCTTCGTCTGTTTCGAGAATTTCCATCTCTCCCACTTCTTCGTCGACAATCTTCACATCCATGCACAGGCTTTGCAATTCCTTCACCAAAACCTTAAACGATTCAGGCACGCCCGGCTCGGGGATATTTTCACCTTTTACGATAGCCTCATAAGTTTTCACCCGGCCAACAACATCATCAGATTTAACTGTGAGAATTTCCTGAAGAGTGTAGGCGGCTCCGTAGGCTTCAAGCGCCCAAACCTCCATTTCACCGAAACGCTGTCCGCCAAACTGAGCTTTACCGCCCAGCGGCTGCTGCGTAACAAGCGAATAGGGGCCGGTAGAGCGCGCGTGAATCTTATCGTCCACCAGATGAGCCAATTTCAACATATAAACATAGCCCACAGTAACCGGATTATCAAACGGCTGCCCGGTACGTCCGTCATAAAGAATTGTTTTGCCGTTTTCCGGCAAACCTGCCTCTTTAAATGCCTCCATCACATCAGATTCCCTGGCACCATCAAAAACAGGGGAGGCAATATGAATGCCAAGAGTTTTGGCGGCCCAGCCCAGATGAGTCTCCAAGATCTGGCCAATATTCATCCGCGAAGGAACGCCAAGCGGATTAAGCACAATTTCCACCGGCGTCCCATCCGGCATAAACGGAATATCTTCCTCGGGAAGAATTCGCGCAATGACACCCTTGTTGCCATGCCGACCGGCCATCTTATCGCCTTCGGAAATTTTGCGTTTCTGGGCAACATAAGCACGCACCAGCTTGTTCACACCGGGGGGCAACTCATCCCCCTGTTCCCTGGAAAAGACTTTAACATCAACCACCATGCCGGATTCGCCATGAGGCACACGCAGAGAAGTATCCCGAACTTCGCGCGCCTTTTCACCAAAAATAGCTCGCAAAAGCCGCTCTTCCGCCGTCAGTTCCGTCTCCCCTTTAGGAGTTACTTTCCCAACGAGAATATCACCGGCCCGAACTTCGGCACCTACGCGAATAATTCCGCGTTCATCCAGATCTTTCAACGCATCTTCGCCCACGTTGGGAATGTCACGCGTAATTTCTTCAGGACCCAACTTTGTATCTCTGGCTTCCGACTCATACTCTTCAATATGGATGGATGTAAAAACATCTCCCTGAATCAGCTTTTCACTAAGCAGGATGGCATCCTCATAGTTATATCCTTCCCAAGGCATAAAGGCAACCAAAATATTGCGACCCAACGCCATTTCCCCGCGGTCGGTGGAAGGCCCGTCGGCAATCACTTCACCGTCAACCACCTGCTGCCCTTTGCTCACAATAGGGCGCTGGTTCATACAAGTTCCTTGGTTGGAGCGCTTAAATTTCTGCAGCGAATAAATATCACACCCGCGGGGATATCTCTCCAGCGGTTCACCGGGCAATGCTTCTCCGGTCCGTCCGTTGATTAAACGATTTGGCTCGCCTTGGTCTGCAGACCGGCGAATTATAATGGTATCGGCAGAAACATAGCAAATTTCTCCGCCGCTTTTTGCTTGCACTACCACACCGGAATCCCTGGCGGTTTTATATTCCATGCCTGTACCAACAAGCGGCGCCTCCGTCCGCAGAAGCGGCACAGCCTGACGTTGCATATTAGCACCCATCAGCGCGCGGTTGGCGTCGTCATTCTCCAAAAACGGAATCAAAGCAGTGGCGACCGATACTAACTGCTTTGGCGAAACATCCATAAAGTCAATAGCTGAAGGTTCCCGTACCAAAGTCTCATGCTTATAACGGCAGGTAATCCGACTGCTTTGGAAATGGCCTTCTTCATCCAACAACGCATTAGCCTGGGCTATGGCATAATTGTCTTCATCGTCCGCCGTCAAATAAACAATTTCTTCGGTAACACGTCCTTTTTCCTTATCCACTCTCCGATAGGGAGTTTCAATAAAACCATATTCATTGATCCTGCCAAAGGTGGAAAGAGAGCCGATTAGACCAATGTTTGGTCCTTCCGGCGTTTCAATCGGACACATTCTGCCATAATGTGAATGGTGAACATCTCGAACCTCAAAACCTGCCCGCTCACGGCTCAATCCGCCGGGGCCGAGGGCAGAAAGCCTGCGTTTATGGGTTAATTCAGCTAATGGATTAGTCTGGTCCATAAATTGTGAAAGCTGGCTGGAACCAAAAAATTCTTTGATGGAGGCGATTACCGGACGGATATTGACCAAAGCCTGCGGCGTGATAGCTTCGACATCCTGGATAGTCATGCGCTCCCGCACAACCCGTTCCATCCGCGACAAACCGATGCGAAACTGATTTTGCAAAAGCTCGCCCACGCTGCGCAAACGTCGATTCCCCAAATGGTCAATATCATCCACGTTACCCAAGCCATCAATCAAATTAAGCAGATAACCGATTGCAGCCACAATATCTGTCTTGCTCAGATGCTTAATTGACGGACTAATCTGTTCATTATTTATGATTGTAACTTCCTTATCGCCAAACTCTACCCGGACACGCTTAACACCTTTTTCCTCAAAAACGCGCGCCATTTCAAGAGTCACAGTGGTGCCTGCGCGAGCCAAAATGTCGCCTTGCTCGTCGGTTACATTCTCAACCAACTTTCGGTGATTAACGCGAGGCACAAAGGACAACTTCTTATTCACTTTATAACGGCCGACATGGGCAAAATCATAACGCTTCGGTTCAAAGAAAAGCGACTC
>JAGXRV010000083.1 GCA_018335695.1 Clostridium sp.
CCGCCGGGGCGGCGAAGCCGGTCAGCATGGTCATAACCATGGCCAGCACGAGCAGAATGGAAATTCTTTTTCTGTTTCTCATTAAATTCTTCACTCCTCAAAAAAATTTAGTTTGCCTCTCCCTGCGGGGAGATTTCCCCGCGTTAAGACGACATGCGCAAGCTTCCTGCTTGCCTTTTCCCCACGCACCTCCCCCAAAACCACAGGTGTCAGCACTCTTGCCTAACGGCTTGGGCAAAAATATGTGGCCTTAATTAGGTTTGACACCCCAACAGGGGAAAAAGTTCCCGTATGTGGAAATTTTTTTACGTGTCAAGGGGACGGGGGTTCTTGGAGAGAGCTGGTAGAAGCGTGAAAATTTGTGAAATTTGGAGGAACTGCCGGCACCGGAGGCGAATTCTAAACAAGGAAGTAAATGACAATACAAAATAACAGGAGGCATCTAAATTGCGTTATCCTAGGCATTGTAAGAAGAGAGACTTCTCAATATCACCTTCGTGCATACTTATTATTTTGATGTTTTTTGTTATAGTTTTAGCAGGGAGCCTGACAGCTCGGCTGGCGGTAGCAGCCCAGGTGCCTTTCGGCATATCGGGAGGAGCATCTCATTCCCTTGCTCTAAGGGGAGACGGCACGGTTTGGGCTTGGGGGTGGAATGAGCAGGGTCAGCTTGGTGACAGAACGACTATTAGCCGTTTCGCGCCTGCCAGGGTTTTTGGTTTGTCAAGCATAGCTTCTGTGTCGGCAGGAGGAATTCACTCTCTTGCATTAAGGATTGACGGTACTGTCTGGGCTTGGGGAGACAACTCCGTTGGCCAGCTTGGTGACGGATCGACAACCAGACGTCTCGAACCCGTCCAAGTTTCTGGCCCAGCAAACATTATAGCAGTAGCCGCTGGACATCATCATTCTCTTGCCTTAAGGAATGACGGTACGGTATGGGCTTGGGGCAACAATTTCAGTGGTCAGCTTGGTGACGGATCGACAACCAGACGTCTCGAACCCGTTCAAGTTTCTGGCCTGACAAACATTATAGCAGTAGCCGCTGGATATCATCACTCTCTTGCCTTAAGGAATGACGGTGTTGTATTGGCTTGGGGAAATAATTCCAGCGGTCAGCTTGGTGACGGATCGACAGCGCAGCGTAATACACCTGTCGAAGTTTCTGGCTTAGGAAACGCTAAATTTATAACAGCGGGAAAAAGCCACTCTCTTGCTCTAAGGAGTGACGATACTGTCTCGGCTTGGGGCAACAATTCCAGCGGACAACTAGGTGATGGAACGACTGCCAGACGTCTAGAGCCCATCCAGGTTTCTAGCTTAACAAATATTACTACAATATCAGCAGGATGGCATCATTCCCTGGCTTTAAGGAATGATGGTACTGTCTGGACTTGGGGATGGAACGGTAACGGCCAGCTTGGCGACGGAACGAGAAGCAATCGTCACACACCTGTCCAAGTTTCTGTTCTAACAAACGTAATTGCCTTAAGAGCAGGCGGGAATCACTCTCTTTCCTTGAGAAACAACAATGATGCCTGGTCTTGGGGTTTTAACCCAGCAGGCCAACTTGGTGACGGGACGAATATTCAGCGCCAGACACCCGTCCAGACAAAACCGCTTTTTGTTCCAGCCACAAGTATAGTTGTAACACCTAATACTTTAGCGATGAACATCGACGATTCTCATAATCTTATCTCTGTAGTAAATCCATCAGACGCATTACAGGCTGTCACTTGGAGATCCAGCAACCCTGCCGTTGCCACGGTTAATGAGATAGGTATTGTTACCGGCATTGCTGCAGGTACGACAAATATTACGGCTACCACTACCGATGCAACAAATCGTACCGCTACCATAACTGTCACAGTAATCGCTCGTTTGCCTGCTGCAAACATTACCATATCGCCAATAACTGCTACTGTCTACCTCGGCAATACGCGCCAGCTTACATCCATCGTAACGCCATCAAACTCTTTGCAGGCTGTTGCCTGGTCGTCCAACAACCCTGCAGTTGCTGCAGTTAACGCAACAGGTCTTGTTACAAGTGTGACTCCAGGTACGGCGTTAATAACTGCTGCTACAATTGACGGCACTAATCTTACAGCTACCAGCACTATAACTGTAGACGTTCGCCCTTACGCCGAAAATATAACTGTAACACCCGCAGCTTTAAACGTTAGTATCGGTGCTACATATCAGCTTGTTTATGCCATAACTCCGTTAGATGCCTTGCAGGCAGTTGCCTGGTCATCCAACAACCCTGCAGTAGCTACAGTTAATGCAACAGGCCTTGTTACAGGTGTCGCTCCTGGTACGGCGACGATAACCGCTGCTACCGTTGATGGAACTAATCTTACTGCTCTTAGTTTAATTACTGTACCTACACCACCAACGCCCCCAACACCCCCAATAACAGTCGAACAACCGATTGTTGCAGGACAGATTAATGAGATTGAAATAGAAAATGTGGTAAGAGTTACCGTGAATGCCGGAGCAGTTATCGGAGATTCGCCAAGAATGATTGCACAATTAATGACGGATACTGCAGCCGCACCGTTGATAGCTGCCGCATCCGGAACAGGACTTACATTAACAAGCGAAGTTGTGCTTCTTACGATGACCGGTGGTGAGTTTACCTCACCGGTGCAACTAACGCTAAGCTTTGATGAGACAAGGATTGGGGCTGGCCAAAAACCATGTGTTTTTGTTTATAATGAACGAACCGGGCGCTGGATTTTTCTTGGCGGTCAAATTGGTGACGGCTTTGTCTCAATTTCACTTAGCAGATTCTCTAAGTTTGCTGTGTTTGCTACTAAGCCTTTGCCGGAAATGGCCGATATTGCAGATCACTGGGGCAGGGGTTCAATCAGGACCTTAGCTGGGATGGGCATTATTAGCGGTTTTCCGAACGGCAGCTTTAAACCTAACGCTGCAGTAACCAGAGCGGAATTCGTCAGTATGCTGACGCGTGCTTTAGCTCTGGCGGCAAAACCGAAATCGGCAGTCAGGTTTACAGACGCTGACCGCTGGGCACTGGGCGCAATTGGCGCGGCGGCAGAAGCAGGATTAATCGCCGGTTATGCTGACGGCACATTTGGCGGATCCCGCCAGATTACCAGAGCGGAGATGGCTGCAATTCTGCAGCGAGTGATAAACAAAGGGCTGGTACCGGTACTTCCGACCGCGGGTACTGACTTTATTGATGCGAATATCTTCCCGACTTGGGCTGCGAGTGGAATTAGGCTGGCAAGCACGACGGGCTTGCTGCGCGGATTCCAAGATCGCTCATTCCGACCGGGCGGCATTACTACTAGAGCAGAAGCGGCAGCCATATTATACCGTTTAGTTGCAGAGAGATAGTGTCAGGGGGACGGGGTTCTTGACACATTCCGGATAAGCAGATGACGCTGCGCTTTTTCTATCACTGACGCGTTTTATCCATTGGCTAGGGCGGGTTTAAAACCCGCCCCTACGGGCTGCCGCCCCTCAACACCTCTCCGCCCGCAAGGAATGCCACCCCTCACCACTTAGTAGGGGCGGGTTTCAAACCCGCCCGAAGCATGCCACCCATTCCCCCTATCATCTTAAATTATTGACGAAGGGAACAGCAAATAATGGAACTTTCTCTTATTTGCTGCGTCTAAAATTATAAATTCAGTCTAAGGAGTGATGTGCAATGTACAAGTTGAACGCAAAGGTTATTGCAGTTGGGATGATTATGGCATTGTTTCTCGTGTATGGGTTTATGAACACTAATGCTGAAAACGCGGTCGCTGCAGAAGAGAATGCAAAAAGGAGCCTGTCCGTAACCGGTCATGGCAAAACAGTTGTCAAAGCGGATATTGCTTACGTAAATGTTGGGGTAACAACAGAAGCCAAATCTGCAAAAGATGCTCAGGCAAATAACAGCCGGCAGATGACGAAAGTTTTTTCTGCGCTAAAATCTGCCGGAATTGGTGAAAACGATATCCGTACAATCCATTTTGACTTATCCCCAAAGTATAATCACATCGAGACGCGGGGAACGCATAAACAGGTTCTTGTGGGCTATGTCGTCACAAACCAAATCCAAGTAACAGTTCGCAATGTCGATAATGTTGGGAATATCTTGGATGTTGCCACAAATGCAGGCGCAAACTTGTCCGGAGGCGTAATCTTCTCGCTTAGCGATGCAAAAATGGAGAGCGCTTATGCTGAGGCTTTGAACAACGCTTTAAAAAACGGCAGCGCCAAGGCGGATACTTTAGCCAAAGGACTGGGGGTTTCACTCGGCAAACCGAAAGAAGTTGTTGAAGGTGGCGCTCTTTTCCCGCAACCGCTGTCTAACATGAGGGACGCGATGAGATTAGCCGAAGTCAGCACCCCGATTGCCGCCGGTCCGCTGGAAATCTCAGCAACAGTCAGCCTAAAATATGAGTATTAACCATGAATATTAACCTGTCTGAGCATCATGTCGTCCACTAAGTCACGGATAAGCCGGTTAATCCTCTCCTGGACCGCCTTGTCGGGCAGCACTACCTGCGGAAAAGCCACCCGTACCTAGCTTTAAATACGATTTTGCAAACATTATCCGTTTCTTGACTGAATATCATAAATATGATATTATACGGACAAGAAAAGGAGGTGTTCCCATGCCTCAGATCAGGCCAATCTCCGACCTGCGGAATAACTTCACCGAAATTTCCCGCATTGTACATGAAAGCAAGGAGCCGGTTTTCCTGACGAAGAACGGTTACGGCGACATGGTGGTTATGAGCATTGAGCAATATGAAGCACTCCAGACAGCAAAGCGTATTGACTCCGCCTTATTAGAAGCGCAGCAGCAAGCCGAGTCAGATACAAGGCGACTCGATTTCGACGAGGTTTCCGCATCGTTACGCAACAGGCTTGCGGGAAAGGTGCCCCCAACCAATGCGTAAGGTGATTATGCTGCCTGTAGCAGAGCAAGACCTAACGGTCATTGTGGAATATCTTGCGCAGTTTTACGAAAGTACAGCGCTGCGTCAGTATGACCGTATTGTTAAAAAGATTAAGGAGTTACCCCTTTATCCTGAAAAGTATGAGATTTACAGTGCAGGCCAATATCGATCAGCCGCTTCCGATAATAGTAAAGTTCCGGTACTATCACCGACGCAAAAAGCCCGCCGTTAAGGCGGGCTTTTTGCTCTGTATCATTAAGATGAAAATATCCTGCACCTGGCCCTCACCCTAACCCTCTCCCAAAGGGAGAGGGCAAAAGAGGATGAAAAGAAGAGGAAAGATCTGCACCCGGCCCTCACCCTAACCCTATCCCTCACCCTAACCCTCTCCCAAAGGGAGAGGGCAAAAGAGGATGAAAGGGGAAAAATCTGTACCCGGCCTTCACCCTAACCCTCTCCCAGCCCTCACCCTATCCCTCTCCCAAAGGGAGAGGGTAAAAGAGAGAAAGAGGGTAAAAGAGAGGGAGAGGGTAAAAAATAATTTTCTCTTGTCTGGCAGGAATAAAGCAAATTGCCGCCGAAATAGTGTTACCAATAAAATAATCATAACACTGGAGGTACATTATGACTGCGAAAAAATTGCTTTTAGTTTGCCTTTTGCTCTTCGGACTGGCTTTGCTGTCTGCCGCCGGCTGCGGCGGGCCTAGAAACAGCGCCGAAAGAGACGGAAGACAAGCCAACGAGCTTGTGCTTGCCATCGGCGGAGAGCCGGAGGCAGGATTTGACCCGACCACCGGCTGGGGGGAGTACGGTTCACCGCTATTTCAAAGTACTCTTTTTAGGCGCGACCACAGTCTGGCCATGGCAGCCGACCTGGCAACCGGCTACGAAGTAAGCACAGACGGCTTAACCTGGACGGTCGGGTTGCGCTCTGATGTAAAGTTTTCAGACGGAAAGCTCCTCACCGCGGAAGATGTGGTTTACACGTTTTCCACCGCCGCTGAGAGCGGTGCGGTTATTGATCTCAATAACATGGCGAGCGTGGAGGCCATTGATGCCCAAACGGTAAAATTCAGCCTCAAACAGCCGCAATCCACTTTCATAAACCTTCTGGCCCGCATCGGTATTGTGCCGAAACATGCCCATGGCCCCGAGTATGCTGCTAACCCGGTAGGCTCAGGTCCCTATAAATTTGTGCAATGGGACAAAGGGCAGCAGTTAATTGTGGAGGCCAATCCGCTTTACCATGGGCAAAAACCGTATTTTGAAAAAATAACCTTTCTTTTTATGTCGGATGACGCGGCGCTGGCTGCGGCTAAGGCGGGCAAAGTAGATATGGTCGCCATCCCGGAGGCTTTCGCCCGTCAGGCAATCCCGGGCTTTCGCCTGCTTGAGCTGGACAGCGTTGATAACCGCGGCATCATGTTTCCTTTCATCGCGGCAGGAAGCCAGAGCAAAGACGGCTATCCGGTCGGCAACGACGTTACCGCCGACATTGCCATTCGCCGGGCGATCAATGTGGCTATCGACCGCCAGGCTTTAGTGGATGGGGTGCTGGACGGCTTTGGCTCACCGGCTTATAGTTCAAGCGACGGCTTGCCCTGGTGGAACCCGGAAACAGTTATAAAGGACGCGGATGTTGAGCTGGCAAAGCAAATCTTGTCTGTTGCCGGCTGGGAAGATACCGACGGTGACGGCATCTTGGAAAAAGAGGGTCTGCAGGCTAAAATACCGCTTATTTATCCTGCCGCCGACCTGACGCGTAAAGGCTTGGCTATGGCGGTGGCCGACCAACTCCGGCCGCTTGGGATTCAGCTTGAGGTTTCCGGCAAAAGTTGGGAAGCTATTCAGACTTTAATGCACTCCAACGCAGTGCTTTTTGGCTGGGGCAGCCATGACCCGCTGGAAATGTTTAACCTGTACAGCAGCGAAACACGCGGAACAGGCTGGTTTAACACCGGCTTTTACAGCAATGCTGCAGTTGATGAATATTTTGCCAAGGCGCTTGCCGCCACTAACGAAGCAGAGGCAAACCGCTACTGGCAGAAAGCGCAGTGGGACGGACAAACAGGTTTTAGCGCTAAAGGCGACGCAGCTTGGGCTTGGCTGGTAAATCTTGACCACCTGTATTTTGTCCGGGAAAACCTTGACCTTGGCAGCAAGCAAATTCAACCTCACGGACACGGTTGGCCTGTCACGGCAAATATCACTGAATGGCGCTGGAAGGAGTAGCTATGGCACTGTTTTTATGCGGCAGAGTATTTAGATTACTTACCTTGCTGGTTGCAGTTTCGCTGCTTTCCTTTTTATTGCTGAGCCTTTCGCCGATTGATCCGGTTCGGGCTTATGTCGGCGCCGATATGCTGAAAGTCGGCCCGGAGCAATGGGCAAACATTGCTGCCTACTGGGGTCTGGATCGGCCGCTGCACGAACGCTTTTTTCGCTGGGGCACGGCAATTTTGCGCGGCGACTGGGGCGTATCGATGATCTTTCGCCGCCCGGTGCTGGAAATTATAGGCGAACGGGCGGTGGCTTCCCTGGCACTAATGCTGACAGCCTGGACCTTTTCCGGCGTCTTCGGTTTTGCGCTAGGGGTAGGCGCAGCCATGAAACAGGGAACCTGGATAGACCGGGTTATCAAGTGGTATTGCCTTACGCTGGCCTCCACCCCTTCGTTTTGGTTCGGCTTACTGATGCTACTAACCTTTGCCGTCTGGCTGGGTTGGTTTCCGGTCGGCCTAGGCGTACCCGCCGGAGTGCTCGCCCATGAAGTCACACTGAGCGACCGCCTGCATCACCTGCTGTTACCCGCCTTGACGCTAGGCATTACCGGTGTGGCCGGTGTGGCGCTGCATACCAGGCAAAAGTTGATTGAGGTGCTGCAAAGTGATTATGTGCTGTTTGCCAAAGCCAGGGGCGAAAGCGACCTGCAACTGCTCCGGCGACACGGCTTGCGCAATATTGCTCTGCCTGCCATTACTCTGCAGTTTGCCTCCTTCAGTGAGCTGTTTGGCGGCTCGGTGCTGGCCGAACAAGTCTTCTCCTATCCCGGCTTAGGACAGGCGGCCGTGCAGGCAGGGCTGCGTGGTGATGTCCCGCTTTTGCTGGGAGTAGTAATTTTTAGCGCCCTGTTCGTTTTTGCCGGCAACCTGACAGCAGAACTGCTCTACCGCTTGATTGACCCACGTCTGAAGCTGAAAGAGAGATACCTGTGAGCGATACTCAGTCTCTGCCTATTGCTAATCGTCGCTTCTCCCGTCTGCACATTAACCGCCGGCAGCGGACTGTAATTGTCATTGCTCTGGCTGCCGTCTTTTTGTTGAGTTTGCTTGTCGGTGCGCAGTTACTGGACGAAGCGGGTCTGTCCACCAGTCTGACCGAAAGGAACTTGCCGCCTGCGCTGGCACACCCTTTTGGCACTGACTGGCTCGGGCGCGATATGTTGGTGCGCACAGTAAAAGGACTGTCCCTAAGTTTGACTATCGGTCTTTTTGCCGCCGTTCCCAGTGTCTTGATCGCCCTTGTGCTGGCGCTGGCCTCCGGTCTTGGCAACAAACATCTTGATGCCGCCATTACCTGGCTGGCCGACCTTTTTCTGGCTGTACCGCACCTGGTGTTAATCATCCTGATTGCCTTTGTTTTCGGAGGGGGCACGACAGGAGTCATTGCCGGGGTTACACTCACTCACTGGCCAACCCTGACACGCCTGTTGCGGGCCGAAGTGCTGCAGCTTCGTTCCGCTGAGTTTGTGCTTGTTTCCCTGCGCTTTGGACGCTCCCGCTGGTGGGTTGCCACGCGGCATCTCTTGCCGCACCTTAAACCTCAGTTACTGGTAGGCTTTATTCTGCTTTTTCCTCACGCCATTTTGCATGAGGCGGCAGTCACTTTTTTGGGGTTTGGTCTGTCGCCGCACCGACCGGCCATCGGTATCATTTTGTCGGAGTCTATGCGTTATCTCTCCGCAGGGAGCTGGTGGTTGGCCTTTTTCCCGGGACTTGCGCTGCTTATTATGGTGCGCACATTTGATGTGCTGGGAGATAATCTGCGATTGCTTATTGACCCGCGCAGCGCTCAGGAGTAAGAAAGGAGCACATGATATGTCAACTACTGCAAGCACTGATAAACCCCTTTTGGAGGTTTCCGGCCTGTCGGTATCTTTTATTCAATATGCGGCAGGGCTTAGACAGAGAACCTTCCAGGCTATCAGCAATCTTAATACAGATATACGGCCCGGGGAGATTCTGGCGGTAGTCGGAGCCAGCGGCTCCGGCAAAAGCATCTTGGCTCACGCCATCCTGGGTATTTTGCCCGGCAACGCTCTTGTTTCCGGCAGCATTTCTTACGCCGGCCAAGAATTAACCCCTAAGCGCCAAGCCGCCTTACGCGGACGGGAAATCGCCCTCATCCCGCAATCTGTCAATTTTCTCGACCCGCTGATGAGGGTGGGAACACAAGTTCGTTTCAGCTCGCTTAACGACAACGGCACGGCTATGCAGCGGGAGATTTTTACCCGCTACCAACTGGCAGCCGGGACAGAACGACTGTATCCTTTTCAGCTGTCGGGAGGAATGGCCCGACGCGTACTTGTCGCTACCGCTGCGGCAAGCCCGGCTCGGCTTATAATCGCCGACGAACCAACACCGGGTCTTCATCCGGAAATAGTCAAGGAAACACTGGCTCACCTGCGGGAGCTGAGCGCAGCAGGACGTGCCGTCATGTTCATCACGCACGATATCAACGCCGCCCTGGAAACGGCTGACCGGATAGCTGTCTTTTATGCCGGTACTACGGTGGAAACAGCACCAGCCGGCGACTTTTGCGGTGAGGGAGAACGGTTGCGGCATCCCTACAGCAAGGCTTTATGGCAAGCATTGCCGCAAAATGATTTCCGGCCTGTCCCCGGTTCTCAGCCGTCTCCCGCTGATCTGTTGCCCGGATGTCTCTTTGCCCCACGCTGCTGGCTTTCCACCTTGGAATGTGCCTCTGCCGAGCCTGCGCTGCGCTCTATCAGGGGCGGAACGGTTAGGTGTCACCATGCGGCTTGAGGCACAAAACGTCAGCTTCCGTTATAAGGCCGGTCCTTGGATTTTGCGTAATCTCAGTTTGTCTGTCATGCCGGGAGAGATAGTCGGCCTGACCGGGCCATCCGGCTGCGGCAAAACTACCCTGGCTCGCCTTTTAGCCGGCTTTGAACGCCCGGATGCCGGTAAAATTGCCCTTGACGGGCAGCCGCTGCCGGCAGCCGGATATTGCCCCGTTCAACTGATTAGTCAACACCCGGAACAAGCCGTTAACCCTCGCTGGCAAATGCATAACACTCTTTGCGAGAGTTATCTCCCCGATAAATCATTACTCGAGGAACTGGGCATAAAAAATGAATGGCTCAAACGCTGGCCAAACGAGCTGTCCGCAGGTGAGCTGCAACGCTTCTGCGTGGCCCGCGCCCTCGGACCGCAGACACGCTTTCTGCTGGCCGACGAAATGACTACCATGCTTGACGCTGTTACCCAGGCTCAAATCTGGCAGGCAGTCCTGAGATTAGCCGGCGAACGCCGGATTGGGATTCTGCTTACCAGCCACGATAGCACACTGATAAAAAGAATCAGCCACAGGAGTATCGATCTGACAAGCATCCTTTAAACGTCTATTTTGTGACCAATCGCGCCAACGGGCCATGGGGATTAATCATTTTTCTCAGCACTGCGTAGGGGATGACGAACTCGGGGATGCCGACATAGTGCGGAGTAAACTCCAGCTCGGGAAAGAAAATCACCAGCGCCTTTGAGGTCAGATAGAATTCCTGGCTGTCGGTTATCCCGGGAAACGGGGCAATTGTTGGCAGGTTTGTCGCCGCAATTTTAGCCAGGATAATGTTATTAATTCTAATACGGTATGGCCTGATGCGAATAAACAGATCATTCAAACGATAAACCTCTCCTGTATTAAGGTCTACCGTCAGTGAATCAGCGATGGTCGTCCCGTGGGCGGCCATCCTCATGATGGCGAAATTCTCGAAATAAATGCTGAGCAGGCTCTTTTCGTTAAGGCCGATTCTATATGTTCCGACCATTTCTGCAAGATTAGGGTCGTTTGCTCCCTGTCTGAGCATCATGTTGTCCACCAAGTCACGGATCAGCCGGTTTATCCTCTCCTGGATTGCCTTGTCGGGCAGCACCACCTGAGGAAAAGCCACCCGTATGTTTGGCGGTCTGACAACCGCTTCCTGCAAAATATCCGCAACGATATCCCGGGCCATATACTCAACTCCCCTATACGGTTTGCTGCATCATATTCACCGGTACCGGCAGATGTTCCCTTTGACTCATTGAAAGACTGCGCTGCCTCATTGTTGTCGAATATATGAAAAATACAGAACTAACAACAAAATATCGCACTAAATTTAGTTGATTAAATCGCACATAATACATATAATATAAATGAACAAAGAGCTAGCGAAAGGAGAAAATAATATGCGTGTTTCAGCCACCGAATTTAAGATGAACATAGGCAAATATATTGAACACGCCGCCATCGAAGATATCATTATCACCAGAAATGGCAAAGATGTCGCACTCCTTACTAATGTCGAGAATAAAAAGAAAGCCGCGCTTGAATCCTTGCGCGGCATTATAAGAGGTACAGAAATTACCCGCGCCGAAATCCGTGAGGAAAGGCTGGGCAAGTATAATGAAAATCCTCATTGATACCAACATTATCATTGATTATCTTGCCGACCGCACACCTTTTGCCGACCATGCTGAACAGGTGTTGACGCTCTGCGAGAGCGGCAGGGTCACTGGTTTACTTACCGCAAACGCCATCACCGATATCTACTATGTGCTGCGCAAAGTCACAGGAAAAGAGAAAACGCTGGAGGCGATTCGCACACTCTGTTCCATCCTGGATATCATAGCCGTGGGGAAAACAGATATCCTAAACGCGATGGATTTCGAAATGCCTGATTACGAAGACGCGCTAGCCGCACAGTGCGCTAAACGGCTCAAGGCTGAATACATTGTGACGCGCAACAGCACCGACTTTGTTAACTCCCCGGTTCCCACGGCAGAACCAGCCGACTTTCTCATGCAATTTAAATAATCACTTACTGCTTTCACCTCTAGCCGCCTATTTCCGCCATACCCCTGGGTCCGCATGACGCTCCCCTCGATGCGGGGCTTACAGCCGTTTGTTCCGGTTTGCGCATTGCGGCTTCGCGGAAATACCGACCCAGATCTTCACTGCCTGCCAGTGCCGGTGCGAGGTCAATTTCCTCGCCGGAAAACAGACATGGCCTTAATTTACCGTCACTCGTCAGGCGCAGCCGGTTGCACTGCGAACAAAAATGTTGGCTCACCGGCGTGATAAAGCCAAGCCGGCCAACGGCTCCAGGGTAGCGGTAACTCTTTGCCGGCCCTGCCAGGACTTCAGCGGGCAAAGCCTCCATGGGTGCTATTCTTGAACACAAAAGCATAATTTCCTCACTGGGAAGGTAGTGCTTTCGCCAGTTTTCTTCTTGTCCGGGCATAAGCATATATTCAATAAAGCGCACATTAAGATTCCGCTCAATTGTCAGCCTGGCAAAATTTTCAACTTCATGATCATTCAGACCTTTCATAACAACCATATTGAGCTTAATCGGTACAAGTCCGGCCGCAAATGCGGCTTCAATTCCGTCCAGAGTTGCCTGCAGTTTTCCGCCGCTTGTAATTTCAGCGAAATTCGCTCTTTCCAGCGAGTCAAGGGAGATATTAACCCTCTTTAGGCCGGCGCAAGCCAGTTTCCCGGCAAGAGCCGCAAGCATGGTACCGTTGGTTGTCAAGCTGACATCATCTATTCCGGAAATGGCGGCGATATCTCTCACCAGTTCGACAATATCAGCGCGCATCAAAGGTTCGCCGCCTGTGAGCCTGATTTTTCTTATGCCGGCTGCGGCTCCGGCTGCAACAATACTTACAATCTGCTGCCGGCTTAGCTGTTTACGCACCTCGCGCGGCAGGCATCCCTCGCCTGGCTGGCAGTAGAAGCAGCGCAAATTACAACTGTCGACAACCGAAACACGCAGGTATTCCAGCTTTCGCCCATAGGGGTCGATAAGTTGTGACATATACTCGCCTCCGCATCAGTTCTTTGTATCTGTCAGGCTTGTCCCGTCTTTTAAAATATAATCTAAGGACATAGTACCATACCTCTGCTCCATAAACAATCGCCGCAAGATGGCATGCCTCCGTCGCAGTCTCCCTCCGCTCGGTGTACCGTCAAATCGCAACCTTCTGCCAACTCACAGTCAGCACAGGACGGATACAAATTGTTGGCTACACGGTAGCGAAATTGCTGGTATTCCTGCCTGGTCCAGATTTCCTCCAAACCGGAGTCCTTCAGACTGCCAAACATAAATGCCGGAACCTCTTTGCTTCGCCCAAAGAAATGTTCCATGCAGCCATGAAGATAGCGGTAACATGGAGCAACCGCCCCGTCCCAGCGAATGACGACGCTCATCTTTTCCACAAAACTGCATTTACGCTCGGTCTTCGGTTTTTCCCTCGGAAACTGAGCCGACAATCCACTGTTCATAGCCGTCAAGCGTGCCCGTTCAAGGATTTTTTTGTCCTCGGCGGCCATTTCTGGATCGAAGAGCGCTTCATCCGTCTGCGCCGGCAAGACGGCAACCAGGTGGCTGACAATCAGCTGCTTAACATGTAGTTTTGCCGCCAGGCGCAACACATCAGGAAGGCAGCGCTTATTTTTTTGTTGCCAGACAGTTTCCCACCACCAACTGATCCCCGGCGTGCGCTTGATTGCCGCCGACAGCGCCGCTAATTTCAGGCTTACCTCGCCGGCCTCGAAACCGCGGACATCCCTCTGAATATCTATATCAGCTCCGTCTACAGAAACTACTATCTTTGAAACGCCTGATTCTGCCAGCGCTCCGATCTGACTTGGCTGCAACAACACTCCGTTTGTCGGGAGAGTTATAGGCACATCGGGGGCTGCGGCATGCAGCCTCGAAAGCCAATCCCAAAACTTTGGGTGGAACAGCGGCTCGCCAAAGCCTCCCAGTACAATTTCTTCCAGTTCGGTAAGCCGGGAAATTTCAAGAAGTATCTTTTCAAAGAGATCTTCATCCATTTCTCCTTCAGAACAGCGCCAGCTGTGCCGGTAACACATAACACAGTCAAGGTTGCACCGATTCGTCAGCTCAATAAACAATTTTCGGATATTCAGCACAGGGTGGAACGTCACGGTCCAGCCCGGGTTTCTGATGTCGCCGTACATATGTCCTCCGTTTTCGAAAAAGAGGGCTTCCAAGCTGAAAGCCCCCTGTCTTTTTTTATAATCCTAGAGCTTTTTTCTTTTCGTCAGACGGCACGCCATCGGTGCCCCAGCCGCGAACTTCGTAATACTTGGGAAGCATTTCTTTTAAAGGATGCACATAGCCTTTTGTGGGGCCTGCGGGCATGGGCTCCTCCAGGAAGCGCTTCGGCAGCGTATCGTCGGCTGCGGTATAACCTTCCTGCAGGTTGAAAAGACGTTCTAAGTTAAAACAACGATCTCCTGCCGTCAACACATCTTCCACGGAATAGGCGTTGCCGGTGGCAGCAGTAAGCAGGTTGGCGTAATCTTCCACGCCAAGGGCAAACGAGGTGAAGAGACATAGGCCGGTGCTGTCAATAGCGGCGGTCAGATCCTGAAAGATTTTTACCCACTCCGCTTTGCCATCCAGGGCGAAACGATCCAGTTTTTCAGGCAAACCAAGAATTTCTGGGGAAATCAGATAACCGCGCACATGACAGCCTCCGCGGTTGGCAGTTGCATACTGCAATCCGTGTCCCATCAGACCGCGCGGATCATAAGCAGGCAGCTCCAGCTTCTTAACAGTCATTGCCAGTTCGGGGGCACCGTATGCGGCGGTAAGGCGGGCTGAACCCATTGCTAGCTTGGCACCGAAGCCCTCTTTGTCACCCATCCGCTTAACCCATTCCACAATAGCTGCGCTGCTGCCCCATGTCAGCGCCGGTCCGTCAGCCAGTTCGTCTGCTTTAACATAGCCGCGCTGTGCCAACTCCATGGCTGCAGCAATGGTACCACCGGCGGAAATGGTATCTACACCAACTTCGTTGCAGGCGTTATTGGCCTTAATTACCGCCTTCAAATCGGAAACGCCGCAATCGCTGCCAAAAGCCCAGACAGTCTCATATTCCGGCCCGCCCCCTCCTTCACCGTCCACTTCACAGTAGCGGCCGCAGGCGATGGGGCAACGGTAGCATGGGTCCTTCTTTTTAAGGTATTTCTCGGCAATGGCTTCTCCCGAAATCTCTTCCGCACCTTCAAATGTGCCGTACTGGAAGTTATTTGTCGGGAAGATACCGGCTTCGTTGATGATATTCACGAGAATCGCAGTGCCGTAAGCAGGCAAACCCTGCCCGGTGACACCGTTTTCTTTAATCTTCTTCATCGCAACGCTGACAGCTTCTTTAAACTTTTCGGTGTCGGCAACCTCAACCTTGCCGCTGCCGCGGACGACAATGGCCTTTAGATTTTTGGAGCCCATCACGGCACCGACGCCGGAGCGGCCGGCTGCACGCCAGCGGTCATTCATAATGCAGGCAATACGGGAAAGCTGTTCTCCGGCTGTACCGATGTTGGCAACACGAGCTTTTGGGTCGCCAAATTCCGCAAGCAGCAAATCGGTTGTTTCATTCGTGTTCTTGCCCCATAAATGTCCGGCGGGCTTGATTTCCACGCTGTCGTCTTTGATGGAGATGTAGACCGGCTCTGCAGCTTTGCCTTCCACCACCAGCATGTCATACCCGGCAAATTTCAGTTCAGCACCCCAGAAGCCGCCGGAGTTGGACGATGTAATGACATCATTCAGAGGAGATTTGGTAACCACCATGTATCGTCCCCCGGTTGGTGCTGCTGTAGCGGTAAGCGGCCCGGTAACAAAGAATAATTTGTTTTCCGGAGAGAGAGCGTCAATCCCGGCAGGGATTTCATCTGTGAGCATTTTCCCGCCGAGGCCCCTGCCGCCGATATATGCTTTTGAAAGCTCAGCGGAGACATCTTCTTTGGTGACAGTCCCGTTCGTCAGGTTGACCCTGAGAACTTTACCCAAAACAGAACCCATAAAACAATCCCTCCTCTTCCTTTTTTCAACCATGGGGACGGTTCTGGTGGTTCTTTTTAACCACCAGAACCGTCTTCTCCCCAAACTTACATCGCGTCACGGAAAATACTGACAACGTCTTCCAGCTTAGCGGTGACCGGATTAGTGAAACTGCAGGCATCAACCATGGCGTTTTTAGCCATAACTTCGAAGTCTTTTTCCTGCACATTAAGATTTGCAAGACCGGCAGGAATATTAATATCTTGGGACAAAGTCTGGATGGCGGTAAGAGCTTTCTCGGCGGCATCCCGCACAGACAATCCGTCCACAACTTCACCCATGGCTCTTGCGATATCCACAAAACGCTGCGGGTTAGCAATCAGGTTAAAGCGCTGAACATGAGGCAAAAGAATGGCGTTGCAGACACCATGAGGCAAATCATAAAAACCGCCTAGTTGGTGAGCCATAGCATGCACATAACCAAGCGAAGCGTTGTTAAATGCCATGCCGGCCAGAAGCTCAGCGTATGTCATGGCATCGCGGGCCTCCATATTATCGCCGTAGGCTACAGCGCTGCGGAGATGCTTGGAAATCAGCTCGATCGCTTTTAACGCGCAGGCATCGGTAATCGGAGTGGCGATGGTGGAAACATAAGCTTCAACGGCGTGGGTCAAAGCGTCCATGCCTGTAGCGGCAGTGAGGCCGCGGGGCATTTTTGCCATAATTTCGGGGTCATTAATAGAAACCTGCGGAGTCACCCTCCAGTCAACGATTGCCATTTTAACCTTGGTGTCCGTGTTGGTGATAATGCAAAAACGCGTCATTTCGGAAGCGGTGCCGGAAGTGGTGTTTACGGCAATCATCGGAGGCATTGGCTTAGTAGATTTGTCGATACCGGCAAAATCGCGGATATTACCGCCATTGCCTACAACAAGGCCAATGCCCTTTGCGCAGTCATGGGAGCTGCCACCACCTAATGAAACAATCATATCACATTTATTCTCTTTATAAACCTTTTCTCCGTCATGAACGTTAATATCGGTGGGGTTGGGGATTGCACCGGCAAAGATAACAGTCTTGACACCGGCCTCTTTCAAATAACCAGCTATCTGGTCGGCAAGGCCAAGTCTATTTAAGTCGGCGTCTGTAACAATCAGAGCCTTTTTCGCACCAAGAATTTTCGCGCGGTTTCCCACTTCTTTCACACATCCGGCACCCATCAGGTTTACTGTCGGCATAAAGAAACTGTACATTGATTAAATCCTCCTTTTAGTCTGAACTTTTTTAGACCTCCAAAAACATACGGCACAAATATCACTCCGGGCTTTCCCTCCTCCTCTTTGGCCAGCTTTTTAAGACGGCTGTATTTTCCTTGCGCTGATACCTTATTAAAATAGCAAGAAACGTGCCAGTTTTCTGAATTGTTAAAATATTAACCGCATAACATCCTTTAGATGGCGGCAAAACCTTGTTTCTCTGCGCCGAAAAAAATAAATTCCGTCTGATTAGGAAAGTTGCTCCGCTGTTTGTGCCAAAGAGACGTCCTTATTCCCTCGCAAAGCGTACCGAAATGATACACTGTCCGCGCACCCGGTGTATCTTTATGGCACACTGCTGCAAACGCTCCAGCACCAGCCTGCCACTACAGGGATACAGATAATACCGAAAAAACACAGTAAAAGGGCGCAGCGCGCCCTTTTGCTACACTCGGATATTATATTCTTCCAGCTTACGGTAAAGGGTAGTCCTCCCTATCCCAAGCATGCGGGCCGCCGGAGCAATTTTACCCCTGGTTTGGGAGAGTGCCTGCAGAATCGCCTGACGTGTCTGACGATCCAAAATAGACTCTTCCTGTATTTCCGCACAGTCTGTCTCTCTAATCTCGGCAGGCAGATCGTCGTCTGTCAGTATTACCCCCTCCGCCATGGCAACCATACATTCAATGCAGTTTTCCAGCTCCCGGATGTTCCCTGGCCAATCATACGTAAGCAAGTGTGCGTAAACCTCATCCGACACCGGCAACGGGCGCTTACCTTGTGCAGAGGACGCTTTGATTACAAAGTGCGGTGCCAAGTCCAATATATCCTCTTTCCTGTGGCGCAGCGGGGGGAGTTCCAGTGTAACAACTTTCAGGCGGTAGTAGAGGTCAAGCCTGAACTTTCCTTCATCGACTAAGGTTTTAAGATCTTTGTTTGTTGCAGCCACGATGCGGGCATTTACTTTCCTCGTCTTAGTGTCACCCAACCTGCAAATCTCTTTCTCCTGCAAAACGCGAAGAAGGGATGCCTGGACATGGAGCGGCATATCGCCGATTTCATCAAAAAAGATGGTGCCGTCCTGCGCCAGTTCAAGCTTGCCGGGCTGCCCGCCCTTCCTTGCACCGGTAAACGAGCCTTCGACGTAACCGAACAGTTCACTTTCAATCAGTGTGGCGGGAATGGCGGCACAGTTTATGGCAACAAACCGCCCATTTTTTCGCTCGCTCATATTATGGATATAACGCGCCAGCACTTCTTTGCCTGTCCCACTTTCACCCAACAGCAAAACAGTTGAAAGTGAAGCAGCCGCTTTTGCAGCTTGGTCAAACACCTTTCTTGTCAGTTCACTGCGCCCGACCCAATACGTTTCTGAGCGCACCGCCTGCAAGCCCGGCCGCATCACGCCGACAGCGCCAAGAACACTGCCGTACTCGTCGACAACCTGACTGAAGCAGGAATTGACTGAGGTGCCGGTGTTATCACCCTGCGGAGAGCGGAATTTTTCCCGGATGAGCAGCCCTGTGGCAGCACTGAAAACTTCGCTGGCATGCCTGCCGATTACTTCTTCCCGCTTGTAGCCGAGCATACGACACCCGGCTTCATTAATATTACTGATTTCACCACGATTGTTAATAGTTACAAAGCCTTCCCGCAGCATATCACTCGCAATTTTTATGCCTTCCTGACAAAAGCGGACTTTGTTCTGCAGCTCAAGCATTTTTAGATTTTGCTCTATCATCTTTCCGCCCATTAGAACGATTTCCGCCAGACGCTCATCCTCCCCGCCCGTCTCACCGGAAATATCCAGAATACCAGCCGGTTCACCATTTGCATTAAGTATCGGGGTGGCCCAACAATTAAGAAAGTGGTTTTCCCTCACATAATGTTCCCAGCCGATTACCTGCACCGGCCGCTTTTCCGCAAGCGCCGTCCCGATGGCGTTGGTCCCTTTCACGTCTTCACGCCAGTTCGCGCCTGGAGACAAATGCACCGTCTGCGCTTTTGAAAGAAACGGCGGATGCCCCACCGATTTAAGAATATAGCCTTCCCCGTCACAAAGTAAAATAATATAGCGTTTACCTTTTAAGTAGCGCACAAGAAAAGGCAATACATCCTTAGAAGCCTCTATCAGCGCTTCTTGGGCATCCAACCGTTCCCTGAGCTGTGCTGGAGTGAGAATTGAGCTTTCTGAGGACTTCTCAAAACTCAGTTGCTGCTCCTGGCATCTTTGCCAGGAATGAAAAATCACAGGGCTTACCTCCCGCACCGGATTCTCCCCTTTGATAAAGTCAACCCATATTCTACTCAACCCATCCACCTCCCACTCTCGTTCGTTTTGTCGTCATACTCTGTATTCAGGATTGATTAAATTTATTTGTCAGAATATTTAGGTAATATTTATTTTATCACAACAGCGACCCAACCGCAACGACCACTTACTGGCTGCAAACCGGGTTACACTATATTTCTTGTCAAAGTCACTCGTTTCTTTAAACGTTTTTATAAATAACGTTGTTTGTTCTATAGAATAAAGCTATTTGTAGACCTGACGCACTTTAACGTATAATCAAGCCAAAATTGAAAGAATAGAGGTGAAGTGTTTTGAGCAAACGCTTTCTCGTGGGCAGCGGTCTGTTATTAGGCTTGCTCGGTGTATTGCTGGTTCGCTTTGGCAACCCGGCCAACATGGGAATTTGCGTGGCCTGCTTCGTGCGTGACATCGCCGGAGGACTTGGGCTGCACCGTGCCGCAGTTGTTCAATACTTACGTCCGGAGGTCTCAGGTTTTATCCTCGGCTCCTTCCTTATCGCTCTTTTTACCAGAGAATTCAGGGTGCGTGGCGGTTCGTCTCCACTCCCGCGCTTCTTCATCGGCTTTGCTGTCATGCTCGGTGCGCTAATTTTTCTGGGATGTCCGCTACGCATGTTGCTTCGTCTGGCAGCCGGCGACTTAAACGCACTTATCGGACTCTTTGGATTTGTCTCCGGAATTGGGGCAGGCGTTTTCTTTCTCAGGCGAGGATTTTCCCTCGGCCGTGCTTACCCGCAAACTGCAGCCAACGGATTATTTATCCCCGCCGCTGCTTTGGGTTTGCTGTTGCTTGTGAGTATGGCTCCCGTTGTTATTTTTTTCAGTGAAGGCGGCCCCGGCTCTTTCCGCGCACCGTTTATAATTTCACTTGCCGCCGGCTTGCTTGTTGGAATAACCGTCCAACGTAGCCGGCTCTGCCAGGTAGGCTGCTTCCGCGACCTGATGCTGCTTGGCGATCCGCACTTGCTCAATGGTTCTGTTGCAATACTAGCAGGCGCTTTTGTTCTTAATCTGGTTTTTGGTTATGTAAACGTTGGCTTTTCCGGACAACCGGTGGCGCACACCGCTGCTCAGTGGAATTTTATCGCAGGGCAACGTCAAAGTCGATTAAAATATAATGGCGACAAGGAATTTCGATAACCCTCTGGTTTTTTCTTCTGCGAACTGCTAAAATGTAGGTAACTACATTTTTCGGTCTGAAGAGGAGTTTTAAATGCCGGCACAAGAGGAACTGCAATCATTGGTCGTCCGTCCCATTAAACCCGAGGAAGAACCGCAATGGAATCGGCTCATGGACGAGCACCATTATCTTGGCTTTCGTCAGCTCGTTGGGGAATCCATGAAGTACGTCGCTGAATTGAACGGTCAGTGGGTTGCCCTGCTGGGCTGGGGGACGGCAGCGTTTAAATGTGGTTC
>JAGXRV010000084.1 GCA_018335695.1 Clostridium sp.
GGCAAGACTGCGTTATTGTCGTCGGAAAGGATTTCTGAACCACCAGCCACCGTCCCAGTTCCACTGCTGTTCCGGGGGGCAGTGCGGACAATCCGGCCAGGTGCACTGTTCTTGCGGTTCCGTGCCGGCAATAAACAATTCGTTAATAGGGGTGAGTTCGCAGCGGGGGTTATGGAGCAGGCTGCTATATGGACAAAGCTGCACCGTAACTAACCCATCGGGACGGCTAAACTCCCTGGACGGCAACTCTTTGTGGGCTTCTCGCATAAAGTTGGCCCAAACAGGGCCTGCTAGGCTGCTGCCGGTTTGTCCGGGCAGAGACTTGTTTTCATCGTTGCCGACCCATACGGCTGTCACCAGATCGGGCGTATAGCCTACAATATAGGCATCCCGGTTCCCTTGAGAGGTGCCGGTTTTGGCAGCGGCCGTCCTATTGACGATCGGGCCTAGGGATCGTCCGGTGCCGATAGGAGAGTGGAGCACACTTTTTAGCATATCGGTCATCAGGTAGGCTATTTTTGGCTCTAATACAGGCTCACGCTCTAACTCGCTCTGATAGAGGATGCGACCATGGGGATCAGTGATTTTTCTGATAAAACGTGGTTCTACTCGCACTCCTGAGTTGGCAAACGGTGCATAGGCTGCGGCCATTTGTAAGGGAGAGACAGAAATGGGTCCGAGAGGTAAAGAGGCAATAGGGCTTAAAGCGCTGGTGATGCCCAGGCGTGCGGCCATTTCCACCGATTTTTCCGGTCCTATTTCCAAATGGGTTTTTACAGCTACCACGTTACTCGAGCGGGCAATGGCATCGCGCATGCGCAGTGCTCCGTAAAAACGGCCGCTATACTCCAGCGGTTCATATGGCTCATCCTGATTAGGCAATTCATACGAAACCGGTTCGCTCACCCGGACGGTAGCCGTCGTTTCCCCGGCTTCCAGCGCTGCGGCATAGGTAAAAACTTTAAAGGCAGAACCTGAGGCTCTTCCGGGGTGGGCTACTGCGCGGTTAAACTGGCTGTCGCGGAAGTCGCGGCTGCCTACCATCGCACGCACAGAGCCATCCTCCGGGTCTAAGGATACGAGCGCCGCTTGCAAGGGAAGCAATTCTCCGTTTGCGCCGCGAGTGGTCTCGGGCACAAAACGGGCAACGGCACTTTCCGCCGCTTGCTGCATCTGCCTGTCAAGTGTGGTATAAATATGCAGTCCGCCCCGGTAGACAATTTCAGGGTCGTCCGGGAAAATTGCCGCCAGCTCGTGCTCGATCAGATAATCAATAAAATGCGCACCCAGTTGTCGCTGCGCCCGATCAGCGTCTCTGTTACGTAAAACCAGTTCTTCTCTTAGAGCCGCTTGGCGCTCTGCTTCGGAAATATATCCTTCGGCCACCATTCTGGTCAGTACAGTGTTTTGGCGTTGCTTGGCTGCCGCAAAATTCAAATGCGGCGAATAAAGGGCTGGGCCGCGGGGGATGCCGGCTAAGACTGCGGCTTCGGCCAGAGAAAGTTGCTGCACAGATTTCGCAAAATAGGTGCGCGATGCTGCTTCCACCCCGTAGGCGCCATGACCAAAATAGATTGTATTGAGATATTTTTCTAAGATTTCATCTTTAGTAAAGCGACGCTCCAGTTGAATTGTTAAAAACATTTCTTCTGCTTTGCGGGTGAATGTTTTTTCCGGGCTCAAAAATAAATTACGAGCCAGTTGCTGAGTAATGGTGCTGCCTCCTTCTGCAAGTCTGCGTTCTCTGATGTTACGGAAGACAGCGCGCAGTAAACCTTGCAGGTCAATGCCGGGATGGCTATAGAATCGTTGATCCTCAACTGCAATAAAAGCTTGTTGCAGTTGCAGCGGCACTTCTTCAAGCGGCACGGCAAAGCGGTTTTCTTCAAAGCGGGTGGTAATTACAGCATTATTTATGTCATAGAAGGTGCTGGTCAGAGGCGTTTCGATCTGGGGAAGCTCTCCCATCCCGGCAACAGAGATTCCTAAAAAGCCGATTGCGCCAAGAGCCAGAAAAAAAACAAATAAAAAGATTGTTAGCGAAAATCGGGCAAACCGTAGCATTTGCTTCCCCTCCTTTGCGGGAATTTTTTTAACAACTTAGCTTCCCTAGAAATTATAGCATGATTATCTTGCGGAAGCTCTTAGGAATTGTTTGCACAGCTTGGAATATGTGGTATAATGCTTTCGATATGTTTGGAGCGTGCCGTGAATCGGCATGCTGTCACAGGATAAAATAAAAATGTGCAAAAACAGAAGGAGGTTTACCCTATGTTACCCACACCAAAAAAATTTAAAATTGTGGCTGCGGCCGCTGAGGGTTCCCATAAGCTGACAGCGTTTGATAATGCCCTGCTAGGCGCAGGTATCGGCAATGTTAATCTAGTGCGAATCAGCAGTATTCTGCCGCCTTCCGCCAAGCAGGACCAAGCGTTGGAATTGCCCCCCGGTTCTCTTGTCCCCACCGCTTATGGGTCTATTGTCTGCGATCAGCCGGGAACAAAGATTGCCGCTGCCGTGGGCATTGGTTTTTCAGCAGACACGTTTGGCGTGATTATGGAGTTCTCCGGAATGTGCAGCAAGCAGGAGGCGGAAGATAAGATTGCGGGAATGTTAAAAGATGCTTTTGAGAATCGCGGGATTCCTTTGGTAAAAACGGAAATCCGTGCTGTCGAACATACAGTTGATTCTATCGGGTGCGCGTTTGCCGCTGTGGCACTTTGGTATTAATATTTAAGGAAAAAGAAGGGATAAAAATAAGATGGAACTTTGGTATACGGAAAAGCAGACTGCCAATTTAGGCATTACTTGTTTGGTAAAAGAGACGTTGTGCAACTTTAAAACACAATTTCAACAGTTGGCTGTGCTTGACACCGCGCAATTTGGCAAGATGCTGGTACTCGACGGTGTTGTGCAGACTACAGAAAAAGATGAGTTTGTTTATCATGAAATGATCGTTCATATCGCTATGCAGGCTCATCCTAGCCCGCAAAATGTGCTGGTAATAGGCGGCGGTGACGGCGGAGCAATTCGTGAGGTGCTAAAATATCACGAGGTGGAGTCGGCTACGCTGGTGGAAATTGACGAAGCGGTAATCGAAGTATCAAAAAAATATTTGCCTGAGATTTCCTGCGCTCTCTCTGATCGTCGCGTTAACGTTTTGGTGGCTGACGGTATTGCGCATGTCAAACAGTCTCTCGGTAAATATGATGTGATTGTAGTTGATTCGACCGACCCTGTAGGTCCCGCTGTCGGTCTGTTCGCCGAGGAATTTTATGCTGATATCTTTAAGGCGCTGAAAAAAGACGGCATACTCGTTGCGCAAACAGAATCACCCTTTTTTAATCGTGATTTGATTGAGAGCGTTTATGCCCGTATCGGAAGCGTCTTCCCGCTGACTAAACTTTATCTGGCCAGTGTCCCTACTTACCCCAGCGGATTATGGAGCTTTACCGTTGGTTCAAAATGCTATGAACCTGAAAATTGCCGGCAAAAACCGGTGAACACCAAATATTATAACTTTGCCGTTCATCAAGGCGCTTTTTGTTTACCTAATTTTGTGAAGGAACTGGTGGGAGAGAAGGGCAAATGAGCAAAGTGCCTGAAAAAGCAGAGTGCGGCAGCTTATACTTAGCAGCCGGCAGCGACTATCAAGCCAGCCGGGCAGTTATTTTGGGAGCCCCCATGGATTACACCGCATCCCATCGCCCCGGCTCGCGCAGCGGTCCGCAAGCAATCAGAGCAGCTTCTCCCGGTTTGGAGGAATACAGTATTTATTCCGGCAGGGACTTACGGGATGCTTGTTTTTATGATGCGGGGGATTTGGCTTTGCCGATGGGAAACACAGCGCGTTCACTGGCCATTATTGAGGAAGCGACTGACGATATTTTCGCGGCGAAAAAATTTCCGCTTCTTTTAGGCGGAGAACATCTGGTCAGTTTGGGTGCTCTGCGTGCCGCCGTTAAACACTATCCAAAACTTGCTGTGCTTCATTTTGACGCTCATGCCGATTTGCGTACAGATTATCTGGGAGAGCCTTATTCACATGCTTCGGTGATGTATCATGTATATACGGAACTAGGCATTGAACTATTCCAGTTTGGCATTCGTTCCGCTACTCGCGAAGAGGAAACCTTTGCCAAAAAGCATGCCCATTATTATCCTTTTCATGTATTTGCACCGCTTAAGGAGGCTATGGCCTCATTAGTCGACCGACCTGTCTACTTATCTCTGGATATCGACGTGGTTGATCCCGCGTTTGCTCCGGGAACAGGCACGCCTGAACCGGGGGGGATCAGTTCGGGGGAGCTGCTGGAGGCGTTGGCGTTGCTGCGCCGCCTGCCTGTCGTAGGGATGGACTTAGTGGAAGTAACCCCTGTCTATGACCCGGCCGGAATCACGGCTATGCTGGCAGCCAAAATAATCAGGGAAATTATCCTGGCATTTGCTTAAAGCAGATCTGACACTAGGCAAAGCGGGCAAAGTAAAATGAAGATCAAAAGAAGTGAGAGGTTGAAAGGGGAAGGGTGCAATGGGCACTAAATATATTTTTGTTACCGGCGGAGTAGTTTCATCTTTGGGGAAGGGGATCACAGCGGCCTCACTTGGCTGTCTGTTAAAGTGCAGAGGACTTAAGGTGACGATTCAGAAGTTTGATCCATATATTAACTTTGACCCCGGCACGATGAGTCCCTATCAGCACGGAGAAGTATTTGTGACGGACGATGGCGCTGAGACCGACCTAGACTTAGGCCATTACGAACGTTTCATTGATATTAATCTGACAAAAAGCTCTAATGTTACCACCGGGAAGATTTATTGGTCTGTGATTAACAAAGAAAGAAAAGGGGATTTTTTGGGAGGGACAATCCAAGTAATCCCTCATATTACTAATGAGATTAAGAGCCGGATTAAACGGGCAGCAAAGCAAAGCGAAGTAGATGTGGTGATTACAGAAATAGGCGGCACGGTGGGAGATATTGAGAGTTTACCTTTTTTGGAAGCTATTCGTCAGATGAAAAGTGATATCGGTCGTGAGAATGTAATGTATATTCATGTTACTTTGATTCCCTATCTGACTAGGTCGGGAGAGCTAAAAACTAAGCCTACTCAGCATTCGGTGAAAGAATTGCGTTCAATCGGGATTCAGCCTGATGTAATCGTCTGTCGAACCGAACATGCTCTATCCAGAGATATTAAAGATAAAATTGCCTTGTTTTGCGACATTGACCCCAAGGCAGTTATTGAAAATTCAGACGCAGCTTCTATTTACGAGGTTCCTCTGAAAATGCATGCTGAGGGTCTTGATGAAATTGTGATGAAGAAGCTGGGGCTTTCTAATATGAGTTGCGATCTTCGCGAATGGTCCGCTTTGGTGGAACGGAGCAAGACGCTTCGTAACAAAGTGACTATTGGGCTTGTTGGCAAATATGTGGCTCTACGAGATGCGTATCTTAGTGTGGCGGAGGCATTGGCTCACGGTGGCTTTGAAAATGACTGCGCTGTAGATATCCGCTGGATTCACGCTGAGGATGTGGAAAAGCAGGGAACGGAAGCATTGCTTGCCGGACTTGACGGAATTTTGATCCCAGGGGGCTTTGGAGACAGAGGGATTGAAGGTAAAATTTCTACTGTACGTTACGCCCGGGAAAATAAGATTCCTTTCTTTGGGATTTGTTTAGGTGTTCACTGTGCGGTTATTGAATACGCCCGCAATGTCTGTGGGTGGCATGATGCTCATTCTACGGAATTCAATCCTGATACTACTCATCCGGTAATAGACTTATTGCCGGAACAGAGCGAAATTGAGGAACTGGGCGGCACTATGCGGCTGGGACTCTACCCTTGTAAAGTCGAGGAAAACACTTTGACGTATGCGGCATACAAGGATGAAATAATTTATGAACGCCATCGTCATCGCTACGAAGTAAACAATGTGTTCCGGGAGCGCATTGCAAAGCAGGGTCTGGTGATGGCTGGGACATCCCCAGATGGCCGCCTGGTGGAAGTTGTGGAGCTTAGCGAACACCCGTGGTTTGTGGCGAGTCAATTCCATCCTGAGTTTAAGTCAAGACCAAATAGGGCTCACCCGCTCTTTCGTGATTTTATCGGTGCAAGCCTTGTTTATTGCCGCAGCCGTGATTGCCAAGGAGAATAATCTTCGCATGGCGGGAAAAAATGGGGACGACAAAAAGAGAAAAGTTAGTTGCGTTTAAGCTGTTGTAATTTTGCAGCTGATATGATAAAAACTAATTGTATAACTTTTGTCTAAGAAAGGAAGGTCTTAATTATGACACATGTGATCAACGACGAATGTATCTCCTGCGGTTCCTGTGAACCAGAGTGTCCGGTGGACGCAATTTCCGAGGGCGATGATAAGTATGTGATTGACGCTAAAATATGCACTGACTGTGGTGCATGTGCGGAAGTATGTCCTGTTGATGCCGTAATAGCCGAGTAGTTAAAATGTTTAACAGTCAAAGGGAGGGCCGAGGGCCCTCTTTTTGATTTTACCAGGAAATTATATCAAAACACGGAGCGTCTTTATTAGGTATTGCATACTCACCCAGCTGCTTCGCTCGCACGTTTTCGCAGCTGCGAACCGCAATTCTTGCTAACATGCCAAAACCTCCGGGCAGAGTGCAAGTGAACCGTTGGCATGTTTTAACGCTGCGAATCGCGGTTCGCTGATCGCTGCTTTCACTTAACGCTCGCTTCAGCATTCTGTGAAAGTCTGCAATTCACTGAAAGAAAGGACGCATTGAGATTAAAGTTTCGTTATGTGAGATAATTCCCCTCCTGTGGAGGGGTGGCGCACCCCTAGGGGGACAGGTGATTTGTCTCACTCGTCCACGCGACCACCCCGCCCTTGCGGGCACCCCTCCAGGGGAGGGGAATTTTTGTATCAGGAAATAATATTGTTTCCGATGTAATGGGGGTGTCGCAGGACGACTCCTTTTCGGGCGGGTTTGAAACCCGCTCTGCTAATGGACAAGACGCGTCAGTTGATAGAAAACGCGAAGCATTTTTTTTACTGTATTGTTTCATAAGATTAGTTCAGTCTTTTTCTGTCAGGCTGAAGTTGTGCATAATGCTTCTGTGGCAAGGAAAAATTATAAAAAGATGCTTAGTGTTTTTTGTAGCTGAAGTTGCATCTTCATTCGAAAGGAGGGTGTTCCCGTGTTGTTTCGAATGCGCAAATCGCGTACAAGGCGTCTGGTCGGCTGGTTTTCCTCAATGTACGGCAAGTTTCGCCACTGGATGAGGAGAGTGCGTTAAGCGGAGAGGAAAGTTGTTGGAAAAAAAAGGCTGTCAAAAGAGGAAAATGCCTCCCCATAGAGAATAAGTGTCTCCGAAATATTTATACAGATTATACGGGGAGGAGATTTTGTTTGCATAGAAAAATTATGGTGGTGGATGACCGGTGGGGAATCCGCAAGTTGCTCTGTGAAGTGCTGCAGGGAGTCGGATATCAGGTGGTGACTGCTTCCTGTGGCAGAGAAGCGTTGGAACTTGTGAAGGAGCATGCTGTCGATTTGATTCTCTTGGACATGAAAATGTCCGGAATGGATGGGTTGGAAACGCTAACGCTTTTAAAAAAAGTTCGTCCGCAAGCTATTGTATTGATTATGACGGCTTACGAAGAAGTGGAAGGCTTAAAGGAAGCCAATCGCCGTGGGGCAGCAGGCTATATTTCCAAACCTTTTGATATCGACGAAATTAAAAGTTTGATTGCTGCCAAGCTCCAGGCAGAGAGTGCTTAACAGGCAAATGATCAGGGGAGGATGAGCGAAAATGCCTTTTGCTACACTGCAGGAAGTATTGGCGGCGGCAGAACGGGGTGCCTATGCGGTAGGCGCCTTTAATACTAATAATATGGAAATTATTCAGGCTATTGTGGAAGCGGCGGAGGAAGAGAAGTCGCCGGTCATTTTGCAGGCCAGCCAGGGGGCCATAAAATATGCCGGGATTTTATATATAACCGCAATGGTTCGGGCGGCGGTTGAGACTGCAACAGTTCCTGTTGTGCTTCATTTGGATCACGGTACCAGCTTTGCACAAACTATGCTTTGCCTAAAGCATGGTTTTACCTCGGTGATGTTTGACGGCTCAAAATATTCTTTAGCAGAAAATATAGCTGCCACACGCAAGGTAGCTGATGTAGCTCATGCGATGGGAGCCTCGGTAGAAGGCGAGCTTGGTAAAATTGGCGGCACTGAGGATGACATTTCGGTCGATGAGCGTGATGCGTTGTTTACCGACCCGGCCGAAGCAGAACGTTTTGTCAGCGAATCAGGAGTAGATGCTTTGGCTGTGGCTATCGGCACAGCCCACGGCCCCTATAGGGGAGAGCCGCAATTGGACTTTGCCAGGCTGGAGAGCATAAACAAGCGCGTAAAGGTGCCGCTTGTTTTGCACGGGGCTTCCGGTGTGCCGGCGGAGAGCATTCGCAAAGCGATTGCTCTTGGTGTCTGTAAAATAAATATCGATACGGAGTTGCGTCAGGCTTTTGCCCGCGGTGTAAGGCATGTGGCGCAGAACAAGCCGGAAGAATATGACCCGCGTAAAATTTTGGCTCCGGCAAAGGAAGAAATGAAGAAGATTGTCAAGGAAAAAATGCGCTTATTTGGTTGCTCCGGCAAGGCGGGGGAGTGAGCTTCTGATGAAATTATTTCTGGATACGGCAAATTTGCGGGAAATTGAACAGGCAGTGGCATGGGGAGTTATTGACGGTGTAACCACAAATCCAACGCTGGTCGCAAAAGAAGGTAAAGATTTTAAAAAGTTGCTAGCAGAAATTTGCCGGCTTGTGTCAGGGCCTGTTTCTGCGGAAGTGATTTCTACCGGTGCTGCTGAAATGGTGCGTGAAGCTGTAGAACTGTCGGCGATTGCTCCTCAGGTGGTAATCAAAGTGCCAATGACGCCAAACGGACTGCAGGCTGTGGTGGCACTGAGGGAAAAGGAGATTCGCTGCAATGTGACGTTGATTTTTTCTTTTAACCAAGCGTTGCTTGCTGCTAAGGCAGGAGCCGCGTATCTTAGTCCATTTTTGGGCAGACTAGATGATTTAGGTCATAGCGGCGTTGGGTTGGTAGCGGAAATATGCGGGATCTTCCGGCAGCATGCTTTAAAAAGTGAAGTAATTGCTGCGAGCATCCGCCATCCGTTGCATGTTGTGGAAGTTGCGCGTGCGGGGGCTCAGATTGCCACGCTTCCTTTTAGTGTGCTTAGTCAGATGTTCAAGCATCCGCTGACAGAATTGGGCATCGAGCGCTTCTTGGCTGATTGGTCCGGCGCAAAACAAAATAATAAGTAGTACGTATAGCCTAAACATGTCATTTCTTGTGGGGGGAGACACTTGGAGAGAGAATTGGCGCTGGAATTTGTGCGCATAACGGAAGCTGCCGCGTTGGCTGCCGGGCGTCTGATGGGCCGCGGTGATAAGGAGGCGGCGGATCAAGCTGCGGTGGACGCTATGCGAAATGTTTTTGATACTGTTGATATTGATGGTATCGTGGTAATTGGCGAGGGGGAAATGGATGAGGCGCCCATGCTTTTTATCGGAGAAAAAGTTGGCACAGGTACTGAGCCTAACGTTGATGTTGCAGTAGATCCGCTAGAGGGAACAAATTTGGTAGCCAAAGGCTTGCCTAATGCACTCTCTGTTGTGGCTGTGGCGCCTAGAGGCTGCCTGCTGCATGCTCCCGATGTTTATATGGAGAAAATTGCGGTGGGGCCGCGAGCCAAAGGGTGTATTAACTTGGATGCTTCCGTTTCGGAAAACTTGCAGGCCGTGGCTTATGCCTTAGAAAGAGAAGTACAGGATTTAACTGCGATAATTCTCGATCGGCCACGCCATGCAAAAATTATTAAAGATATTCGCGCTGCCGGCGCTCGTGTTAAACTGATCAGCGATGGTGACGTGTCAGCCGCTATTGCAACCGCCATTGATAATACCGGCGTTGATATTCTATTTGGAACCGGCGGAGCGCCCGAAGGTGTAATTGCCGCTGCTGCGTTAAAGTGTCTGGGAGGCGAGATGCAGGCACGCCTTAAACCGGAAGGAGAAGAAGAAATGGCACGGGTGAGCAAAATGATTTTGGATCCGGCCAAACTGCTTCTGCTTGATGATCTGGTATTAGGAGATGATATATTTTTTGCCGCCACAGGAATTACCGACGGCGATATGCTGCAAGGCGTGCGTTATCGCGGACGGACGGCGGAAACCCATTCTCTTGTGATGCGTGGTCGAACCGGAACAATTCGCAATATTTATGCCACTCATATTTTAGACAGAAAGCCCCGTTTTGTGGCACGGAAGGCAGGGTGCAAACAGAGTTCCAGAGATAGGTAAGAGTGAAAATTAATAGGAAACCAAGCGAAAAGCGATAGAGGTATAAATTTGAGCGGGAAGGGTATAACTTAGGGTATCTGCTTTTAAACGTTGTGGAAACACAACGTTTTTGCGTACAGAGGTGATACTATGAAAAAAAGCATCATCCCTTTCTTAACCGCTTTCCTCTTGTTCTTGTTGCCGCAGGCAGCGTGCGCCAATCTGGACCATATCTTTGCGGACGTATTGACGGAAACGCCGTCCGGGTCAAGTTTTCGTCCGGTATACATCCAACAGTTAAACAGACGGCAGATGCAGAGGCAACAAAGGACAGAAGCTGTCTTGTTGCGGCACCAGGTGCGCCGCGGTGAGACGCTTGGTTCCATTGCGCGAAAGTATGGTACAAGCGTCGAATATCTGATGCTGATTAACAATCTGACTAACCCTCACTTTATCCGGGAACGACAAATTCTAAAGCTGCTAACGGATAATACGCCTGAGCAAGCTGTCTTAACAAAAGTTACTCATACACTGCGGCGGGGAGAGACGGTTTGGGATCTTTCCCGCCGCTTTCGAGTCGGGATGGAGAGCATTCTGAAAGCCAACAATATAACTGACCCGCGCCGGATGATGCCCGGGCAAAGACTGATCATTCCGGGAGCTGCCGCAGCTACGCAGGCTTTGTCGCAACGCAGCGGCACATTGCTGGCCTCTCGAACAGATTCCAGGACAGCTTTTCTCTGGCCCACCCGAGGACAGATTTCCTCCGGATTTGGTCCGCGGTGGGGCAGTTTTCATTACGGCATTGACATCGCCGCCGTAGTCGGCACCCCCATTTTGGCTATTGCCGACGGTATGGTAACCGATGCCGGCTGGTGGCCGGGCTTTGGCAAGATGGTGCGAATTGAACACGAAGATGGCTGGGTGTCTATCTATGGACATTCCTCGCGCATTTTTGTGGCTGCCGGACAAGAGGTTGAGACGGGAGAGAAAATTGCAACGGTAGGACGTACCGGTAATGCCACAGGTCCTCACCTGCATCTGGAGATGATTTATAATGGGGTGCATCAAAATCCGCTAAAACATCTCCCCGCAAGGTGAAATTTGAAAATGAGAAGCCTATATTCTATCTTTCAGTATATACTTTGTATTCTTACCTCTGCCGACAGTTTGTAAGATGCCTTTCTGCACCATGGCCCTGAGAAGTCTTCCCGACATGGTCTGCGATATATTAAGTTTCATTTCGACGTCCTTTCGTTTAATCTTTCCTGTGTGTCTCGCAAGTTCTATTATGCGTTTCTCATCTGACGTCGGAGCCTCATTCTTCGTTTGTTTGTTCTGATTCGGCAATGAAATCTTGAATGCGTTATCAGTAACATTAATCTCAGGCTGTATTGCATAGTTCTTATAGCTGTCCAGGATTTTCGGCACTCCCGTGCCGTAAGCCTCAATAAGCGTCAGACGGTAAAAAATATTAGCCAATCTTTCGTTGCGTGTTACCGATACGCCAAGCATGATATCCGAAAAAGTAATGCCCTTAACCAGGCCTCCCACGGATATAAATTCAATGCGGTTGTCAAAGATGCTAATAAGCGTGCTTGCACTGTAAGCGTAATCTCTGTGCACCAAAGCATTGAGCAACGCTTCGCGCAACGCTTCCTCGGGATAGTCCTTCTTGTCGGAACGGTATAAACCTGAAAATTCCGCCCGTACCCGGTTGTATTGTGAAATATAAGTAAAAACATCATTTAGCTGTTTTAAAAGCGATCCGCTGAATTCCCGCCGGTCACTGAAAACCGATTTATCGGTTCCCTCAAATACGGCAGCTTTTATTGTATGAACACACTGATCCGACAGCAACAGGGCAAGATTCGTATAAATACCATCTTCATTGACGAGGTGTAAGGTTTTTAGATAACCTTCGCCAAAGGGCACGCCTCGAGTCTTAAACTCCTGTGCCGCCGCCTCAAAGGTTAACTCCTGATTCAGCGAGCGCATTTCCTCATAACTGTCTCCATCTGTCTCCATAATCATATGACGTATAGCGCGTTCCGTCGCAGGGACTGACGACGCTCCCTGCCGGACAAAAACGCCCTCCGGACGCAATCCTTTGCTTTGCAGATAATAAGGACATTCGGTGCCTTTCTGAACGGTCACTTTTATGATGTCCTTTCCCTGTTCTTTTTCTTGCGCATAAGAAACAAACATAGTAACGTCCGGCTTGATTGCATCTCTGATCATATTAGATAATCTCAACATCTCGCTGCTAATTTCTTCTATGCCTGCAACTGAGCCGTCATCATCCACTCCGATATAGATCGTACCACCTTCAGAGTTTGCAAATGCAATGACTGTTTTGCGAATATCATCTACAATCTGACGTTTAAGCTCAACTGTTAAACCCTCTTTAAGCCTCATGGAAAAGACCCCCTTGTTGATTCTAACACTATACTAACACATTCTAACCATTCTAGTCAACGAATAGTGTTAATAAATTCTGCGTCCGTTCATAAAAACTCGGCAGTGCTATTGCACTGCCGACAACGTTATGCTATCATAATACGTGTGGATTTTGATGGCAGAAAGAGGTGAACACTTAATGAAAGAAAAGATTCATCCAAAATATGAAAAAGCTACTGTTTCTTGCGCTTGTGGAACTTCTTTTGAGACCGGCTCCACAAGAAAAGAACTGAAGGTGGATATTTGCTCCAAGTGTCATCCATTTTTTACAGGCAAACAGAAGTTTATTGACACCGGCGGACGGGTGGAACGCTTTAAGCGCAAGTATGGCATGTAATAAATGCGTATAGTTTCCTGCGCAATAAGTAAAGGCAGCGTTTGACGCTGCTCTTTTTTTAGCATACCTAAGAAGCAGTTGCGCAAGCTAAGTTGCGCGGCTGCTTGCCAGCATGGAGGTAGAATATGTTTGCATCGTCTAAAGTGGGAGGGCAAGCGGTCATTGAAGGTGTGATGATGCGCCATATGAACCGCATGGCTATTGCGGTGCGCAAGCCGGATCGGGAAATTTTCATTCATCAGGAAACGCTTTTTCCCGCAGGGCAGAAATATCCACTGCTAAAACTACCGGTTTTGCGCGGGGTAGTAGCTTTTGTGGAAGCTCTGATTATAGGTGCGCGTTCTTTAACGATTTCCGCTAATCAAGCGCTGCCCGAGGAAGAAGAAGAGCTGACCGGCTGGCAGATGACGCTTACTATTTTGGCGTCTCTTGCTCTGGGCATTTCCCTGTTCTTTTTTTTACCCACTGTGCTTGTGCGGCTGTTGGCCGGCAATATTACTACCCAGCCGCTCTTGTTGAACCTGCTGGAAGGTGGCGTGCGGATTAGCATTTTCCTGAGCTATATTATTATTATTTCGCGATTTGGAGATATCCGGCGTGTTTTTCAGTATCACGGTGCCGAGCATAAAGTTATTTCCTGTTATGAGGCGGGAGAAGAGCTGACGGTGGAGAATGCGCGCAAATATTCTTCTTTGCACAGCCGTTGCGGTACCAGCTTTATGCTCTTGGTGATGGCGGTAAGTATTCTGCTCTTCTCATTTTTTGGTTGGCCGGGAATGGTGCAGCGTTTGATTTTGCGCTTGTCGCTACTGCCCTTGGTTGCCGGAATTTCTTATGAAATTATTCAGTTAGCCGGACGGTATCGCTTTTTTTGTTACCTGACAGCCCCTGGTTTGTGGCTGCAGCGACTTACTACCAGCGAGCCTGATGATCGTCAGTTGGAGGTAGCGGTGCGCGCGCTCCAGACAGTTTTGCGGCAAGAAGCTGAGGTGTGATGTTATGTTTGAAAAGTTACAGGCAATCGAAGACCGTTACCAGGAGTTGGAGCAGTCCATCAGTGACCCGGGGATAATCTCCCGTCAGAGCGAATGGCGTAAGCTAACGAAAGAGCATGCCCGCATCAGCGAGATTGTCGCCGCATATCGCCAATATAAAGTGGTGGAACAGGAGTTGCGTGAGGCAAAAGAAATGTTGCGTGAAGGTGCGGAGGAAGAAATGAGCCGTTTCCTAAAAGAGGAAGTGGAAATAAACTCCGTAAAGAAAGAGGAGCTCGCCCAAAAGCTGAGAGTGTTGTTGCTGCCGCGTGATCCTAATGATGAAAAAAATGTCATTGTGGAAGTGCGAGCCGGGACAGGCGGCGAGGAAGCGGCTTTATTTGCCGGGGATCTCTTGCGGATGTATACGCGCTATGCCGAGCGTCAGGGCTGGAAAACGGAAATACTTAGCACCAGCGCTACTGATATCGGCGGTTTTAGAGAAGTAGTATTTGCTATCGAAGGAAGCGGCGCCTATAGCCGCCTAAAATACGAGAGCGGTGTCCACCGTGTACAGCGTGTGCCGGCTACGGAATCAGGCGGGCGCATTCATACATCGGCTGCTACCGTAGCCGTTTTGCCGGAAGCTGAGGAAGTGGAAGTTGAAATTAATGCAAATGATGTGCGGATTGATGTGTTCTGCTCCTCGGGACCCGGAGGGCAGAGTGTAAATACTACACAATCAGCAGTCAGGATTACTCATTTGCCTTCCGGCATTGTAGTCTCCTGTCAGGATGAAAAGTCTCAGCACAAAAATAAAGATAAAGCGATGCGAGTTCTGCGTGCGCGTCTTTTCGAAAAAGCACAGGAAGAACAGGCCGCGGAGACTGCACAGGCGAGGAAGTCCCAAGTGGGCAGCGGGGATCGCAGTGAAAGAATCCGCACTTATAACTTTCCCCAGGGCAGAGTTTCTGACCATCGCATCGGCATGACGCTCTACAAACTGGAATATTTTCTGGATGGCGATATTAACGAGATGATAGACGCTCTTAACACCAGCGCGCAAGCGGAGCTGCTAAAGAAGGTGGATGCGTGAGCAGTACAATCAAAGAAGCCCTGCGCAGGGCTTCTTTTTGCTTGAAACAAGCCGGTTGCGGCAACCCCAACGGCGAGGCGGAGGCGCTGTTAACCGCCAGTTTGGGAGTAACGAGAGCATGGCTCTATGCCCATGGGGAGGAAAAGCCTGAAGCCGCGGAGTTGAAGCATTATTTCGCCTTGGTGGCAAGGCGAGCCGCCAGCGAACCGTATGCTTATTTAGCAGGCGAAAAAGAATTTATGAGTTTATCGTTTCTTGTGACGCCGGCTGTGTTAATCCCACGTCCCGAAACGGAGCTTTTGGTTGAGACGGCAGTGCGTGAATTAAAAGGCAGAGAAAATTTGCGCATCCTTGACGTGGGGACCGGCAGCGGAGCAGTGGCCGTCAGTATAGCCGTGTTTTTACCGGAGTCAGAAGTAGTGGCCGTGGACATTTCTCCTGCTGCTTTGAATGTTGCGATGCAAAATGCCGCTCGCCACAACGTAACTGACAGGGTACGCTTTCTGGCGGGAGATTTGTACGCGCCGGTAAGCAGGGAAAGGTTTGATGTTGTAGTTAGCAATCCGCCTTATATTTCTTTAACAGAGATAGAAACGCTGGAGCGGGATGTCAAAGATTATGAGCCTCGGTTGGCTTTAAACGGCGGTTCTGACGGGCTTGACTTTTACCGGCGCTTGACGGCTGAATTAGCTGTGCTTGCCGCCCCTCCTGCCCTGCTGCTCTTTGAGGTCGGCTGCAGGCAGTCTGAGGCTGTAGCCGACCTCTGCTCTGCCGCCGGCTATAAAAGCATTAGCCTGTTTAACGATTTGGCCAGCATCCCCCGCATTGTCCTGGCTAAGCAGACAGTGACGGCTTGACTTTTATTTGCCGCTTCATTTTAGTGCTTGTCCGGTGGAGGCGATGGTTAGCTGGCCATGCTTGACTCCTTTTACACCCACAAGACGATCTGCCACCTCCCGTACTTTGCCGGCCGGTCCTTTAATTACCAGCACTTCCAGGCAGTTGTGGTGATCCAAGTGGACGTGGGTGGTTGTGAGAAACAGCTCATGCCAGTTATGCTGCAGCTCAGTGAGCAGATGACTGAGTCCTCGCACATGGTGGTCATAAACCAATGTAATAGTGCCTGCCACTTCCTGGTTTTCGTCTTCCCACTCCATTTCCACCAGCCGGTTGCGAATCAGATCGCGCACTGCCTCGGAACGGTTAGCATAGCCGCGGGCAACAATTTTTTTGTCAAACATTTTCAGTAACTGCTCATTCATTGAAACGCCAAAACGAACCAGTTCTGTCACCGGTTAGCCCCCCTCTTAACAATCTGCATCACTAGTTTCTCCGAAAAGCAAGCAAATTCCTTTAGATAGACTTGATTTCCCGCACGCCCGATAAAAAGGCGTGTTTTTTTGTTATAAAGAAATTCTCTTCTCTTTGGTTTAGAGCATGTAAATTTTGGCAATAATAGGGATTAGGAAGTTGAGGGGGGAAGATGATGCAGCTTAAAAAGGTTAATCTTAGCGGAGTTAATACACATAAATTACCCGTTCTTTCTGCTGCACGGATAAAAGAACTGTTTGGCAAAAAGGCAGAGGGAGATAAGGATGTACGCCAAGAGCTGATTAACGGCAATTTGCGTCTTGTGTTGAGCATCCTCCAGCGCTTTAAAAACCGCGGTGAAAACCTTGATGATCTTTTCCAGGTGGGTTGCATCGGCTTGATAAAAGCTGTTGACAATTTTTCGCTGGAGCATAATGTCAACTTCTCGACTTATGCGGTGCCAATGATTATCGGGGAAATCAGACGTTATCTGCGTGACAATAGTGCGCTGCGGGTTAGCAGGTCATTAAAAATGTTGGCTCAAAAAGCGCAACAAGTACGGGAAAAATTAACCGGCAAGCTGTTGCGTGAGCCGACTGTCTATGAGATTGCTCAGGAGTTAGGCGTGACACCTGAAGAGGTGGCATTTGCCTACCAAACTTTAAGTGAGCCAATTTCGTTGCACGACCCGGTGTTTCAGGATGCCGGCGAGCCAATCTATGTCTTAGATTCGCTAAGTGATAAGTTTTGCAGCGCCGAGTCGTGGTTGGAAGAGTTGAGTTTGCGCCAAGCGTTGGCAAATTTAACTAAAAGGGAGCGCAAAATTTTAGAGGATCGTTTTTTTAACGGTAGAACCCAGACGGAGATTTCAGTTGAAATCGGCATTTCACAGGCACAAGTTTCCCGGATAGAAAAGGGAGCGCTCCTGAAGGTGCGCCGTTGCCTGCAAGAGCAAGGAGGCAAAGAAAATGCAGAGGCGTAATATATTGTCGGTTGTTCTTGCCGGAACGCTGGTTCTCACAGCCTTAACTTTCCCGGTGCCTAAAGGTGAGGAAACGGCTGAGGATTTTCTGCGGCTGCACGTTCGAGCACATAGTGACGCTACATCCGACCAGTTTTTGAAGTATCAGGTACGGGATGCAGTTTTGACAGTCTTAGCAAGTCACTTGGCGGCGGCCGACAATTTGCACACAGCCGGCGCAAAGGTGGATCAGTCACTGCCGGAGGTAATTTTTGCAGCGGAGCAGGTTGTCAGGCGGGCCGGCTATGATTATACGGTTAGTGCCTCCCTCGGTGAGGCTGATTTTCCCACACGGCTTTACGGCGGCCAAGTTTACCGGGCAGGCCGCTATCAGGCGCTGCAGATTTATCTAGGCGAAGGGCTCGGCAAAAACTGGTGGTGCGTTTTATTTCCGCCACTCTGCTTTGTGAGCGTGGCCTCAGATCAAGAAATGCCTCAGCCTGGTCAGGCGGTCGTTCCGCCGCCTGCCAGATCGCGCATCATTGAATGGTGGCGGCAGTTTAGCGCCATGCCCTCACCCTAACCCTCTCCCGGAGGGAGAGGGGACTGTGATGATTTCTTCTCAGTGGGAGAGGGGACTGTGATGATTTTTTTCTCAGAGGGAGAGGGGACTGTGATGATTTCTTCTCAGTGGGAGAGGGGACTGTGATGATTTTTTCTCAGGAGGGAGAGGGGACTGTGATGATTTTTTCTCAGGAGGGAGTGGGGACTGTGATGATTTTTTCTCAGAGAAAAAAGGGTTTGCAATGAGCCTCTCCAGGGGGAGAGGGGAGTAGCAATGCGCAGTATTTGCGGTTGAAAAACTGCGGCGCATCAATTATAATAAACACGTCATCTGCTGCTGTATAGCAAAAGGCAGGCTGCTAACTTTGCCGGAGGTTGCTTAGTCAAGTAAAATATGGGGGTGCGCGATGAAAACGAGGTTGGAAGCGTTACGCGAGCAATTTAAAGAACATAAACTGACCCCGCAGCGCAGAGTAGTTTTGCAGACATTGCTTGAGAACCAGGATTTGCATATGAGCGCTGAAGAAGTCTATGTTTTAGCTAAGGAAAAGGATTCGGAAATCGGTTTTGCCACTATTTACCGGACGTTGGATTTATTGGCAGACTTGAATATTGTCCACAAATTGAATTTTGGTGACGGGCGCAGCCGCTATGAACTATGTAATCTGCCGTCTGAGCACCATCATCACCACCATTTAGTCTGCTTAAACTGCAACCAGATTCTTGAGGTAAAAGAGGATTTGCTTCAGCAACTGGAAACGCTGATTGAGCAGGAGCATGGCTTTCAGATTGTGGACCACCGTGTGCAAGTTTATGGCTATTGCGCGGATTGTGCGGATTGTAGGGTAAAATAACAATGAAACTCGGAGGAAAAATTATGATCAAAAAAAAGATGAAGGCTTTGCGTTTGGCGAGCCTTTTTTTGCTGATATTGCTTTTATTGCCTTCCCTTGGAGAAACTGTTACACCACCTCCTATGGAAGATGGTGAGTCTGTAGTTTTACGCGGACTTGTTTTGGAAGTTGAAGACTTGGAACCGGATGAAGAGACGCAGGATTTCGTCCAGTTAGAGCAAATGGTTACTATTGAAATCACCAGTCAGCCCTTTCAAGGCCAGCAGTTTACTATTCTTAATTCTCTGTTGGGGCATCCGTTGTTTGATTTATATTTGACTGAAGGGCGTCGGGTTATTCTCTGGGGAGAAGTGGCCCAAGACGGGAAACTTCGTGCCGTTTACCTGCAGGATTTAGTTCGTGACAATTACCTTTATCTGATTAGCGCTTTATTTGTATTAGCGCTGCTGCTTGTCGGTCGGGCAAAAGGTTTGCTTACGGTGGTGACTTTGGGGATTACTGTGGTGGCAGTCGCTCAGATTCTATTGCCGTTGATTATCAGAGGCTATCCGCCTATCCCCGTCACACTGTTGGTAGCTGCCGGGATAACAATTCTTACACTACTAGGTACCGGCGGGTTGCAAAGAAAGACTGCGGCAGCAGCGATTGGCACAGTCGGTGGTGTGCTTGTGGCGGGGTTGTTGGCTTTTTGGATAGGCGATGCCGCCAATCTTACCGGCTTTTCCAGTGAAGAAGCGCAGATGCTGCTCTATATGGAAGGAGGGCCCATTGATGTGCGCGGGCTTTTGTTTGCCGGGATAATTATTGGCGCGCTTGGTGCGGTGATGGATGTAGCGATGTCGATTGCCGCCTCATCCCATGAGGTATATTGTGCCAATCCGGCAATCTGTTTGCGCGACCAGATTAAGTCGGCGATGAACGTCGGTCGGGATGTGATGGGCACAATGGCCAATACTCTGATTTTGGCGTATGTAGGCACTTCAATGCCACTATTGATTTTGTTTATGGGCTATGATGCTCAATTTCTCACCATTGTGAACTCAGATCTTGTGGCTACGGAAGTGGTGCGGGCTATGGCCGGCAGTATCGGTTTGGTTGCCGCTATTCCGCTGACGGCAGTTTCCGCCGGTCTGCTCACGGTTCGAAAAAAGAAGGTATTCATGCAGTAAAACATTTATCTTGGGGGAGTTAGCGAAAATGGGGGAAGCATTCCAGAAAAAAAAAGCACGGTTGGCAGCCTTGTTGCAAGAAATGGGCAGCGTCCTGGTGGCGTTCTCCGGCGGCGTTGATTCTTCCGTGCTGCTTGCCATGTCGGCGCGCACTTTAGGCAACAATGTTTTGGCAGTTACCGCAGTCTCGGAAACTTACCTGCCGGAAGAATTAAAGGTAGCCCAAGAACTGGCAGCAACACTGTCTGTGCCGCTGGAAGTAATTGAAACGATGGAACTGGCGATTCCCGGGTTTGCTGAAAACCCGCCGGAGCGCTGCTATTATTGTAAACAGGAGTTGTTTGGTAAACTTAATAGCTTAGCAGCCGAGCGGGGCCTCGCATTTGTGGTTGACGGCTCTAATGTTGACGATACCGGCGACTGGCGCCCGGGGTCGAAAGCGGCGGCTGAGCTTGGTGTGCGCAGTCCTTTAAGAGACGCGGGTTTTAACAAAGAAGATGTTCGTCTGCTGGCGCGTGAATTAGAGTTGAAAAATTGGGATAAGCCGGCTATGGCTTGTCTTTCTTCACGTTTTCCTTACGGTCAGGCAATTACAAAGGAAAAGGTGGAACAGGTGGCTGAAGCTGAACGCTTCTTGCGCAGTCTTGGTTTTGTTCAGCTCCGTGTACGCCACCATGGTGATACGGCCCGTATTGAGCTCCCGACTGACAGGCTGTGTGATGCCGCTGCTTTTGCGCCGCAAATTGTCTCTCGTCTTAAGCAGTTAGGTTTCACTTATATTTCTTTAGACTTAGCCGGTTATCGTTCCGGTTCGATGAATGAAGTGCTTTAGGTTGAGGATGAATGAGCAGGCAAAGCCGGCAGAGTTACGGGAGCAGCCGGTCGCTGAAGGCGGCCGCCATGGCAGCGGAATAGATTTTTTTTAGGGGAGCGCCGGAGGCCTCAGCCAGTTGGCGGCAATCTTGGTATTCCGGGGCAGCGTTAATGATGCGGTTGTTTGCTTCGGCGATTTTAACCCGAACGGGACCGTAGGCGGTTTGCACGCTGACTAAGCGGCGGGGAAGCATCAGTTTCTCTGCAGTCAGCCGGCGGATGCCTAGGGTAGTTGTTTCGGAAAAAATAATCTCCAAAAGAGGTTTTTCCTGTCTCTGTCCGGCCAGCACCGAGAGCATTACCCCGGGGCGGCCTTTTTTCATCTGTACGGGGATAAGCGTTACATCAAGCGCACCGGCGGTAAAAAGTTTTTCTGAAATATAGCTATAGAATTCCGGGTTCATATCGTCTATATTTGCTTCCAGGATGACCGTCTCTTCCCGCAGGTAATCTGTCGCGGGAGCGGCAGTTTCGCCGATGATAACGCGCAAGAGATTAGCGATTGACAGCTCTTTTTTGCCGGCTCCGTAGCCGCTTTTGCTGACTGTCATGCTTGGCAGCGGCCCAAACTCTGCCAAGGCGGAGAGAACGGCTGCTCCCGTAGGCGTGAGCAGTTCAGCTTCGATGCCGCGGGAATAGACCGGAACCCCGCTCAGCAGTTCCAGAGTGGCAGGCGCCGGGACAGGCAGCTCGCCGTGGGCGCAGCGCACAAACCCGCTGCCGCAATGGAGCGGGGAAGAATAGATTTTATCTGCCCCGAGCGAATTAAGAGCGGCTGCGATACCAACAATGTCAACGATCGAATCGACTGCCCCCACTTCGTGGAAGTGGACGTCTGCGGCTGCTTTGCCGTGTATTTTCCCTTCCGCTTCCGCCAAGCGGTTAAAGATTGTCAAGCTCATTGCTTTCACTTGCGGTGACAAAGCTGAGGCGTTGAGCATTGTCGCAATCTGGTGGTAGTGCCTGTGCGTCAGTTGTTCTTCTGTTATCGCCACAGTTAAATCGAGAGCGGAGATTCCTTTTTTCAGCACACGTTTTAGTTTAAGTTCGTATCCGCTCAGCGGCAGGCAGGCCAGTTCTTGTTTTACTGCCTCGAGCGGCGCGCCGGCATCGAGGAGCGCCGCTAAAAGCATATCGCCGCTTGCGCCGGCAAAACAGTCAAAATAAATGATTTTCATAGTTGGCTCCAGTCTCCTTTGTCTATTCTTCTTTTACAGTCTATCATAAACCGACCGAGTGGATAAGCAGCAGTCTTGAACAAGTTCATGTTTGCAGGAATTTTTGGTTAAACTGTCGAAGCAGTGAATTTCCCGGCACTGTTTTGGGCAGTGTCATCGACAGGCAAAGTTCGCAGGAGGAGTGTCTTTGTGCACAGAGAAATCGCCGGAACACTGATATTCGACGCAAAAGAAGCGGCTGCCGCTCCTCTTGTGTTGGTGGAAGCCGCCCGCATTTTAGTCGGCGGAGGCTTGGTTGCCTTTCCCACAGAGACAGTCTATGGCCTTGGTGCCAATGCGCTCGACGCTCAGGCGGTGCAAAAAATCTTTCTTGCAAAGGGTCGCCCCAGTGATAATCCGTTAATTGTGCATCTTGCTGATTTTGCCCAGTTGCAAGAAATTGCTTGCGAAATTCCCCCGGAAGCTGAAAGATTGGCTCGTCATTTTTGGCCGGGGCCGTTAACGCTGGTTTTAAAAAAGCGGCTCGTGGTGCCGGATGTTGTCACAGGCGGTTTAGATAGTGTGGCCGTCCGTATACCGGCTCATCCCCTGGCGCTTGCCCTGCTGCGTGCCGCAGGCCGACCGATAGCCGCTCCCAGTGCCAATCTGGCCGGTAAGCCTAGCCCTACTTCTGCCCGACATGTGATAGATGATTTGGCAGGGCGGATTGATGCTGTGCTTGACGGAGGTTCTTGCGCTGTCGGCGTGGAGTCAACCATTCTCGATATTCGTGGCGGCTGCCCGTTCCTTTTGCGACCAGGCGGCGTTACCCCTGAGCAGATTAGTTCAGTTTTAGAAAAGAAGTGTTTACTATATTCTTGGCAGGAAGATACAGCGATGACTCCTCCTTCTCCCGGGCTGAAATATGTACACTATGCGCCGCAAGCGCCGCTCTACCTGATATTGGCGTCTCCGGAAAAGCTTCTTGCGGAAATTGTCCGCTTGCAAAATAGTTATCGGAGACAAGGCAAGCATGTTGGGTTTCTGCTTTCCAAAGAATTGGCGGCTGAGTTTGAAGCTGATACTGTGGAAATTCTGGGCAGCCGCGACAATGCGGCAGAGCTGGCTGCCAATCTTTACGGGGCGCTGCGTAGGCTTGATGAGAGTCCGGCGGAGCTGATTATTGCAGAAGGATATAATGAGGCTGGTATTGGTCTGGCAGTAATGAACCGGCTGAAAAAAGCGGCTGGATCTCGCGTGCTTGTGGTGGAGTGAAGAAGATGACTGCAAAAAAGAACTTGTTATTTGTTTGTACAGGCAACACTTGCCGCAGCCCCTTGGCAAAAATATTGACCGAGTCAGCGCTCAAAGCGGCGGGAGTTTACGTCTGGGAAGTAGATTCCGCCGGGTTGGCCGCTTATCCGGGAATAACAGCAAGTGCCGAGGCCGGTTTTGTGGCTCGGGAAATCGGATTAGATTTGACGCCGCATCGCGCAAAACCTCTTTCAGCCGAAATTTTAGCAAAAGCAGAGCTAGTTTTGGTAATGACAGCCGGACACAAAACGGCTTTGCTGTCCGGGGCAGGCGAGTACGCTGAGAAGATTTATACGGTAAAAGAGTATTTGGCTATGGAGGGTGACGTGCTTGACCCTTTCGGCGGCGGTTTGGCAAGCTATCGCCAAACGCTGCGGGAGCTGCAGAAGCTGGTAAACTTACTGGTAGAAAAGTTGCAAGAATAGTGAAGACGCAGGATTTCCCTGCATTAAAGGAGAAAAATAGAAGCTAAGGGGAGTGTCTATGAAAATTGCCATCGCCAGTGACCATGGAGGTTTTCGTCTAAAGAAGCAAATAGCCGCTTATCTGCAAGAGAACGGCTATAGCTATTGCGATTTTGGCACATTGTCTGAAGAAGCTGTTGATTACCCCGATTTTGCCTTGCCGGTGGCGCAGGCTGTGGCCGGCGGTGAATATGCTCTGGGGATTCTTTGTTGCGGTACAGGGGTGGGAGTAAGCATTGCGGCCAATAAAGTGCCGGGCATCAGGGCGGCTAACTGCAGCGATCCTTTTTCCGCAAGGCTGAGTCGGGAACATAATGATGCTAATATACTTACTTTGGGAGAGCGCGTTATAGGGTGCGGACTGGCGTTGGAGGTACTGGCAGCTTTTCTGCGCGGCAGCTATCTCGGTGGACGTCACGCTTGTCGTGTGGAGAAAATAAAAGAGATTGAAGCAAAATTCTTGGGTCAAGGAGAAGCAGAACGTTAAGGAGGAACGAAATTGTCAATGCTAAATTTGGTTGACCCGGAAGTAGCCCGGGCTATTGCTCTTGAGCAGGACAGGCAGCAGAACAAAATAGAGCTGATTGCCTCAGAAAATTATGTTAGCCGCGCAGTATTGGAAGCGCAAGGCTCAGTGCTGACAAACAAGTATGCCGAAGGATATCCCAGCAAGCGCTACTACGGCGGCTGTGAATTTGTGGATCAGGTAGAGAATTTGGCTCGTGAGCGGGCGCTGGAAATTTTCGGCGCTGAACACGCCAATGTGCAGCCTCATTCCGGCGCCAGTGCAAATCTCGCAGTCTATCTAGCGTCACTGAAAGTCGGTGACACCGTATTAGGCATGAGCCTTGCTCACGGAGGTCACCTCACACATGGAGCAAATGTTAATATTTCCGGGAAATATTTTAATTTTGTTTCTTATGGGGTCGCCAAAGAGACAGGCTATCTCGATTATGAGCAAGTGGAAAAACTAGCTTGGCAACATAAGCCGCGCATGATTGTGGCAGGTGCAAGTGCATATCCGCGGATAATCGATTTCCCGGCGCTGCGTCGGATTGCGGATGGTGTCGGCGCTTATTTGCTGGTGGACATGGCGCATATTGCCGGTCTTGTGGCGGCAGGCGTTCATCCCTCTCCGGTGCCCTATGCCGAATTTGTCACTTCCACCACACACAAAACTTTGCGTGGTCCGCGCGGTGGGTTAATTCTCTGTCGGAAGGAATTTGCGGCTGCGGTTGATAAAGCTATCTTCCCCGGTCTGCAGGGCGGCCCGCTGATGCATGTAATTGCCGCTAAAGCAGTCAATTTTAATGAAGTATTGCAGCCCGAGTTTTCCCGCTATGCCCGCCAAGTGGTGGCTAATGCCAAAGTGTTTGCCGCTCGGCTTAAAGCGCACGGCTTTAATTTGGCTTCCGGCGGAACTGATAATCATCTCCTGCTTCTGGATTTGCGGAATATTGGGCTTACCGGTAAACTGGCTGAAGAGATGCTGGATTTGGTGGGGATTACGGCAAATAAAAACGCTGTACCTTTTGATACGGAAAGTCCTTTTGTGACGAGCGGGCTCCGTATTGGCACGGCGGCTGTCACTTCCCGCGGTATGCAGGAGAGTGAAATGGAAATTATTGCAGATTTGATTGCGGAAACATTGACAGGCAAAAACGACGATTCAGTCAGACAGTCAGTGGCAGACCGGGTGGCAAAGCTCTGCGCCGCTTTTCCTGTTTATGAGTAATCCAAAAGAGGTGAAAGAGATGCGCCCGTCCTGGGATACATACTTTATGGAGATAACCAGGGTTGTGGCTAACCGTTCAACCTGTCTGCGCCGCAAAGTGGGCGCGACCATTATTAAAGATAAACGGATTTTAACCACCGGCTATAACGGAGCGCCAAAAGATTTGGCGCATTGCCAGGAAGTAGGCTGTATCCGCGAAGAAAAGCAGATTCCTTCCGGCGAGCGCCACGAACTTTGCCGCGCCCTCCACGCGGAACAAAATGCGATTTTGCAGGCAGCGCTTTACGGCGTCTCTATTCAGGGCGCAACCGTCTACTGCACTACACATCCTTGCGTTATGTGCGCTAAAATGATAATCAACGCAGGGATGAAAGAAGTCGTGATAGCAAAAAGTTACCCCGATCAACTGGCGGCAGAATTATTAAAAGAAGCCGGGGTGAGAGTGCGGTATTTTAGTGAGGCAGAAAATGAGGTGAACCATGACTAAGAAAATAAAGGCTATGGTTGTGTTTGGTACGCGCCCCGAGGCCATTAAAATGGCTCCCCTTGTTTTGGAGTTGAAATCTCATCATCTGCTGGAACCGCTCGTCTGTGTAACAGGGCAGCATCGAGAAATGCTGGATCAGGTTCTGGCTCTTTTTGGTATTGTGCCTGATTTTGACCTGAACATTATGCAAAGCGGGCAGACATTGACAGAGATAACAGCACGCGCGTTAATTGGTCTGGAAAAAGTTTTTAACGAAGCGCGCCCCGACATTGTTTATGTGCATGGTGATACGACTACTACCTTTGCGGGAGCGCTGGCTGCTTTTTATGGTCAGATCCCGCTGGCTCACGTTGAGGCGGGCTTGCGAACAGGCCAAAAATATGCGCCCTATCCGGAAGAATTAAATCGTAAGTTAACAGGCGCATTGACAGATCTGCATTTTGCCCCGACAGCAAGCGCCAGGGAAAACTTGTTGGCTGAGAATGTGCCCAAGTCGCAAATCTTTGTTACCGGCAACACTGTGATCGACGCTTTGTGTCATACAGTTAAGCCGGATTATGTTTTTTCCCGCTCTGAATTAAACAGTCTGCCAAGCGACAAGCGGTTATTGCTTGTAGAAGTGCATCGGCGGGAGAATTTGGGGGCGCCGCTTGCGGCAATTTGCCGCGGACTGCGGCGCGTGGCGGCAGAAAATCCTGATGTGCTGATGGTTTTTCCTGTCCATAGAAACCCGGCAGTGAGGGAACCTGTCAATAGATATCTTGCCGGTTTGGAACGCGTACTTTTGATTGAACCTTTGGATGTTGCTGATTTCCATAATCTAATGCAAAAAAGCACGCTAATCTTTACAGATTCAGGGGGAGTGCAGGAAGAAGCCCCGTCTCTTGGTGTGCCGGTACTCGTCTTGCGAGACGTCACAGAACGTCCGGAAGCGGTAGCGGCAGGCACAGTAGTTCTGGTTGGCAGCGCGGCAGACAGACTGGTGGAAACGGCTGCATGCTTGCTGACAGATAAGGCTGCCTACGCAAAAATGGCAAATGCAATTAATCCATACGGCGACGGCCGTGCAGCAGAGCGGATTGTTGCTGCTACCGACTGGTATTTCACTCAAAGCGGAGTAAGGCCGGGAGATTATTCTGAAAAAATAGACGGCAGTAATATCGAGAGCGCTGGATTAATGGAAAGGAGGAGGTCAAAATAAGAGAGGTAGTTGTGGTTGGGGCGGTACGTACTGCGGTAGGCAGTTTTGGCGGCAGCTTAAAAGATGTGGGCGCGGTAGAGTTGGGGGCATTAGTTATTCAGGAAGCGCTGCGCCGCGCCGGTGTGGATGGCAGTCAGGTTGATGAAGTGATAATGGGGAATGTGCTGCAGGCAGGTCTAGGCCAAAATCCGGCACGGCAGGCGTCTCTTCGCGCCGGGCTGCCGGTGAGTGTGCCGGCTTTTACCGTCAACAAAGTTTGCGGCTCCGGTTTAAAGGCGATCAATCTAGGTGCTGCAGCCGTTATGATGGGTGATGCGGAGGTGGTGGTGGCCGGTGGTATGGAAAATATGAGCCAGGCGCCTTATCTTTCGCCGAGTGCCCGTTGGGGGCAGCGTATGGGTAACGGTATTTTGGTAGATTCCCTCCTGACGGATGGGCTCACCTGTGCTCTTGACGGGATTCACATGGGTATTACCGCAGAAAATATTGCCGCTGACTTCTGTCTTTCCCGAGAAGAGCAAGATGCTCTGGCTGCTGAGAGTCAGCGCCGTGCTGCGGCAGCAATCGCAAACGGTAGTTTTCTCGCTGAAATTATGGCGGTTTCGATCCCGCAACGCAAAGGGGATCCGCTCAGTTTTCAGGTTGATGAGTTCCCGAAGCAAGCTTCCACCGTTGCCACTTTAGCAAAGTTAAGTCCGGCGTTTAAAAAAGACGGCACAGTAACTGCCGGTAACGCCTCCGGGATTAACGACGGTGCGGCTGCCGTGGTGTTAATGTCTGCAGAAAAAGCAAAAGAACTGGGTCTTTTACCGCTTGCCCGCATCGTTTCTTTTGCTTCAGCCGGTGTGGAGCCGAGGATCATGGGGACAGGCCCCATTAAAGCCACGCAAAAAGCATTGGCAAAAGCCGGCTTATCTTTAGGCGAGGTGGAGCTGATTGAAGCAAATGAAGCTTTTGCCGCTCAAGCGCTGGCTGTAGCTAAGACACTCGAATTTAATCTGGATATAGTCAATGTAAATGGCGGCGCGATTGCCATTGGCCATCCAATCGGTGCCAGCGGTGCCCGGATTTTTGTTACTTTGCTTTTTGCCATGCAAAAACGTGATGCGAAAGTAGGGCTGGCTACCCTTTGCATTGGCGGTGGTCAAGGAGTCGCTACCATAGTCAAGCGTTAGCAGTCGTCCCGTTTGTGCCGCCTCTGATGTGAAGGGGCATATTGTTTGAAAATTTCAAAAATGGTGCTGTATCAGAAAATTTCAAAAATAATCTTTAATTAAGCTGATAAGATTAGAAAAGTGGGAAGGGATTTCAAAAATACTGTCGAATATGAATATGGTCAATTCGGGGAATTCCTTTTCTGTCAGTAAATATTCTGCACAAGACAGGAACGCCACGCTCTTGCCTGAATATCCCGGAAAATTGCTGGAAACTTTAATGTTAACGCAGCAAAGAGGGGGTCTTTGTGGTAAAGTTTAATCCCGAAGACTACTCAGGTCTTGGTTTAGCCGTGAATCTGGCTCTTTCTATAGCCGTGCCGCTGCTCGCGGGGATTCTTTTAGGCCAGTACCTGGGTGAAAAATTTGGCAATCCGCCCTTGTTCACCTTATTTGGTGTTTTGCTTGGGTTGTTTGCAGGGTTTAGGCAGGCTATCGGGTTGCTTCTCAAGAAGTAGCACGGGGGTCGGTCTAGTTTCATGTGTTTGTCTGGCCGGAGGCTGCCGCCGGTTCCTGACAAGTTTTCTTAAGTAAAGTAGGGGGAGGTGAATGCTTTTGTTGGTGGAGATGATTAGAGAGATTCGGTCCGCAGAGGAGCAAGCTGAAGAGATTAAACGAGGCGCACATCTTGAGGCGCGCAGGATGGTGCAGGAAGCGGAACTGAAAGCGGCTGAAATCTACCAGCAGTATGCGGCTGCGGCAGAGGCAGAAGGCCGTCAAGTCGTGACTGCCGGGGAACAAGAGGGCCAAGGGTTAGTTGCTCCGATTCAGCAACGTGCGGCACAGGAGATTGAAAAAATTTTGGCTGCCGCTCGCGGCAAACAGGAAGCGGCAATAACCTTGGTTATGGAGAGGATCGTGAAAAGCTATGGGCATAGCTAAAATGAACAAACTCTACTTAGTTGCCCACCAGGCTGAAAAGGATAAAGTTCTTAATATCCTGCAGCAACTTGGCGTTTTGGAGGTTAATGACCTTCAGGCTAAGGATGCCGAAGACCAAGCCTGGGCGGAAATGGTGGAAGAAGACCAGGAGCAGGAAGCTTTGCAGTCACTGGAAGCGCGGCTTGCTGATGTGCGTTTTTCCTTAGATTTTCTGCAGCGCTATTACCCTGCAAAGAAAAGTATGCTGGCCGCATTGAGCGACAGCAAAATGGTTGTGGATTCAGCGCAGTTAGGCAGTAACGCCATTCTGTGGGACAACGTAAGCACCGGTGTTTATACCGCACTGCGCAAGATTGACGAAAAGCTGATGCTTTTGCGCAATGAAGAAACACGCTTGCAAAACTTAAAGATTCAACTGACACCTTGGGTCAAACTGGACGTTCCCTTGGAAGAAATTAAGACAACATCTGTCGTTCGGACGGAACTTGGCACACTGCCTGCGGCTGAATTGGGGCAGGTCAGGGAAGAACTTGCCGCAGCGGCGCCTGCCTGCTATTTACAAGAAATAAATAGTGACCGCGGTGAGTCGTTTGTTTTCGTGCTATATCACCTCTCGAGCGCGGATGATGTGTTAGCTGTTTTGAAGCAACACAATTTTAACAGGCAAAACTTTCCGCAATTGCAGGGAACTGCGGCTGAAAACTTAAAGCGCATTGAGCAAGAGCTAGCCAAGGCGGAAAGTGAGCGCACGGCAGCGCTGGCCGGTGCCGCAGAACAGCTAAAATATCGTGACCAGCTAAATTATTTTCTCGATTATCTCACACTGGAACGTGATAAAAAGCAGGTAGTTTCAAATTTAGCGCGCACAGGCAATGCTTTTATCCTGGAAGGTTGGATTTGCCAGGCGGATTTGCCTGAGTTAAAAAAGAAGCTGGCCTCAGCCTGTGAGACGGTGGAAGTTTTAGCTCGCGAACCTGAAGAAGACGAAGCTTTTCCGGTGATGCTGGAAAACAAACCGCTTTTTGCCCCGTTTGAGTTTATCACCAAGCTTTACGGCACACCGGGGCCGCGCGGCCTTGACCCTACCCCGATGCTTTCCCCGTTTTTCATTGTCTTTTTCGGTCTTTGTATGACTGATGCCGGCTATGGAGTAATTATTGCTTTGCTGGGAATAGTCGGTTTAAAGATGATTAAAGCCGGGCCGGCTCGCAATTTGATGTGGATCTTTCTTGCCGGCGGCCTTTCTACCGTACTTTTTGGTTGGCTGGTGGGGGGATGGTTTGGCATGCCGTTGCTTGGCGCGCCACTCTTCTTCGATTCCTTGGCTGATCCGATGCGTATGCTGATTTACGCTTTTGTGCTGGGTATCATCCAGATTTTCTTTGGGATGGCTATACAGTTTTACCGTTTGGCAAAACAAGGGAAAATACTTGACGCCATTTTCGACGTAGGCTTCTGGTATTTGCTGATCATCGGCTTGTTGCTTTTTATCGCGCCTGGGATGGGCGGTATCGCACAATCTATGGCGCTTGTAGGTGCTGGTGGTCTGATTCTTACTCAGGGACGCACACAGCCTACTCTTATTAAGAAGTTCTTTTCCGGGCTTCTCTCGCTCTACAATATCACCGGTTACCTTAGTGATGTGCTATCCTACTCTCGCTTGTTGGCGCTCGGTTTGGCCACGGCTGTTATCGCTCTGGCGATTAATACCATGGCGGGGCTGCTCGCCGGACATCCGATTGGTTATGTCGTGATGGTGATTTTATTGCTTGCCGGCCACACGTTTAACCTGATTATCAACACGCTTGGTTCTTACATTCACTCCAGCCGTCTTCAGTATATCGAGTTCTATAACCGCTTTTACGAAGGCGGCGGCCGCGCTTTCGTGCCGTTTAGGTTAAAAACCAGGAGCATTCAAGTACAATCTGAATGGCAAAACAATTAGCATAGAAACTAGTGTTAAGAAGTAGTTTGCCCAGAAGGAATAGGAGAAAAAGGAGGCTTATTATTAATGATTGAAACTATGAGTGGTTTGTCTCTCGCAATTGTAGGTGCTGCTTTTGCTGTATTGTTAGCCGGTATTGGGTCTGCTATCGGGATTGGCATTGTTGGCCAGACGGCTGCCGGCGTTGTCACAGAAGACCCGGACAAATTCGGCCCCACCCTTTTGCTGCAGGCGTTGCCCGGCACACAAGGGATTTACGGTTTGCTGATTGGATTTTTGATTCTTCAGCGTACAGGCATGATCGGTGGTACTCCTATGGAAGTTTCGATGGCTGAAGGTTGGCTCTATCTCTTCTCCGCTTTGCCGATTGCTTTTGTAGGTCTTATGTCTGCTATTGCTCAGGGCAAAGCTGCCGCGAGCGGCGTTCTATTGATCTCCAAGCGTCCCGAAGAACTGGGTAAGGCTATTATTTACGCCGTTATGGTGGAAACATACGCCGTGCTTGCCTTGCTGATGTCTATTATGATTCTGTTTGGAATTTAAGGAGGGCTGCCTGATGTCAGGAGCCAACAAGCTCAAGGAAAAGATTTTGGCTGAAGCCGGCAGTCAAGCGGCTGATGTTTTGGCTGATGCTCGCCAAAAATCGTCGGAGATCCTTGCAAGAGGCGAAGGAGAAGCTGCCGCCAAAAAGGTCAGTTTGCTGGAACAGGCGGCTGTTCAAGCCGGAGAGCGGCGGAGTCGCGCGCAGACAATTGCGGAGCTTGACGCCCGCAAAGCTATCTTGGCGGCTAAAGGAAAACTGATTGAGGATACTTTTCAGCAGGCGCTTACCCGTCTCAGTCTTCTTGATCAAAAGGCTTATCAGGATATTCTTTTTAACATGCTCCTTGCTGCAGCACAAACCGGTGCTGAGGAAGTAATCGTTTCTCAGTCCGATCGCGCGCGGTTTACACCGGAATTCTTGGCTCGCGTCAATCAAGCACTGACCCAGCAGGGCAAAAAGGGAAAGTTGACTCTCTCCGCAGAAACGAGTGAAATGCAGGGTGGCTTTATCCTGCGCAGCGGAGATGTGGAAATTAATAATTCCTTTGACTCCATTCTGGGGATACAACGCGACCAGTTGGAGCCGGAAGTGGCGGCAATCCTTTTCAGCTAAAGATCTTAATATTGCTGGAGCGGAAAGAAGAAGAGGCAAATGCCGGCGTTGTCCGGCTCATCCCCTTCCGATAACCGGCCTCCGGCTCGAAAGGAGGCTTGGAGCGTGCCAAATAATGACCGGTATGCCTATGCCGTCGGTCGGATCCGTGCTATGGAAACACGGCTTTTGGATCGCGGCAAAATTGATCGAATGGTTGAGGCCAGAAGCGCTGAAGAAGCGCTGAAGGTGCTGGGAGAGAGTGAATACGGCGAGTATCTGGCTGATCTTGGCAGTGTGCACCAGTTTGAAAAAATGCTGGATGCCGAGCTGCGCCGTATTTATCTGGAATTGCGCAAAATTTCCCCGGTGCCCGAGCTGATTAACCTTTTTGCTAAGAAATTCGACTATCACAATCTTAAAGTCTTAATTAAAGCAAACAAGCTGGCGGAAAAGCGCGATGAGCTGTTGGTGCCGGAAGTGGGGAATATTCCCTTGGCTGAACTGATTCGTGCCGTTGCCGATGATGATTATCGTAATCTGCCTGCCCTTATGCGACAAGCGGCAGAAAAGCTTTCCGAGCTGCTTCGTCTGGATCCCGATCCACAGTTAGTGGGTCTGCTTTTGGACCGTGCCATGTATCAAGAGCTCGAAGACGCGGTAGATGCTCAGAAATCGCGGTTTTTAAAGGGTTATTTTACGAGTTTGGTCGATCTGCTGAATATCAAGACATTTTTGCGCGTCCGCCGTGCCAACCGTCCAAAGGATTTTCTGCAACAGGCATTATTGCCGAATGGTGATGTTGATATGAGCAAACTGGTGCAGTTGGTGGAGCCGCTGGAAGTGCTGGTGGATCGGCTGATGTTTAGCCCCTATGCCCAGGTGGTAGAGGAAGGGGTTCAGACGTATCAGAAAACTGATACGCTGACCCGTTACGAAAAGCTGGCTGATGATCATCTGATTAAGTATGCGAAACAAGCTAAATATGTGACTTTTGGCCCGGAGCCGATTATTGGTTACCTGTTAGCCAAGGAAAGCGAAATCAAGATGATTCGCATTATAATGGTCGGTAAAATCAATCAGCTGCCTACCGAAGAGATCAAAGAAAGGTTACGTGATGTCTATGTATAAGGTAGCGGTAGTTGGCGATAAAAACTCCATCTTGGGTTTTAAAGCGCTTGGCGTCGCCACATATCCGGTTACCGGCGGTGACGAAGCGGCCCGTGCGCTAAGCGAAATTGTGCGGGAAAAAGTTGCTGTTATTTGCATTACTGAAGCCGTGGCGGAACAGGTTCAACCGCAGCTGGAAGAGCTTAATAAAAGGCTTCTGCCGGCAGTCGTACTCATCCCAAATAACCAAGGATCTTTGGGTCTGGGGATGATGCAGATCAAGAAGAATGCAGAAAAAGCCATTGGCGCTGATATCTTATTTGGGAAAGAGGGTAGTTAGCTTTGACCAATACGGAAAATGTGGGTAAAATCGTCAAGGTTTCCGGCCCGCTTGTCGTCGCCGAAAACATGACGGGCGCCAAGATGTTTGACGTGGTACGCGTCAGCGACAAGCGGCTGATTGGTGAAATTATCGAAGTGCGTGGAGATCGTGCCTCTATTCAGGTCTACGAAGAAACAAGCGGACTTGGCCCCGGCGAGCCGGTATATTCAACCGGCCTTCCGTTAAGTGTGGAATTGGGCCCTGGTCTGATCGAGTCGATTTACGACGGCATTCAACGCCCCTTGGATGAAATTTTTAACCAGATCGGCGCAAGGATTGCCCGTGGTGTTGAGGTGGAATCTTTAAATCGTCACAAGAAATGGAACTTTGTGGCTACTGCAAAAGTGGGCGATGATGTACAAGCCGGAGACATTCTGGGCACTGTTCAGGAAACAACACTGGTTCTCCACAAAATTATGGTTCCGCCCGGTGTGAGCGGCAAGATTTCATTTCTCCATAACGGGGAAGCCACTGTAGTAGACACCATCGCCAAACTTGAAAAAGACGGCAAGACGACAGAGGTACAGATGATGCAAAAATGGCCTGTGCGCAGAGGCCGTCCCTACACAGAGAAACTCTCCCCCAATGAACCGCTCTTGACCGGGCAGCGGGTTGTGGACATGTTCTTCCCTGTAGCCAAAGGAGGCACAGCCTGTATCCCAGGTCCCTTCGGTTCCGGTAAAACTGTAACGCAGCACCAGTTGGCCAAGTGGGCCGACGCGGAAATAGTTGTTTATGTCGGCTGCGGCGAGCGGGGCAACGAAATGACTGACGTGCTCAACGAATTTCCTGAACTAAAGGACCCTAAATCGGGTGAGCCTTTGATGAAGCGGACAGTGTTGATTGCCAACACATCTGATATGCCCGTGGCCGCGCGCGAAGCTTCGATTTACACCGGAATCACCTTGGCTGAATATTTCCGTGATATGGGCTATTCAGTGGCGCTGATGGCAGACTCCACCTCCCGCTGGGCAGAGGCGCTTCGCGAGATGTCCGGTCGTCTGGAAGAGATGCCTGGTGAAGAAGGCTATCCGGCCTACCTTGGTTCGCGTGTCGCCGAGTTTTATGAGCGGGCCGGTAAAGTAACTTGCCTTGGCAGTGATGGACGCATTGGCGCCTTAACAGCCGTAGGAGCCGTATCTCCCCCCGGCGGTGACCTCTCAGAGCCGGTGTCGCAGAATACTCTGCGAATCGTCAAAGTTTTCTGGGGCTTGGACGCCGCCCTTGCCTACCGTCGTCACTTCCCGGCGATTAACTGGCTTTTGTCTTACTCGCTTTATACGGACACCTTTGATGATTTCTATCGCAATAATTTAGGCAGCGAGTGGGTAGATTTGCGCAGCGAAGCGATGCGAATTTTACAGGAAGAAGCTGAACTGGAAGAAATTGTGCGTTTAGTCGGCGTTGATGCCCTTTCTCAAAAGGAGCGCCTCGTCCTGGAGACTGCCAAGTCCGTTAGGGAAGACTTTTTGCACCAGAACTCCTTCCATGAAGTAGACACTTATGCGTCACTGGAAAAACAGTTCAAGATGATTAAACTGATTATGGCATTTCATCATGAGGCAAAACGGGCCACTGAACGGGGCGCTAACCTCTTAGAGATTCTAAACCTTCCTGTTCGTGATCAAATCGCCCGTGCCCGTTACTTGGCGGAAAGCGATATGGCTCAGATAGATAAAATTGAAGCTGCCCTGAAGGAGCAGATTGCCGGTCTTACCGCCGGTGGCGACGACTTCGAGCAGCAGTACGCGTAGGGAAGGAGGAGCCACCATGCAAAAAGAGTATCGTACCGTTTCGGAGATTATCGGCCCCTTGATGCTAGTTGAACAGGTGGAAGGCATCAAATTTGGCGAACTTGCCGAAATCGAATTAAAAGATGGTTCAACGCGCCGCGGTCGCGTGTTGGAGGTAAGTGACGACAAAGCGCTCGTTCAGATTTTTGAAGGCACGAGCGGGATGAGTGTAAGCGGCTCAAAAGTTCGCTTCCTGAGCAAAGGGATTGAATTGCCGGTATCCATGGATATGCTGGGGCGCGTTTTTGACGGTCTGGGGCGTCCCCGGGATAATGGGCCTAAAATTATTCCCGAGCAGCGTCTTGATATTAACGGTTTGCCGCTGAACCCTTATGCGCGTAACTTTCCGTCAGAGTTTATTCAGACGGGAGTTTCTACGATTGATGGCCTGAATACTTTGGTGCGGGGACAAAAGTTGCCTATTTTCTCAGGCTCCGGATTGCCTCACAACCGTTTGGCGGCGCAGATTGCCCGTCAGGCTAAGGTGCTCGGAGGAGAAGGTAAATTTGCTTTGGTGTTTGCTGCCATGGGGATTACCTTTGAAGAAGCCGACTTCTTCATCTCCGACTTCCGGAAAACGGGTGCTATCGATCGCTCCGTCCTGTTTATCAACTTGGCGGACGACCCGGCCATTGAGCGGATTGCCACCCCGCGGATGGCGCTTACCTGTGCTGAATATCTGGCGTATGAAAAAGGGATGCATGTTCTCGTTATCTTGACGGATTTGACTAACTATGCCGAGGCGTTGCGTGAGATTTCCGCCGCCCGCAAAGAAGTGCCGGGTCGCCGCGGCTATCCGGGCTACCTTTATACCGACTTGGCTACGCTCTATGAACGCGCCGGCAGGATCCGTGACCGCGAAGGCTCTATTACCCAGATCCCGATCCTTACCATGCCGGAGGATGACAAGACACATCCGATTCCCGATCTTACCGGTTACATTACGGAAGGACAGATTATGCTTAACCGTTCTTTGAACCGGAAAGGTATCTATCCGCCCGTAGACGTCCTGCCCTCCCTTTCCCGTTTGAAGGATAAAGGGATTGGCAAAGGCAAGACCCGTGAAGACCATGCCGACGTTTTAAACCAGCTTTACGCTGCTTATGCGCGTGGTAAAGAGGCAAAAGAACTGGCGGCAATTCTCGGTGAAGCGGCACTCAGCAGTTCCGACAAGATGTTTGCCCGTTTTGCCGATGAGTTTGAAAACCGCTATATTAAGCAGGGCGAAAATGAGAACCGCAGCATTGTGGATACGCTCACAATTGGTTGGGATCTGCTGGCTCTGCTGCCTCGCACGGAACTGAAACGTGTTCGCGATGAGTATCTGGAAAAGTACCTGCCCGTTAAGGGGGAGTAAGGTGTGGAAATCCGCGTAAACCCTACAAGGATGGAGTTTAACCGTCTTAAAGGACGGCTCAAAATGGCTCAGCGCGGCCACAAACTTCTTAAAGATAAGCGCGATGAGTTGATGCGCGTTTTCCTTAAATTAATTCGGGAAAATAAGGAATTGCGCACCAGTGTGGAAAAAGAGCTTTCCCGTTCTTTTGCCAATTTCCTCTTGGCGAGTGCTGTGATGTCGGGGGAAACGCTGGAAGAAGCGATTATGTATCCTAAAGCGGCCGTGAAAGTAGACGTAAAAACGAAGAATGTGATGAGCGTGCATGTCCCGCAAATCACCAACTTGGAAGATAAGGAGACCGAAGGCGATGCTACGCCATACGGGTTTGCCAATACTTCCGGGGAGCTGGATTCTTCTATTGACACGTTAGCCAAAGTGTTGCCGCACTTGATCCGCTTGGCTGAGCTGGAAAAGGCGGTCTACCTGCTGGCGGATGAGATTGATAAAACTCGCCGCCGTGTTAACGCTTTGGAGCACGTCCTCATTCCGCAACTTCAGCATACAATTAAGTATATCAGCATGAAGTTGGATGAAAACGAGCGGGGCGCGTTAGTTCGACTGATGAAAATCAAAGATATTGTCCGCGGAGATAAAAAATAACATAAAGCAAAACTTAAGGCCGCCGTGAAATCACGGCGGCCTTAAGTTTTGCAAACTATATCTATTGGAGAGAAACGTCATTATGGCAGGCAAGTGCTTTGAAATGCCAGAGAATATCTTGTATGTGTTGGAGCATTTGCAGGTAGATTACAGACGCCTTAGGATGACAAACGTTTTTGCAGAGACGGTCTTCATGAGTCAGAGTACTGTTAGCGGCATAACTCCGCAGTTCTTCCACCTCTTTTTCAACATGCTTTTCAATCAGCTCATTGCAGGTGCGCAAAGCATCAGCCACATGCGGTAATAAGTCGCTGCTTCGCTTTAACAGCCCGCTCATTTCCGTCATCGCCTCCTCACTGAAGAGGACTTTATTCTTGACCTTGTTTTCCACATGGTCAGTCAAGCGTAAAACATTATAGAAAATTTTACTTAGGTTAATTGTAATGCCTTGAATAGTTAGTGCTTCAGCAGGACTTAACTCTCCCGGTGTTTCTGAAAGCACTACGAGGGACTTGCGGATCAGTTTGGCTGAATCATCAGTGGCTTGTTTGTATTTCAAGGACAAGCGGCGCTGTGTAAAGGCGGTATTTATTTCGGTAAACATTTCGCCAAGCTCTGTAATTAATTGCTCTAAGGCGGCAGTGGCAGAGGTATTCACAATTTTCTGTCTCATTTAAATCCTCCTCAATACTCCTTGTTATGTGCGCGCACAGCTCTATGCGACTGTTATCGCTATGGGTATTATATCATAACTTTACGCACTGTACATCTCTGCAATTAAAAAAGTATGAACAGCCAGCTACGGTCTGAGCAAAAAACTAATAGTAGTACCATATGCTCCTGTAATCCTTATAGTCTTCTCCCCGACGTTCCATTGTGCTTAGAAAATTAAGCACCGGCACATCTTTGTGCAAATAAGGACTGCTTTCAGCAGTACTGTGATCCCAGGGATAAAATTCATACAGGCGAGAGCCGTCAGGGAGAATCATAATCACATCATAGTCCTGACCGGCTCGGAGATAATTTTTGCCAAGCCGTGGAATATTGAAAACAGCCTCATCAGTACGATCCAAGCCTGGGTTTAACCGCGCCTCCTCAGCCTGTTCCTGCAGTAGGCGGGCAATAGGAACCCTATAGGCGCCGGTTTCTTCTTTGCCTTTAGCATTAAAAGTGTAATATGGTTCGACGCCAATTAAGCGTAGGTTCTTACGTAGTGCAGCCATTTCAAACCTGCGGGCGTTCTCGTAAGTAAAAACGGCTTGATTGTATACCGGTACGCCCCTTCGCCGAAGCCTTTGGACAGCCTCCATTGCATCCGGAGTCACTTCATAAGAGTGTTCAAAGTGAGTCATTACCGCTATCTCCCGGCGACCGGGGACATGGTAAGAGCTAATCATGTCAACAAATTCAATTGTGAAACGCATGGGTAATACTACCGGTAGCCTGGTGCCAATTCTGACCCTGTCAATATGGTCCATTTCAGCAAGCCTATCCAGCAGGTCTTTCATCTTGTGGTCAGGCATGATTCCAGGGTCTCCTCCGGTAATAAGTACCTCAGTTATTTCCGGACGCCGAGCCAGCCAGTTTAAAGCGCGATTCAAAACATCTTCCGGATACTCCGCACCTTTATCCATTACATCTGTAATTTCCCAGTTGCGCTGGCAGTACACACATATCTGGGCACAAGTGTTATAGGGTTTCAAAATTGCTATCATAGGGTAGCGCCTGGTGATAAGTGACTCAGGAGAGGTATCATGTTCACCCATGAAGTCAAGCGATTTGACAGGAGCCTTACGCAAAGCAGGTACTAGCGTGCTATAATCTAGCGGTGGCAAAACCTGAGCCCGCAGGGCGTGGTCCCTTTTGCGGCTGTTCTCAAAGTCCATTAAGGAAACATAGTACGGAGTAATGCCAAAAGGCAGCCCTGCTTCCCTTACTGATCGGACGGCTTGCTCCTCGTCAGGCGTGAGGGAGATAAGGTTTGTTAAAGTGTCAATGTCTCTAATGACATGCCGGCAGTGCCATGCCCAGTCAGCCCACTCCTCTTCACCGGCATCAAAATACTGCATAATCCGCTCTCTGTTTAAATTCCGGCGATTAATCGTTTCCAGGTCAAGTCCTGATGGATAGCGGGACATCCACAATTTCGCCCGCATGGACATATCGTCCAGTACGGCCGACCTGCTAGTAGATTTAGCTCTGGAATCAGTCTCTTCCAAGCTGGCACGTTGAAAGCGCGGTCTCTCAAAAAGCCGTGTTTTTTCCTTCATAGCAAGGAAGAGATGCCTCAACTCTTCAACAAAGGCGGTATGCACATATATCTCTTGAAGATGGACAAGCTTTATCAGGGTGCTCAGGACACTAAATCCAGTCAGCTCCTCGCTTCGCTTGGCAAATATATTTTTCAGAACATTTAGGGCACGGCGGGCTAACTCTCTGTCCATAGAATGGTCACGATCGAGGGAATTAAGTAGCTTTTTCTCGTATTTGCCCAGATAATTTTCGATTTTCTTACGGGTTGCTTCAGGATTGATGCTTTCCTGAACAAGTTGGTGGAAAACGGGGTTCTCCTCCCAGAATAGTTTCAATCGCTTGCGGCCTATAAACTCGTCTTTTTTTAAATCGCCTGTGATTTGTGCCAGATTAAGAAGTTCTCCGGTGTCTTTAAGTAAATTACAGATGTTTTGACTCACAATAATCCCCCTTCGCAATTTGTCGTCAGGTGAAATGTGAGGCGCATGAAATAAAAAACTCAGGCGAGGTCCTGAGTTGATTATTTTCAAAAAAACATGCGACCTCTTTCTTCACGCTTACGAGGTTAGCTGACGGATTCGGGTTGAAAGAGATAACCCTACTCATAACAAATGAGATTCACCCCAATAAAGTGGTTCCCCCGCTTCTTGCCCAGACAAGAACTCAGCGCTTTTTCATCTATTAAATTAACTTCAGTTTATACCAATTGAAGCCTCTTGTCAAATTGAGCTCGCTTTTTCCAAATAAAGACTAATACAACAGCCAGGCAGAAAATATTTCACGATGCGGAAGCCATTTTCAAAATTTACTGTTGCAATCTTGCTTAGTGACCTTTATAATAAAAATAAATGAATACCACAAACTAAGGTACAGTGTTGTACCGGGCAGTGACGCCCTGACAGAGCCAGCTCTCTGCGTGGAGGCGTCTTTTATTTTAGCAGGGGGGGTGCCTATGAATGGTGTAAGAATAACAGTCAGTGCAGGCTCCGCCGGCGTACGCAGAAACATCAGTTCGATCCTCGCAGCGGCAGGTCACCTGATTGTCGGAGAAGCTGACAACGAGCCCGGTGCACTCCGTCTGATCCAGGCACTCCAGCCTGATGTGGCAGTGATCGATATCGACACACCTCAGGGAATATCAGCAGCCAGAATGCTGGAAGAAAACGGGCAAATAGGGCTGGTACTGGTGGGAACGCACCCCCGCCGGGCGCAAAACACGACCATCTCTGGTCAGATTCTCAAGCCGGTTAATGATGCGGCACTGTTGACGGCGGTTGAATTTGCCGCCGCAGGCCAGAGCCGGTTACGCAAGATGGCAGACCAGCTGGCAAAGATGAAAGAAGCACTTGAGACGAGAAAAGCGGTTGAAAGGGCAAAAGGGATACTGATGGAGTCGCTTGGCATACCTGAAACGGAAGCATTCAGACGGATTCAGCAGCAAAGCATGAATAAGCGGGTGGCGCTGAAGCAGATTGCCGAGGCGATTATCACAGCACACGAATTTAAACCGAATGACAGAAGAACGGCTCCCCGGTGAGGAAGCCGTTCTTCTGTCATTTGTTACTTCATAGGCATATGGTTTTCTATGCAATGGGAGGTGTTGCAGGGGCGACAACTCGTAGGGGCGGGTTTCAAACCCGCCCTGCCTACGGATAATACATTATACCCTGCACCAAACCTTTATTGGAGCAATAAATAGAGATGAAATTATACTGCCATACTCTCTGCGCTGTTTAATATCATCTTGATCAACGAGATGCACATCCAGCATGCAGTTCATCCTAAACTCTTCTTTGCCCAGCATAACCTGATAGCTAATCAACAAATAGGAATCAAGGATTTGTAGCGCCCTTTGCGTTCTGCCATACTTGGATTTTACTTGAACAATCAGGTCAATATCTGAGCTAAAACCAGCATTATCAGCCATTGTGGAACCATAGACATAAACACTCACCAGATTATCATCGATACTTCCCAGGTAACTGGAGATGCCTTTGGCTAAAGCATACCTCAATCGGCTATGCGTTTTTTCCTGCCCTGCCTGGAGAGTTCGGAAGAAATCTTCCTCTGTAAGATGCTCTCTTTTACAACAAAACTGCACTGCCTCCGCCACAATCCTACTGATGTTTTGACGATAATCCCATGATTCCATCTATACCCCTCCCAGAAAGGTAATGGGCTTCCGGAGGACAGTTTATAGTTCATTTTGAAGTGGCTGAACGCATTGTATATATTTCGGTTCTCGACCGGCCTCCTAGGATGCGATCTGCTTCCGCTCGGTCTGCGTCCATTACAAAAGGAATACCACTAACAGCTTCAGCTTCACGGGTCAAGGAGACTAAATCATCCCTGGTGATATACGCAAGGGAGAATTTGCGTGCTCCGCACATCAGTTGCTGCATCCCTGTTTGCAAACGATCAAAGTAAGTGTATAGACCCAATGCACCGGCAGGAATTTTGTGTGCGTTATTTCCGTACGTGTCCTTTAATTTGTGAATCGAATTAAAAATCTGCTCGCGGGTTGTGCCATATTTTGTGGCAATGTCAGCCGGTACTTTGCCGTTCACAATTGCTCTACCCAAGGTTTTACCCACCATTACGGCTGTTAGCGGAGCTCTGGCCATGCCGATGGCATTCACATAGGGTGCAGCCAGTGCAAAACCTTTGAAGATCTGATCTTCCAAACTGAAACCGCCAGCCATGCAGGTATTGGGGACAAATTCTCCCTGATGCTTAATGCGCTCCAGGTAATCGTAGAGTAAGGACTGCAGATATACTATGGGAATACCCCATTCATTCATCATCCGCCAAGGGCTCATCCCTGTGCCGCCACCGGCACCGTCAACTGTCAACAAATCAATCCTTGCTTTTGAAGAAAACTTAACAGCGCGGGCCAAATCGGCTGGACGATATGCTCCCGTCTTCAAGAACACATATTTAGCACCAAGATTTCTCAGTTCCTCAACGCGAGCTAAAAATGATTCTTCTGTCACCATCCCTACCCGGGAGTGACGCTCAAACTCTTTAAACGCACCGGATTTAAATAATTCCTGCACCGTCAGATCTTCCGGATCAGGATAAACCACATAGCCGCGTCTTTTTAATAAGAGAGCTTCTTTCAAAGTGGAAATCTTTACTTCTCCACCGATATTCTTAGCACCCTGGCCCCACTTTAGTTCCACAGCCTTGACACCTAGTTCCTGAATTGCATACTCCAGAACACCCAGCGTTGTATCTTCCACATTCGACTGAACAACGATTTCACCATAGCCGTCCTGCCAATTCCAGAAATCTTGCACCCTTTTTTTAAGGTTGGGAGAATGTACAACTCTGCCACTCTTAATCACGCACTCAGGATCCATGCCGCAGACATTTTCACCAATAGTAAGTATCGCGCCTGAGATGGCTGTGCCGGCAGCTAAGTCTTCCCAGTTAGTAGCCGCTATTTTCGTAGAACCCAGACCCGGCACAACAAATGGAACTTTTAGTTTAATCGGATCCCCGGTTCCAATATTACTTTCCACGTTAACTGCAGGGAAAATAGCTTTGTTGCTATCTGCTTCGATACCCTGAGCGCCAACTGCTGTCCCCATAATATTAAAGTGTGAGAAATCGACGGGATAATCTTTTTCGGAAGCAAAGGTGGTGGCGCCATAAGGCTGCGGGTAAAGAACCTCCCTGCCACGAAAAGCGGACTTTCCAACCTCGCACAAGCCAGGACACCCCTCCAAGCATGTAGTGCAGAGACCACTAAACGGTGAAACACTATCAGGTGTTCTGTTCTTGGTAAACGTTGCTTTGCTGGCATTTAACCCCTTACTAAAAGTCATGCTTTTCCTCCCCTTCTCCATATAACGGAATATATTCCACAATTAGAGTGGATTTATCGCTTTTTTATTCCGCATAGTGGACTATGCTTCCGTTAATTTATATTTACATTATAGATGCGATTAAATTCTCTGTCAATGGAATAGTATTTCATAATACAAAAAACTTTTGCTGCAATTTTGCAGCTTATCGGCTATATCTTCCTTGCTATATCCTATTAGTTGAAAATGCTTTCCAAAAAAAAGGAAAGCAGGCGAAAAAGCCTGCTTTCCTGCGATCTAAGATGCCTATAGGGTTGTGGATATTTTACCGTCCCATCCCAAGGATAGCGACAATTTTTTTGCAACCTCTTGCACTACAGCGATGAGCTCATTGTTTAAGTAGTATGATGTGATCCTGGTACTAGGTCCAGAAACACTAATCGCCGCTACTACTTGACCACCATGTTTTCTCACCGGTGCTGCCACGCAACGCATATCTTTTTCACGTTCACCCATATCCAGAGCATAACCTTGCTTTCGGGTCCGTTCTAATTCTTTCTTTAAAATCTCCACATCTGTAATCGTCTCATTGGTGTAGCGTTTAAGCTCCATAGTTCCTAATACCCGATTGAGTTCTTCGCTGGGAAGATACGCTAACAGGACTTTTCCAGAACCGGTACAATGGGCCTGCCGGCGACTGCCAACCGTGGAAAACATTTTAACGATGACTATGTTGGTGGATTCTACTTGATCAATATAGACCACTTCGCCGTTATCCAGAATACTAAGATTAGCCGTCTCATTACACCGATCCACCAGCTCTTCCAGGAAAGGACGAGCTTTGGCTCGAAAGTCAATCGGATATATAGCAGATTGACCGATTGATAATAGCTTAAAGGTTAACTTATACTTACTGCTATCACTCTCTTGTTCCACATACCCTTTATAAATTAAAGTAGCTAACAGACGATGTACGGTACTTATTTTTAACCCCACGTTCTTTGAAATCTCTGTAATAGACATCGGAGCACTTTCATCTGCTAGAATTTCTATCAATGTCAGAGCCCGTTCTACTGACTGGACTATATTATTTTCACCATGTTCCTTCTCCTCAAGCCCCTGTGCCATTGATTCCCTCCTAAAGCTCCTCATTGTGTTCCAAAATTATCTCCAGCTAAAATTCTATGCTAATTTACATACACTGTCAAGAATATGCGCTGCCTTTCGTTATTTCATACGAGGCTGCCTGCCTGACGTGCTCATATTTTTGCCGATTTAACATAAAGATGGTTTAAATTGGTAAAAATTTGCCAATGCTAATGGTAGGGAGGTGCTGAAAATGAATTGGCGGAAAAAAGCAGTTATACTTGTCTGTCTGCTTAGCCTGCTGGTGATTGTCTCTAGAGCCGCCAGCCAGGAAATGGAGGAAGTCCAAGTGCTCGAAGTGATTTTAAGGAGCGCGGGGGCAGAAATTGTGAGAGGTGAAGCGCAGTTTTATGCCGTCTTGGATGACGAGTATCGCACTATGGTTGAACTTGAGGGGATAATGTTTGAGGTGGGTGAGTTGTTGGGATTAAAAGGGGGCGAAGTACAGCGGGGAGAAGGCGAAACATACCGGGTTTTGGAGGTTACAGGTTTGACGGCGTTTGGACCGGAAACACAGCTGGTGGTTCAGAGCAACCCCGGCGCTGCCGACTTGGGTAACAGCCCGAAAACACATTTGCTGATTGTCGGCAGAGATTCCAGCCTTGAGAAAATCAAGACATTGATTAAACGGTTTAATCAGCAGATTCTTCCGTTTGCACCCCAGGGACAAATTAGCGTTCACTTGACCGGTCAGCTAGCCGGCAAAAGGACGGCGGAGGAAATGGGGCGAATTGCCAGACGGGCGCTGAGAGCAATAGGGGCAAAAGAGCTGGAAGGGATAGAGGGTGAGGAATTGATTAGCCTGACAGCACATACCCCTTTGATAAAAAATGAGATTTTAGTCGATGGTCAGCCGTTTAATATAAATTTGGCATTACATTATGATGATTTAAAGAAGAAAACCTTGTTGTCTGCTGGTTTTCCGGTTATTCACGGGAGCTACTAACATTCAGCAAGGAAAAAAAGCCATAAAATGATGACATAGACCGATGCAACTTGTCAAAAGCTAAACTGCAATAAAAAAAGCAGGACGACTTTTGTATAGCATAGCGTACTATTGTCAATTGCTAAAAGACAAAAGAATACCCTTCTGTCAAAATGTAAAAAATTAACAGCAACTAGCAGGGTTTGTTTTATCAACTTTCTTCTTCATAACAACTCAGGGGCCTCACCTACTCAAGCCACAGAGGTGCAACCTGGCAATGATCCGGGTTTTATCCATCGTACAAATACGCACTTATGGGAGGTGAGGGGGGATCACGCTAACCAGCGAGGTCTTTGAATGCCTCCAAGGAAATTAACGATCTCCCCCTGCAGTATGAAGATGAAAATTAATGTTTATGTTTTAG
>JAGXRV010000085.1 GCA_018335695.1 Clostridium sp.
AAAATACTCCATTTTAGAAGAAATTTTGGTGTCAATGCTGAGCAAAAGGGAAACAAGCTTTTCTTCCCTACACACAGATAATCTAGACTCCTCCACAGCATAGTTGACCCTGTCATGGATGTCGAAGGTGGCGAAATCCTGGTTTCGTACTCGGCTACGCCGCACATCGCTTTTGTCCGCCAAGGTCAGTGCGGCCGATATTGAATTGACAGGAGACCCGTTGCCTTCGTCATGATTGCCGATAGCTGCAACAACAAGCGCTATTTCCGCCGGTTCCATTCGCAGTCGTGTCAGAATGTTAAAAGCAATGATGGCCCCTGATTGGGCATGCCTATCCCTGTTGACAATATTCCCGATGTCATGCATAAACCCCGCTATTCTTGCCAACTCTGCTTCCCGTTCACTAAAGCCTAACTCTAGCAAAATATCGGCTGCTGTACGGGCCACCTTGTCCACGTGGTTAAAGGCGTGTTCCGTATACCCCATCAACCCGAGTACAACGTCACTTTTCTGGATATACGTACAGATTTCTTCATTGTTTTTGATATCATGATAAGCAATAAGCTTCATCTTATCCTCCCAGCCAAGGTGTGCATATACAATTCATAATTCAATGTTACTCCAGAGATCTCCTGCTCTCAAAGGTCAGTGCAAGCAAACAACTAACTTGTCTTGAATACCCTTAACAAACGATCAGTTGATCAGCTTATTGCGATTGCAGATAAAGAATGTATAAGATGAATCAGCAACGCCGATTTTCATGAACATTAATCCTTGAAAACCGTGGATTGAGAAAAGAAACCGCAGTGGAGAGACGTTCAGACGGGATTCTCGTTGGTGTTCATCTTTTCATCATCTCGTTTTGTTCTTCCCCCTGAATTCTATCTCATGCGAAAATGTTTTTGGTTGATTTTAGGCTTTTTGCGTTTGAATCATTACTCTATATCTGCCAATAACCCCTCAAAAGCCGCCTCGAACCGGGCATCATCATCTTTTGTCCGTTTGGAGGGACCCTTGGCTCTGCCGCCGCCCCGGCGTATCTTTTGACCGATGTGCCGCTCCAGCAGTAGCTTATCCATATTTGCGTCCGTAAAAATCAATCCGTTCTGACTGACAGCTTTTGCACCTTTGCCGATAACCATGGCGGCCAACCCGAAATCCTGCGTCACCACAATATCCTCACGGGTCAACAAACCCATCAAGGCGTAGTCCACGCTGTCGGTGTGCTTGTCCACGGTGATAATACGGCTGTAACCATCGTTCAGCTCGTGGGAGGTATCAATCAGCATGGTAACGGGGATATTTCGTTGTTTGGCAAGCCTGACGATAATCTGTTTGACCGGGCAGGCGTCGGCGTCAACTAAGATTTGCATTCAATATATCCTCATAAACACAACACGACTTGAGATGGTCATTCACCAGGCCTACAGCCTGCATAAACGAATAAATGATCGTCGAGCCAGCAAATTTGAATCCCTGCTTCTTTAAGCCTTTGCTTATCTGGTCGGAGATTGGAGTGGTGATGGGCATCTCCTCGAATTTTTCCCAGTGCCCAACAATAGGCGCGTAATCCACATAGCTCCAGATGAACTTATCGAAACTCCCATGCTTTTCTGCAATTTTCAGAAACAACTTGGCGTTGATGATTGCCGCGTTGATTTTCAGGCGGTTTCGGATGATGCCTGCGTTTGCCATGAGTTCTTCGATTTTCGCGTCATCGTAAAGGGCTACCTTCTTAGGGTCAAAACCGTCAAAGGCTTCTCTATATGCTTCTCTCTTTTTCAGCACGGTAATCCATGAGAGCCCCGCCTGCGCGCCTTCCAAAATCAACATTTCAAAGAGCTTGCGGTCGTCATGCACCGGTCGTCCCCACTCGTTGTCGTGATAGTCTATGTAGATGGGAGTGTCGCCAAAGCATCTGATTTTAGCAGTTTCCATTATTCCCAGTCCTCCATGCTCAACTTTTTCTGTAAAACCTTCAAGCGCTTCTGCCGTTCCTTGTAATCCGGCAACACGCCTTCAACGATCGCCCAGAATCGCTCGGAGTGGTTCATCTCGATAATGTGCGCCAGTTCGTGGATGACGACATAATCAACCACATCATTCTCTGCCATAATGAGCCGCCACGAGAAGTTCAGGCTCTTTTTGCCGGAACAACTTCCCCAGCGGGTTTTCGCGCCGTTGATTTTGACGGCGATAGGCATGACTCCCATTTGCTTTGCGAAGGCCAAAACCTTATTAGTCAGGTCGCGTTTGGCAAGCATACGGTAAATCTGGACGCAGGCGTACTTGATTTGCTCCGAGGTCAGGTCGGGCGGCATATAGAACCGTTCATCATCGAAGCCTACCCGACCACCGGTCTTAGCGGCGATTGGATAGGCTTTGCCACAATACAGCGCCAGATCGTTATAGTTCAATATGAACGTCGCGCGCTGTTCTTTTCGTTCGTTTGATTCCGCCAGTTTATCTGTAATCCATTGCTCTTTGGCTACCACAAATTTGTCAATGTCAAATTTCGAGGCTTTCAACGACGCGCGGACTTCCACCTCGCCGTTCCGGACATAGATGGCGAGGGTTTTGCGTTTAGATCGGTTGAGTGTGTAGGTAATCATGCTTTCTTTATCCTGTTCACCATCCAAATATCGGGCTTGCCGATGCCGTTTACATTGGGGAAAACACCAACGATTTTATAGCCAATGTATTGAGTCATCGCCTCAGCACCTTCTCCATTGCTTTGCCCTTTGCCAGTTCATCCACCAGCTTATCTAACCATCGTATCTTCTTTATTAGCGGGTCGCCAATTTCTTCTACACGAACGCCGCAGACTACTCCCTTGATTTTATCGGCATTCGGGTTAATTTGCGGGGCTTCGGCAAAAAAAGTCTCGAAGTTGACCTCTTTCTCTATTTGCAGCTGCAAGCCGCGTTCGTCATAGCCCGTGAGCCAGTAAACGACCGTGTCGACATCTTCTTTTGTGCGACCCTTTTTCTCCACTTTTTGGACGAGCAGCGGATACACTCTGGAAAATGTCATCTTGTATATACGCTCATTCTTCATCGTGATTTTCTCCTCTCGCTTGGGCTGTTCCTCGGAAGACATCCCAGTTCGTACCATTGTTTCATTATCCTGTTACCTCCGAATTCATGGTCATTATATCAAAGTTTAATCTTTAACGGAACCTCCTGCAAGTTCTCCTCCTCCTGCATAAACATTCTCATTATGCATAATAGAAATTCACGCGAAGGTTTCTCTTCAATATTATCCGGCATTATCCATGATATCAGAAAACTGTTCTTCGGAATTTGGAATAACAGCCATGCCAAGAAGCTAAGTGTTATTTAGCGTCTTGTCCCCTCAAGCGGTATAATGTAACAAAAACTACGGAAGCTTTTTACCGAGATATCATGCTCAATTCTTTGAAATACTCTAAAAAAAAAAGATATACACCTCAAAATAAAATTGTCAGCAAAAATTCGCTTGCAATTAGCTTAAATCCTCCTTGCCTGCCTAGTGCTATCTTATTAAAATTAAATTAGCACTCGAAGACAGAGAGTGCTAATTTAAAAACAAGAAAGGACGTGTTGTCAAATGGTAAACTTGATTCCGCGTGACCCCCTAAACATCTCTACTTTCCGGCGTCAAATGGATGACATGTTCGACCACTTTTTCCCATTTAGCAGCATTACCGTGTTAAAAAATGAAACGGGACTTCAGGTTGACGTGGTAGATGAGGGCGGGGCTTATCTGGTCAGGGCCAATGTGCCGGGCTTAACCGCTAAAGACTTGGACGTACGTGTGAGTGAAGAAGGCGTCACCTTAAAAGGGGCCTTCAGTGAGGAGAAAGAGGATAAAAAACATAACTACTTGGTACGGGAGCGCAGGAGCGGATCTTTTACGAGAACTATTCCTCTTCCCAACAGCGACCCAGATAAGGCCAACGCTAAATTTAAGGATGGCGTGCTGGAAGTAGTAGTTCCGAAGCTGGAAATGGACAGGCGCCAAGGCCGCCAGTTGTTACTAGAGGATTAATACTGAGCCAAGAAAAAACCTTCGCGCTTTATCCAAAGATGCGTTTTTCTTGTCCACTAGGGGCTGCCGCCCCTTCGGCGAGCCTGCGGGCTCTGAGCACCCCGCAAGAGTAAGGGGCACGCCCCTTACAAACCCCAACGCATAGGATCGTAGCTTCCCTGAACGATATAATTTCCTATGCTATAAAATAGGGCAAATAAAACTACTCTACAAATCAGGCAGGTCCAGCCTTTGGGATCTGCCTGAATTCTTATTGAGAGTCATTCTGGCATCGCGACATCGATCCTTTCCGTGGATTTCTCCTTGTCCTGCTTGATATTCTCCGCAGGATCGGTGCGAATGAAATAACGGTAATCTAAAGACATGAAAATCGCCACGAAGCATGGAGCACCGCAGGGCTTTGGGGAGGAAAAAGGAAGAGAGATAAATTGATTCGCAGTATGATGTCACCTTCATCTATAACTTTTCCTGTCTTTATTCGCGACCTTTTTTTATCCAGCCCACCACTTGAACAAGGCGCTTGACCTGATAAGCTACCGCGTCCTTTACATCTTCAATCGGCTTTCCATCCTGCCCTTGTGTAACAGAAGTCCCGTAAGGGTTGCCTCCTGCTTTGAATATGGAAGCATCTGTGTAGCCTGGTGGGACAATAATTGCGCCCCAATGCATCATATAAACTACCCCTTTCCCTTTTGAACGGTTATTTCGTTTCTGATCTCAAAGCTGTAGACCGCCCTATATTTTAGCAACTATTTTCAGAGAGTTCACACTTATGCCACGCAATGTGTCTCTCTGGTGTAGTTAAGGAACACTTTATCGGAATAAGCCAGTTGCTGGTTCGACCAACCGAGATAAAGAGGATCGCCGCAAAACAGAACGGTAAAGTCAGAACTGGCATCCCCCAAGGAGCCATAAAGGCGCCTATAGCACCAGCCAGCAACTGAGAACATATGGCGGCAAAAGCAGCATAAAGCGCGGTTTTTCCGTTCAGAACAAAGAAAATTCCCCCGATAGCAATCGCCGTGATATATGCATTGTATCCCCAAAGACCTGCATATATTGTGCCTTGATTGACTCCAAGGGCAACGCCGGTTATCATACCAATCAACGAACCTACAACTGCCCAGAATGCCATAATACGTGATGTGACTAGCAAACCAAAAAAAACTAAGATGCCACTTAAAATACTGTCGGCCAAAACAAGCTGGCCTATCCCACGAAATACCGCATTGATGATAAAATCACCGTCTACATAAGCCACAGTCTCCACAGTAGCCCCGGCAATAGGAAGCGAGGGATTAATCAGTGGTCCGACTGTAGCATGGCCGTAATTCAAGGCCCCAAAGAGAAAGATCAGCGTCGCGATATTAAAGGGAAGCGTAAGAGCTCCTAGGCCAAATGGTTCCATAATTTTCATCATAGCTTTCATAATTATTGTACTGAAGGCACTAAAAACTATTATATAAATCAACTGATTCATTTCTGTTCCTGCCATAAAAATAGGTATGGCAGCACCAACCAGGAAGCCATTGAAGCCAAACAAACCGATGCGAATTTGGCTACGGTCAAAGCCCAAAAGATGAGCGGTTGCAGTAGCAACAATAACACCAATTGTCGAAGCAACACCAAGCCAAAGATCTGCAACAAACATAGCTACTAATACAAAAAAGCCGGTAATTGGGTTGTTTGCGATAAAGACTTCAGCAATGCCGCGTAGACAGGAGTCAATGAAGGAAATAACGGGAACATTATCCACTGTTTTGCTCATTTCTTCCATGGTTCCGTCAAGCTTCCCAAACACTAGATTCCCCTCCCATCAAGGCTTAATAGTAGCACTTTCTGGAGCACAGAAAATTGTAGTTTCCCGCTTTGAAGCGATAACAACAGGAAAGAGGAAAACCTTACACCTCTCAAGCCCAGGTTCCCCTCTTTTCAAGCTCATCTGAAGAAACGCCACCGAAAAACTCTCTTTCTTGCAAGCGACATCAATGCGGCTACTCAGCTAAATCTTCATAGAGGAAGCTACTTCTTCGTAGCCATACTGCATGAGAAAATATTATCCTAGCCTAAAAGAGAAAGTAGCGCTGAGTCATGCAAAGCTCCTTTGCAGGTTCACATGTGATGAGTTTGCCGTCTACGCGAACTTCATATGTCTCTGGGTCAATAGTAATTTTTGGAGTAGCAGAGTTTAGCTTCATGTCTTTCTTGCCAATATTACGGCAACCAATAACTGGCAAAAGCGTTCTGCTCAAGCCGTACTTTTCACCGATTCCAGCTTCATAAGCGGCCTGTGACACAAAAATGAAACCAGACTTTACTGCTGCCACACCAAATGCGCCATACATCGGGCGAGAGTAGACAGGTTGCGGAGTAGGGATGGATGCATTAGGATCGCCCATTTGTGCCCTAACGATCATCCCATTCTTCATTACAAGATCCGGCTTGACAGCGAAAAACGCCGGCCGCCATAACACTAGGTCAGCAATTTTGCCAACCTCTATAGAGCCGACATACTGAGAAATACCGTGAGCTATTGCTGGGTTAATCGTAACTTTAGCAACATAACGCTTGCAACGGAAATTATCATTATCACCGGTCTCTTCAGGAAGCGCGCCACGCTGTTTTTTCATCTTATCAGCGGTCTGGAAGGTACGACACCACACTTCACCCACACGTCCCATGGCTTGGGAGTCAGACCCAATCATGCTTATTACTCCCAAGTCATGGAAAACGTCTTCAGCTGCGATGGTTTCAGCACGAATACGAGAACCAGCAAATGCAACATCTTCGGGGATTTTGCTATCTAGGTGATGGCAAACCATCAGCATATCAAGGTGCTCATCTACGGTATTAACAGTGTAAGGGCGAGTCGGGTTAGTAGAAGAAGGCAAGCAGTTTGGTTCACCGGCTACACGCATGATATCTGGAGCGTGTCCACCACCAGCACCCTCTGTGTGGAAAGTATGAATTGTACGGCCTTTGAAAGAAGCGATAGTGTCTTCAACATAGCCTGATTCATTCAGTGTGTCAGTGTGAATCAGCACCTGAACATCCATTTTGTCAGCGACGGTAAGGCAGGCGTCAATAGCCTGCGGAGTTGTGCCCCAATCTTCATGCAACTTCATAGCGCAAGCGCCAGCTTTTATCTGCTCTGTTAGGGGAGCATCAAATGAGGCATTGCCTTTGGCGAAGAACCCAAAGTTCATGGGAGCGCTATCCATGGATTGCATCATGCGCATAATATTCCATTCACCAGGCGTGCATGTAGTTGCAAGAGTGCCACTGTTAGGACCAGTACCGCCACCCAACAAAGTTGTAAGGCCACCGTCTAATCCATGTTCAATATACTGCGGACAGATGAAGTGAACATGCACATCAATACCGCCAGCGGTCAGAATTCTGCCTTCACCGGAAAGAGCTTCTGTGGTTGGTCCAACAACCATATTAGGATCTACGCCAGCCATAATGTCCGGGTTACCAGCTTTGCCAATGCCGACGATTTTACCGTCTCTGATGCCAACATCAGCTTTTACGATACCCCAGTAATCAAAAATCAAAACATTGGTGATCACAAGATCTAGGGCTCCTTCAGCGCGGGTTGCGCGAGCTGATTGTCCCATAGCATTACGCAGAGTTTTACCGCCACCGAACTTTGCTTCATCCCCATAGGTGCAGTAATCCTTCTCTACTTCAATAAAGAGATCCGAGTCCGCTAAGCGAACTTTATCTCCAATGGTGGGACCATACATACTTGCATAAACATCACGCGGAATTCTCAATGTCATGACTACTCAACCCCCTTAAAGCCCCATGCTTTCGCACGGGCTAAAGCTTCGTCTTTTAGACGCCCCTCAGTGCTAAGACTCCCTTGGGTGAGGTCGTTCAAACCATAACCAACCTTATTGCCCTCAACTTCGACAACTTCAACCTGCTTCTGTTCACCTGGTTCAAAACGGACTGCCGTGCCTGCAGGGATGTTTAAACGCATGCCCCAAGCTGTAGCACGGTCAAAGTCAAGGGCTCTGTTGGTTTCAAAAAAGTGGTAATGGGAGCCAACCTGAATGGGGCGATCACCTGTGTTTGATACAATCAATTTCGCGGTTTTGCGACCAGCATTTGCGATAATATCATCATTGGCCAGAACGTATTCTCCTGGAATCATACGATTACCCTCCTTGAGTCGTTTAGTTATTTCACAATAACTATTTTCGGGCGAGTCACTATTGAATTGGGGTATGAACAGTTACAAGTTTCGTGCCATCAGGGAATGTGCATTCTACCTGTACTTCTTGAATCATTTCAGAGACCCCGGGCATTACGTCTTCCTTATTTAAAATCTTAGTTCCATCCTGCATCAACTGAGCAACAGATTTACCTTCGCGAGCACCTTCCCAAATAGCGGCAGAAATAATCGCTATGGCTTCAGGATAATTCAATTTAAGACCTCTTCTTTTGCGATCTAGAGCTACCTGAGCGGCCGTCCATGCTAACAACCTGTCAATCTCTCTTGGAGACAGATTCATTTTGCATTCCTCCTTATTTGCAAATTTCACTTGCGAAAACTACTCGACAAGCACGTAGCCCAAGTTAATTTTCATGAATTAGCCAAGCGCCACCAACCTTTCCGCAGATTTTATACACGAGGTCTACAGGCCGGTGCAATATACTTGTTGAGATCTAAAGAACAACAATATACTAGTACTGCCGAATGTTTGGCCTTGGCAACCCTAACAATTCACGACGTCCTATATCCCAGACAATGTTAATGGCTTCCTCTAAATCCATGCCACGATTGCCAAGCATGCGTACCACAAGGCCTTTTCTTTTGGTAATGGTGGTGACACCAGCAATAATCGCGGGATACTCAGCAAGGTTTTCATGAATTTTCGTGACCAAGTCTTGGTTGACGCTGTCACTATCACTGAAGATATAAACACTCCCTTGGTGTGTATAGCCTTCATAAAAACCAAGCTTGCTAACATCCATTGTCTGTGGTGTAATTTGCCAGTTATCCCACAAAATTAGTTGGCCTTCCCAATACGCTTTGACTATAGACTGATAGGAAGCGTACTTGAAGAGCTCCCCTCTGGTCCACCGACCAGGAGCTACAATCTCCGTGAGAAAAGCCTTACTGCCGCAGCTTAATTCTATGGTCATTTCACTTTTGAAATCGGATTCGGCAAATGGTATAGTGGAGTAGGTTATGTATTCTAATTCGCTGTTTTTCGCCAGTTGGAAATTGGCAACTTGCAGGGACTTGCCAAAAGGCGTCTTATACACCTTGTTACTGGATTGGGCAGTGACTAACACCTTGCTACCCGCACCAAGCACATAACTCTGGTAAAGACTATCGCCCCTGAAAATGCCACCGCCAATTCCGATCTGTGTGATGCGTACTCGCCCAGTTCCTTTTTCTAAATAGAAGGGCTTGCAAATTTTCAACGTATTTTTGTGAAAACGGTCCGCTATAATCGTTTTGCCGTCTTTAACTTCAAAGCGTAAGCTTAACTCGCCGTTCTGTCCTTGATTGGCACGAAAACTTTCTACACCCTGCTTACCTATTTGTTTTGGCTTCTGTGCCATCATTTTAAATCCTCAAACAAAGCATGTTTTTTGATCCAACTTATCACATCATCCAGCCCTTCACCCTTAACTAGACTAGTAAAGATATAAGGCCTGTCCCCACGCATCCTTTTAGTATCATGTTCCATAACTTCTAGGCTAGCATTTACGTATGGGGCGAGATCTGTCTTGTTAATGACCAAAAGGTCTGAACCGCAGATGGCTGGGCCACCCTTACGAGGAATTTTCTCACCTTCAGCTACATCTATCACAAAAATAAACACTTCGACAAGTTCCGGACTGAATGTTGAAGAAAGATTATCGCCACCGCTCTCGATAAAAAGTATCTCTAGGTCAGGTATTCTCTGTTTCATTTCGTGAACAGCTTCTAGGTTCATGGACGCATCCTCACGAATCGCAGTATGAGGGCAACCACCAGTTTGCACTCCCATGATTCTATCAGGAGGAAGAACGCCGGTTTCTGTTAGAATCCTTGCATCTTCTTTTGTATAAACATCGTTTGTAATAGCAGCTATATTGTATTCGGGATACATTTTACGACAAAGATGTTCAATTAAAGCTGTTTTGCCTGAACCAACAGGACCGCCTATGCCAATGCGAATCATTAGTAACTTCCCCCTTGCGTATTATTCCAACAAAATCCAACCCTAGGAAGCAAACAACCGTGAATATAACTGTTCATGTTGCATAGCTCGAATTTCAAGTCCAGGAGCAACTGCGCCTATGTCGTCAATTGTTAACGCTTTGCTCATCGCAGCAGCTTTTGCCACTATGCCTCTTAGCCTTAAGTTCTGCAAAACATTCTGTCCTGTGGTTTGTCCCAAAGGAACCGCCCGGATCGCGCTATTTACCATACCGCTGGCAGTACTATACATAAAAGCTAAAACGCTTAGGTCCTCACCCCAGTCGAATCCATGACCCAGAAAAGCAAAGGCCAAAGCTTTGTGCCCTTGAGCCTTTCCTTCTTTAACCAGATTTGCATAAGACTCCAGCTCAGGAGTAGTAAGCAAATTCTTAATCGTATTTAGAAATTGCCGACCTATTTTAACACTTGCTTCACGAGGTTCACGCGCCAACTTCTGAGCTTCTAAAATTTCATCCAGCTTGACAATTATATCCATATTGCTACTTACAATAGCTCGGTAAGCCAACCGTACTACTAAGCCATCTAAGCGAGCCGTCGCTTCTATCAGGTAACTCGACAAAAACTCGGTTAGCGACTCTCCATCTTTCACTAGGCTTAGCTGAATATATGTTTCAAGACCATATGATTGCGTGTATCCGCCAGTCGGAAAGAAACTGTCACAAACTTGCCAGAGGCTTAGTAGTTTCTCTTCAGTGATGGTGATGTCCGGTGCTGGTATGAAGTGCACTATTCAATCTCCTTTCCTCCACACTAACAGCAAAACCTAATTTAACTAACAATTCTTCCAAAATATTATCATATGGAATAACAATTTGACCATCTTGATAAAAAACGCTTGTATGCCGATTACCTAAGTGATAACATAACAAGGCCATTTCACGCATACACTGCGGTTTGATAACTAAGGATTTTGTGGGTAGCAATTCAATGACAATTATTTCCTCTTTTCCAGCATACAAAACGTCTTCGTGTTGAAGCGGGGAGTCTAACGAAATGCCGATTTCTCGTCCTTCGCTTGTAGTCTTGCGCAATATTTTTTTCCCTACTTCATCCCAAGTTATACGTACCAACTCCACTCTTTTACCCCGGACGTCAAAATCTTGAAGCTTTCCAAGTACACCTTTCAGGATCAAAATTTCACCTCTTCTGTTTTTTATCGTATCTACATGCAACATATCGACTTACTTGTAGTTCCACTTCTAAAAAAACATTATAGTCCAATGCCGTACACGATTTCATATTAAAATCAGACTGCTCAATGACTTCTAGTCAATGGTAAATTCTGCAAATAAAAAGAAAACCCTTCAATATTATGAGAAGAATTCTTAAAAAAAAATCTATTCCGTTAAACCAACTACTCAGAATGCAGACAAAAAATATTCTTATCTTTTAAATCACTGAAATCAGTATCGATCCAGGTGAATATTTCACGCTAAAAAGTATCACCAAGATGCTCAGTTGAGCATCAGTAAATAGCAGTTAGATGATCGCCTTCCTCTAAAGTTTTCTGCCACAAACTTCCCGAACCTACTGACGTTCGGCTCTTCAAACGGTATTCATGACTGCCAGCCTAATTAAGCTAGACAAGTCGTTCTTATCGATATCCCTTGACTTCTGGTTCTGTATTGCTCAGATTACAATGTCTATGCGTCCACCATTACTAGTTGGAACTTCACGTTCAACCTCGCGTACTGCCTAAGTGGTGGATTGTAACTGCGTAGACCTGTGAATGTTGCCTAGTAAATCCGTGATAAACTCGCAGACAGCCAAGTCCTCGGTATGCAGGTAGTGATTGGCCGTGGCATCGAAGAGAATGCTGGAGCGGGCCGCAAACTCATCATCTCCTGGCCAGACTAGGTAAAGCAGGGGAACGCGCGGGAAAAGATAAAGGAGCGTTCCGGTGACATTCCCTTGACAATAGGGTATTCCGCCGAGCAGTGCGGCGGCTGCCGGCAGCATTTTCTCTGGACAGGCACCGAACATCTCTGCGAGCGGCTGCACAGCTCGCTTTTGAAAGGCCCGGTCATAACTTCCACCGCCAGCCAGTTGTCGGTATGGAATGAAGCGGTGTAAAAGAGGTGTCCCGTCTGCCCGAGACAGATAATGGAGCATCAGGATCTGGCAAACAAAATGTGGTTCTAGATTGCTGTCCATGTATTTTACCTTTCCGTCAGGATAAGAGACTATAAAGGGATGGTTGAGCATGGTGACAAAAAAAGCTGGCCGAGTGGGCTCAAAGTAACAGCCGCTTCGGGCTGCTTTTTCTTTCGGATCACCACTGGCCAACTCCCGACGTGCCAGATCCAGGGTAGGGCGGTAATTTTGCGGGTCGGAAAAAGGGAAAAGCGGAATTGCCGAGCAAGTCATAACCTTACCTCCTTAAATCGTTGCGGGAAGTTTTCGACGTCGTTGACCGTTCCTCCTTCACCGTCACCCCCGCAGGTGCAGGGAACAATGGATGCGGAGCATCTAGGGCTCTGCGTCCGGCAAAATTGAGACATCCTTCCAGTTACCGAGAGCCAATTGAACCGATCTTGTCCGGCCAGATAAACTGTGGCAACACCCCAGTCTATCTGTATCGCTTCTCCTGGGTCATAGGATAGCGGTACAAACGCTTTGCCTGATTTATCCTTCAATGTGGCGACAATTTCACGAATGGTTGATTTACCACCAGTAAAATTCTTCTCATCCACAAGCAGGTCGTAGATTCGTTGAGCTGTATGTTTTTGTTTCTTTATATTCTCCTCGTCATCTTTTATCAGGCACTCCTTGATGAACGTCAGGATATCGTCCGTAATGACATACCGCTGTCGGCCACTTGTACCTTGTCGAGCCCACGGTATCCGAGAGCCTTCGCAGTACTTTTTTACAGTATTACGAGAGATGTTGAGTTTATTAGCAATCGCCCTCTGTGACATACCTTCATGTTCATATAAATGCCGAATTTTTTCGTAAGATTCCACTTCTATTGACACCCTTTCACCCCCTGTAATTCAGTTGTCATTCCTTCTGAATTATACAGGGTTTTTGAGTAGAAGTGGCTCACTTTTTTCCTGGCGTTTTCGTTAATAATGGATCACTTTTATTCTAGCGTTTATACATGATTTAAACCCAAAAAGGTATTATATCGCCTTGCAAAAATGGGTCATGTCTCAAAATTACGCAAATATCGCCATTTAAAACAAATGAGTGCATGAAATAAGATAGTTTAACCTGTAATACGCGGCGAAGCTCATAATAGCTTGAATTATTGCCGTTTTTGGTGTATAATGAAGATGTAATAAATTCTCATTTTCACCATAAACGGAGGAAATAGAAACATGTTCAAGAAAAATCGAAACCAAGGACAAATAAGTATCGCAGACCCTTACTTACAATTTCCCAAGTATGTCCAAGAAGCGTTGCAGAAAACCTGGGCTCCTTACTTCTACAAGCACATCTTTAAGAGTATCAACGAAGAGCGCTTTTCAGCGTTGTTCAGTGAAA
>JAGXRV010000086.1 GCA_018335695.1 Clostridium sp.
GGATATCTATGATGCAGACAATAGTTACTGCCGCTCCATCCATTGTGGTAGCGTCATTAATATTCACTTACAGGGGTACATCCTGCAAGGTCGTGTAGAGATGGATACAGACTGGTATGTCATTATTGAGCAAGTAAAATTCTACCTTAACCCCACTAAAAATTACAATGTTGCCTGATTTATTTCGACCAAACAAGTTCTGTCACCAGGGCTTGTTTTTTACTATCTTCAGGCAACTGTCGGTGAACAACACTATTTACAACCGACATTTTCGGTGCAAAAACTACCGTCAAACAGCGTGATTAACAACATCCTAAAACAATATTTGTTAGCATAAACCCTACCTCCATAACTGGTGTACCCTGCGGGAATTATTTTTGGATATGAGCTAAGTTCCCATCCTTGCCAGTTGCGAATTTTATTGGAGCCTTGATAAATGTTAAGATCACCGGCGAATACGAATGGAGTAACAAACGGATTGCTCTGAAAAATTCCACCGTTATAATTATAGTATAACTCTATTCCTTTTGACCAGTTGCTAGCTTCAGCATTCTGTGAAAGTCTGCAATTCACTGAAAGAAAGGCAGATTAAAGCTTCGTTACGTGAGATAATTCCCCTCCTGTGGAGGGGTGGCGCAAAGCGCCGGGGTGGTTACCTACGATGGAGTTTCTGCCTTCTAGGGGCTCGCACCCTTAGGGGGACAGGTGATTTGTCCCACTCGTCCACGCGACCACCCCGCCCTTGCGGGCACCCCTCCAGGGGAGGGGAATTTTTGTACCAGGAAATGGTATTGTTTCCGACGTAATGGGGGTGTCGCAGGACGATTCCTTAGCTGTCTGGCTATTTTTTTATGTTTTCTTCATGCTCTAATTCGGTATGATTTTTTATGTCGCCGCCATAATGCTGAAGTACTTTTTTAACAAATTCTGGATCGTGATGATCTGTTATGTCGACAGCCACCGCGTAAGCACTGGGTTCGTCAATCTCGCCGCCCATGATTTTTCTGGCATCTTCTTCGCTGTATAGCAGGTTTTTTTCATTCGTGCGCCCTTCTATGGCAACATCACTGCCTTTCACGCCACGGCCAAACATGGGTAATTCGCCGGCATAGGCGTTTTTCATGGTATCAATCCCTTCAACCGGCGTCTTTCCTATTTGATAAATGGAGGTTTTAAGAAAGCCATGCCTGCCTAATTCTTCAATTGCTCTTTGGGCAGTGTCTCTTGAGCGGAACTCTCCGATAACCAAATGCACATTCATGTGTATTTCCTCCCGAGTGTTCTATAAAAGATTACAAAAAGCTCATTTCTGAGCTTTTTAGTTTTCCCGTAGATCTTTTTTTTACTACGGCATATTTGTTGCTTTCTAACAAAAACTAAAATGAAATAAATTGTTGAGGAGGATTGCAAACAATGCCGATAAAAGATCTTTTTAAATCGTTTGAACGCAGTGCGGAAAGAATGCGCGGTGATAATAAAACGTACGCTGCGGATTTAACAAAACAGGACTTTAATGATCCCGCTATGCACGAGCACGCTCATGATGCGAAGGTGGATTATGACGGGATCAATAAATCGCCTTCCATGGAGAGAATCCATCAGTGGCAACGCGAACATATCCAAAAAGAGGACCAGTCCAAAGAAGGGTATCCCTTAAATGTGATTCTTGATCCTGCAATGCGGGAAATGTACCAGGTTGTGCATAATGCGGGGATGACCAACGTTTTTGACCGTTTTAGCCAGCAACAACCGACACAATGCAAGTTTTGCATTGAAGGCTTATCTTGCCAGCTTTGCGCCAACGGCCCCTGCCGCATCAGTCATAAATCGCCGCGCGGCGTTTGTGGCGTGGACGCACACACAATGGTGGCAAGAAACTTCATGTACCGGCATGTAACGATTGGGACAGCCGCAAACATTTTTCATTGTCATCAGGCAGCAAGAACCCTTAGAGCTGCCGGAGAATCTCCTCAAAGCGGCCTGAAAATCCGTGACGCAAAAAAGCTGAAGAAATATGCGGATATGGTCGGATTGAATACGAATCAATCCGTAGAAAGATTGGCAGTTGAATTCGCCGATTGGGTCATCAATGATATTCATGCGCCACATCATGTAGAGTCCAAGGCCGTTGAAGCGTTCGCTCCCACGAAAAGAAAAGAACTTTGGCGGCAGTTAGGATTATTCCCCGGGGGCGGCTACAGTGAGGTTGCCTATGCGCAGACGCAGTGCATGACCAATTTTACATCGGATCCCATCGAATTTTTGTTAAGAGGGGTCCGTTTAGGGGTTGCCAACGAGTATCAAGGACTTTTCCTGCTGAACATTGTACAAGAGATTCTCATGGGTACCCAGGAAATCTCAATGAAACAACAGAACATGGGCTTGTTAAAAGAAAATATGGTGAATATCATTACCAACGGCCATATGCCGTTACTGGCTCATGTAGCCATTGACCTGGCATCCAGCGACGAGTGGCAGCAGAAAGCGCGACAAGCAGGGGCAGACGGTATGCAAATCCTGGGCCATGTCTGCGAAGGTCAGCAACTGGCCAATTATGAGGGGATGCACAATCTGAAGGCGTTTGGAGGCCAGGAAGGCGAGTGGCTTTCGCAGGAGTATCTTCTGGCTACCGGTGTGGTTGATCTCTTCATGTTTGACTATAACTGCACTGTTCCCACCATGCCGCTCTTTGCCAAGCGGTTTGGCACCAAACTGCTAAGCACTCATCCGGTTATTAAGCTACAGGGAACCGAAACATTGGATTTTGTGCCCGAAAAAATGAAGGAACAAGCAGAAAGAGCGTTAAGCATGGCGCTGGAAGCGTTTAGCAAACGGAAAGCGGAAAATAGGAAAACGTATATCCCGCCCCATGTCTCCGATTGTATGGTGGGCTTCAGCACTGAATCCATTAAGAAAGCTTTAGGCGGAAGTTTTCAGCCTCTGATTGATCAGATTGCCAACGGCAATATCCGCGGTATTGCTACGATCGTTGGTTGCACAACGGCAAGATACGGCCAGGGCGGCAGCAATATCTTTAAGATTGCGAAAGGCTTGATTAGAAATAACATTTTGTTGCTCTCCGGCGGCTGTACTTCTTCTGTTATGGAATATACAGGACTGACTAATCCGAATGCCGCGGAGGAGTGCGGTGAAACCCTTAAAGCTGTCTGCAAACAGTTAGGGATTCCGCCAGTTTTAACATACGGTGCCTGTGTGGATATCGGCAAAATGACGCATACGGCCATGGAACTGGCCGATGCGTTAAATGTGGATACCAACATGCTCCCGCTGGTGATCGGCGCTCCCGAATATTTGGAGCAAAAGGCTGTAGCCGACGCTTGCACCGCCGTTGCACTGGGCTGGCTTGTCCATGTGGCTCCCGTCCCCTCGATTACCGGCAGTGATGTGGTGGTAAAGACTCTGACAGAGACCACAGAAACGCTGGGCTTGGGTAAAGTGCTTGTGGAAATGGATGCGGAAAAGACAGTTCAGATTTACGTGGAACATATTGAGAAGAAAAGAAAAGAGCTGGGGCTAGACTGAAAGCAAACAGGGCTGATCATCGATCAGCCCTGCACTTGGAGTCTGCCGTATTAGTCTGGATTTCAGAATATTGGAGAGAGGAGGTTTTAGTTTTGAGGACCATCTGGAAAGGTGCCATCAGTTTTGGCTTGGTCAATATACCTATTAAACTGTTTCCGGCTACGGAAGAAAAAGACGTGAAGTTCCGGTATCTGCACAAAACATGTCAGGCACCGATTAAATACCAACGCATTTGTTCTGCATGCGGCCAGGAAGTAGCCCAGGACGACATTGTACGCGGGTATGAGTATGAAACCGACCGCTATGTTATTATCAACGAGGAAGATCTGGAGAAAATTCCCGATGAGAGAACCCGTTCGGTGGACATCGTGGATTTTGTTGCTCTGGAAGAAATTGACCCGGTTTATTTTAATAAGACATATTATCTTTCGCCGGGTGAAGCGGGTGAAAAAGCGTATGCGCTACTCAGAAAGGCGATGGAAGAGACGGGAAAAATTGCCGTGGCAAAGGTTGTTATCCGCAGTAAAGAGTCATTAGCTGTAATCCGAGGTTACAAAAACCTGCTTGTTATGGAAACAATTTTCTATCCGGATGAAATCAGGGATACTTCTTTACTGCCGGGCTTTTCCCGGGAGATTAAGCTTCACGATAATGAAATTACAATGGCACAGGAGTTAATAAACAACCTCGCTACCGTCTTCGACCCGCAGAAATATGATGATGAATACCGCAAGAAGCTCATTGAATTAATTCACGCAAAGATTGAGGGTGAACAGATTGCCATTCCTGAGGTGGCAGCGAAAGGGAAGGTTGTTGACTTAATGGAAGCTCTAAAAGCGTCCGTGGCAATAGCTAAAAAAACTGCTGACGCTAGGGATAAACCTGCCCGTAAAAAACGTAAGAATGCGGCGGGTGAGTAAGTGCTTTTTTTATCTTTTAAACCGATGGAACCTATCTCCTCCGACCACGTCCCCCAGGGTGAATTTCTCTATCAATTTAAGTGGGACGGTGTTCGCATGCTGGCGCATGTGGGGCGCAACCGTGTCTGGTTACACAACAGAAAGCTTAAGGAGCGGACGTGCCATTATCCTGAACTTGTTGTTCTCACTGATCTGGTGAGAGGTGAAGCAATACTAGACGGTGAAATTGTGGCGCTCAGGAACGGCAAGCCCAGCTTCCCACTTGTTTTGGAGAGGGATTTAATCAATCCGGCCGCCACTGAAAACAAAACCCGCCGCTTGATGGCGCAAGTCCCGATTTTCTATATGGTTTTCGATTTAATATGGTATAACGGTCAATCCTTAATAGGCTTGCCTCTGACTCGACGGCAGTCTATCCTGGCGGAAGCGCTCCAAGAGAATGACACGGTGCGCATTGTTGAAAGTTTTGCAGACGGAAATGCGCTGTTTGAGGCTGTATCGCAGCAGAAAATGGAAGGAATTGTGGCAAAGCTCAAAGAAGGACACTACGCAGCCGGCAAGAAACACCGTGCCTGGATAAAAGTAAAGCACCGCCAAAAGCAGTTGGTGGCTATCGGTGGCTATACTGTAAAAGCAGGCCAGATTAATGCTCTTTTGGCCGGTGCCTATCATAATGGTCAGTTTCTTTATGTGGGCAGGGTGGCAACCGGACTGACGGGGCGTGATCTAGCGGCGCTAACCCCTTATCTTAAAGAAGCAGAAATTGCCAAACCAGAGTTTGTTAACGCTATACCCGGCAAGGATAATAGGTGGGTAAGCCCCTCGTTAACCGCATTGGTAGACCTTCAGGAATGGACGGAAGATTTGCGTATGCGCCAACCGGTCATTATCGGCTTCACCAAAGACCTACCAAAAAATTGCATTCTGGGACAAGGGGACAGGTGATTTGTCCCAGTATTTTTCAAATTGACTAAAACAACAGGAAGTGAGGAATTGGGTGCCAGAACTGGAAATTAACGGCCGAATACTTAAACTGACAAACCTGGAAAAAGTCATTTGGCCGGCAGAAGGTTATACAAAGCATGATATGATTAACTTTTACATTGCCATTTCCCCCTATCTCTTACCTTTCCTCAAAGATAGGCCATGCAATTTTCAGCGTTTTCCTGAAGGCATCCATGGGAAGCGATTCTACCAAAAAAATGTTCCTTCATTTGCGCCGGACTGGATCAGGACGTTTCCCATCCCTTCAAAAGAGAGGAATATTGACTACATCGTTGTTAGCAACTTGGAAACGCTCGTTTATATAGCTAACCTGGCTTGTTTGGAAATACATCCTTGGCATTCCAGAGTCAAAAGCATACTTAATCCTGATTGGGGTATAGTGGATCTCGATCCGCAGGAAGGGGTTGACTTTACTGCTGTTATTGAAACGGCACGTCATGTTAAGGAAGTCCTATGCCAACTTGAACTTAAAGGTTATCCGAAAACATCAGGCGCAACCGGTCTGCAAATTTATATCCCACTTAAACCGCTTTATACATATGAACAAGTCCGGGATATAATCGGTTACATATGCACTCTGGTACACCTAAAGGCGCGGGGAGTCACTACTATGGAAAGAATCATTAAGAAGCGGGGTGCAAAAGTATATCTTGACTACTTACAAAATCTTTGGGGAAGGACCATTAATGCACCTTATACCGTCCGTCCTGTACCCAGTGCGCAAGTATCAACACCCCTGACCTGGGATGAGTTGCTCTCGGGTCGAATCAATCCTGCCGACTTTACGATTAAAAATATTTTTGCTCGACTGGAGAAAACCGGCGACCTGTTTGAATCAGTAGTTAATCAAGGACAATCGGCTGCCGCAATACTAAAAAAAATAAGGGAGAGACAAGGGGACAGGTGATTTGTCCCAATCTCAACTTAATAGTTGACCAGCACATTTGTTCGATATAAAATATTAGTAATAAGGCAAAGGGAGACTATCTTCACCTGTCCCCTTGTCTCACTGGAGGTAATGAGTGATGGAGATTTATCAATTTGTGGCTGCAATTGATCATACACTGCTTAAATCTGACAGCACAGGAGAGGAGATTGCTCGGCTGTGTGCAGAAGCAAAAAAATATAGCTTTGCCGCTGTTTGTGTAAATCCGTGGCATGTTGCTAATGCGGCACGATTTCTAGCCGGTTCCGGCGTAGCAGTGGCGGCAGTGGCAGGGTTCCCTCTTGGCGCCACTACTACTGCGGCCAAAGTGTTTGAAGCTGGGGAGGCAGTAGATAACGGTGCCGGAGAAATTGATTTGGTGATGAATATTGCCGCGCTTAAAGAAGGTCTGTTAAGCTATGTAAGTGAAGAGATTGCTTTGGTTCGTCAGGCTACAACAGGCGCAAAGTTAAAAGTTATTTTAGAAACAGCTTTACTTGGAACAGAAGAAAAGCGGTTGGCAGCTAAGTTGGCCGCTGAAAGCGGAGCAGATATGTTAAAAACATCCACCGGGTTCTTTGGCGGTGTTACAGAAGATGTTATTCGCTTGCTTAAGGAGGTATCTCCCGGTCTAGGTATTAAAGCCTCGGGCGGCATACGGGATGCTAAGTTTGCTCTTAGTTTACTTGCTTTAGGAGCCACAAGGCTTGGGACAAGTTCCGCCGTAAAAATAATTAGCGAACTAGAAAAGATCAAGGGGGGATTATGATGCCGACAATATTTTTTTACGGGCCAAAACTGTCGACTGAAAAGAAAAAGATTTTAATTAAAGAGTTTACGGAAGCAGCCAGCCATGCAACCGGGTTATCACAAAACAGCTTTGTAGTTTATCTTCTTGATGTTGCTCGAGAGGATGTTGGAGTTGGCGGAGAATTGCTTTCTGAAAAAACAAATAACATTTCTTAGTTAGAGAAAAAAAGTGTTAATTTGCCGGCTTGTCTCATAGGCTGCATTGGAGTGTTTTACAGGGGGTGCAGCCGGTGAGTCAAGCTTTGCTAATTTACGGAAAACAATTCAAGATTGTTTTATATCTATTGTTATTTATGTTATTTGCAGGTATTTTCGCAGCTTTTTGGTTAACTAATTCCGATCCCCCAGAGGAAGATGTGAATCCGACTATCAGTCTAGAAATTATTCAAAACAAGTTGTCAGCAGCCGCAGAATTTAACGATTACCTATTAATGATCGATGAAAGAGGACCGGGCTATATGCTGCGTTTTAATGGACAGATGAGAGACGGTCATCTTTATGGAAAACTTGAGTCGTACGAATTGGAAATTTACAGCGACCAAGAGCAGGTTTTTGTCAGAGGCAGTGAGACTTCAGAAGAATGGATGGAGGTCGAAAAAGCAGAGTTAGACGGATTAACGTTTTTAGTAAAGAACCCGTTTTCGCTCCTCTCAGAACTATTGTCTGATAAGCAAGTTAAGGTGTTGGGAGGTCCAATGAGGATGGTAGAAGATATTGCATGTCAGACATATTTCTTGGAGATTCCGCCCCCGGAATTACGGCTCCTTACCAATTTTGAGGAAGACGCGATCTTTGAAAGGCTGCAGCTTTACCTTTGGTTTGCCGAAGATAACTTGTTTATGCACAGAATGGCTCTACTGTTTAGTTTCACCGTAAAGGAAGAGAAAATTCAGATATACAGGATTTATAACTTGAGGCCTGGTGTAAAAGAAATGCCGCAAGATCTTCCTAATCTTGCAGCAGAATCTAGGCAAACTATCTCCCATAGTTGGTGAGCAGGAAAAACCAAGTCTTTTTGCGAAATAGAGAATCAAATTTAAGCTCCAAGAAAGGGGACTTTATGTTTTACTATGTTGACTGTCCGGAATGCAAGAAAGATTTAAGTCGCTTTGCAGAACTGGAGAACTTGAACCAAGGACCCATTTATTGTCCCTATTGCGAGAGTGCCCTGCGCTTAAAATATGGAGAAATATTTGAGCAAGAGATGGGTGGCGACTGCATTATCTTTTGGTTTGAAAAGTGGGAAGATTAGCGAAGGTATACCTTTTTTAGCAATTCTATATCTGTATCGTGACGGCGTAGCCATTTTTTTGTATTGCTTTCAAACTGAAGCATTTCCACTTTAAATTCTGTTAACTGCGCTGTCTGTTCAAAAATAGCTGTTACTTTTCTGTTAAGTTCATTGATATCTTGCTGCATAATATCTTGTTTTGCTTGAAGCGTGTGCAGACCTTCTTCGAAGCCATCCAAACGGACAAGTATTGCGTTTTGTGTTTCTTCGAAGCCATCCAAACGGACAAG
>JAGXRV010000087.1 GCA_018335695.1 Clostridium sp.
AACGCTCGCCCCCTACGTATTACCGCGGCTGCTGGCACGTAGTTAGCCGGGGCTTCCTCCAGGGGTACCGTCATTATCGTCCCCCTTGACAGAACTTTACGACCCGAAGGCCTTCTTCGTTCACGCGGCGTTGCTGCGTCAGGCTTTCGCCCATTGCGCAAGATTCCCCACTGCTGCCTCCCGTAGGAGTCTGGACCGTGTCTCAGTTCCAGTGTGGCTGATCGTCCTCTCAGACCAGCTACCCATCGTCGCCTTGGTGAGCCGTTACCTCGCCAACTAGCTAATGGGACGCGGGCCCATCCGGAAGCGAATTTCTTTCTGCACAAAGTCATGCGACTCCGTGAAGGTATCCGGTATTAGCACCCCTTTCGAGGTGTTATCCCAGTCTTCCGGGCAGGTTGCCCACGTGTTACTCACCCGTGCGCCACTGAGTGTTGCAAAAAGCAAGCTTTTTGAAACACTCCGTTCGACTTGCATGTGTTAAGCACGCCGCCAGCGTTCGTCCTGAGCCAGGATCAAACTCTCCAAAAAATATCCCACACTGCCCAAAAGATAGCAGGCGCTTCCTTTGCAGTTAGCCCCGTTTATCTCCGGTCAGTCTGTTCTTAGGAGTTGATTGTTTGGCTCAACTAAATCTTACTTCGTTCGTCCGGTTCAAAAGCCTGCCCAAAAAAGCCTACTCTTGCCTTGACGAAACAATTTATTTGCATCATCTTAATAATGCTTACTTCGCATGGCGTTTCCTGTTTAGTTTTCAAAGAACATCTCACTCTGAAGGCCCCTCTCCCTCTTCAAATCCCCTCTCCCTCTGGGAGAGGGCTAGGGTGAGGGTAGAGCTAGGGTGAGGGTAGAGCCAGGATGAGAGCCGGGTGAGGGATATTTTCGTCCCTCTGACTGTCGTTCCCAACAAGCAGGACGAGTCAGCACGTATAAATATACCACCGCCGCAAGGGAAAAACAAACCGCTCTAATCAAGCCTATCCAGATTAGGCGGTATTTAAACGCCTTTATTTTAAAAAATCATGCCGTTTCTAAGTATTTCGCCAAGAAATACTTAATCGCGCGGGCGCATTGTGGGAAAAAGAATCACATCACGAATAGACGGGGAATCAGTCAGGATCATCACCAGCCGATCAATGCCAATGCCGAGACCTCCTGTAGGCGGCATACCGTACTCCAGAGAATGCAGGAAATCTTCATCCAACATCTGTGCTTCCTCGTCACCAGCCTCTCGTTTTGCCATTTGCAACTCAAAACGTTGCCGTTGGTCAAGAGGGTCATTAAGCTCTGTAAATGCATTAGCTATCTCACTGCAAGCCATAAATGCCTCAAAGCGATATGTCATGGACGGATCGTCAGTTTTACGCTTAGCCAATGGCGACACTTCAAGCGGATAGTCAATAATAAATATAGGCTGGAACAGCCTGCTCTCAACAAATTCTTCAAAAATTTCATTCATAACTTCACCACGGGGCATTCCCGGCTTGATTGCCAAGCCCTTTTCCACTGCTACTGATCGTGCTGCTTCATCAGTAATTATTTCATTAAAATCAATTCCTGCGAACTGCCTGATAGCATCCACCATCGTCAGACGGGGCCAAGGCGGCGTCAAGTCCAGTTCTGTGCCTTGAAACACTAACTTCATAGTTCCCAATACCTTTTGCGCTACCGAAGAAATCAGTTGTTCCGTAAGAATCATCATATCCAAATAATCTGCTTGCGCCTGATAAATTTCTACCGAGGTAAATTCCGGGTTGTGCCTGGTGGAAATTCCTTCATTGCGGAAAATTCTGCCCAGCTCATAAACCTTGTCCATACCACCAACTACCAGCCTCTTTAAATGAAGCTCTGTGGCAATCCGCAAATAAAGTTGCATCTCCAAAGCATTATGATGGGTAATAAACGGACGGGCAGATGCCCCGCCTGTTAAAGTGTGCATCACAGGTGTTTCTACCTCAAGGAAAGCTTGCTCATGTAGGTAATGCCTTATTTCTTGCACGATTTTACTGCGCAAAATAAACACTTTTTTTACATCCGGATTGACTATCAGATCCAGATAGCGCTGGCGATAACGCAAATCCACGTTTGTCAAACCATGCCATTTTTCCGGCAAAGGGCGAAGCGCTTTAGCAAGCAAGCTAAACTCTTTTACGGCTACAGTTATTTCACCTCGTCGTGTGCGAAAAGCCTCCCCAGACACTCCGATAATATCACCCATATCTAATAGTTCAAAAATCTGATAACTTTTTTCCCCCAAATCATCAAGCCGCAGATAAATCTGAATCTGTCCGCTCTCATCCTGCAGGTTTGCGAATGAAGCTTTACCATGTGTTCTAATAGTCATCAAACGGCCGGCTAGCGACAATGAGTGTCCTTCCAGCGTAGTAAAGCGACCGATTACATCGGCCGCATAATGCGTTACCTGGTATTTTTCGCCATAAGGCTCAATGCCTAGTTCCTTTAATTTAGCTAATTTTTGACGCCGAACAATTTCCTGTTCGCTGACACTTTCACTCATCCAGCTACTCACCACCCGCACGAGAAAAATTTCTGTACTAAGAAATTTTGATAATTTGATATTTAAGGATCCCTGCCGGCACAGATACTTCAACAACATCATTTATTTTTTTACCGATTATTGCTTTCCCCACCGGAGATTCATTAGAAATTTTGCTTTCAGCAGGATTAGCTTCCGCAGACCCCACAATAGTGTATTTATGATCTTCCTCATACTCCAGATCTCTTAAGATAACGGTGGAGGCGATGCTGACTATCTCGGAGCTGGTCTCCTCATCATCTATCAGGCGTACGTTGCGCAGCATCTTTTCTAAAGTAATGATACGACCCTCAATAAAAGCCTGTTCGTTTTTTGCGTCCTCGTATTCCGAGTTTTCCGAGATATCACCAAACGAAATAGCTGTTTTAATACGGGCGGCCACTTCCCTACGTTTAATTGATTTTAAATGTTCCAGCTCTTTCTCTAAATTTTCCAAGCCACCCTGAGTCAAAATAACTTCTTTACTAACCATTCTTTTTCGCTCCTTCAACACGTTTTGAAACTGCACGCTCAATTATATTCCGTAATGTCGCTGCTTAATCACTGCTTTTGCCAGAAATAAGTTTGCACCTGTAAATTAAATAACGAATCGCCAAGCGGCGATTCAAACAACAAGATTTTCTTCTTTTTCTTCCTATTATAGCTCTGGAAATCCTAAATAATAACAATAGATTACTTGCAATTTTTTCTAATTCATTATAAATCAGCCATTATTCTTTGTCAAACTGAAAAAGAGCCTCGTTTCCGCTCCGCATTTTTTCTAACTTGCTCAATTTCCGCATTTGTGATAGCACGTTCAAAACTGCGAAACCCGGAGATTTTAAAGCCGTGCTTGTCTGCCAAACGACTAATCTCATCAATTTGCGCCACCGATAAATCGCGTCCCAACGTAAAAGATTCATATTTACCTTCCAAAGCAAGAATCATCGTTTCTGCCATACAAGCATATGAAGTGCGCGGGGGAAAACCAAAACTAAAACCAAAATCAACCTGCCCAGGCACATCTATCACACCGCCTTCAATCACCAAAACATCATTACGCAATTCTGCGCAACGTTTTGAGACATCGCGAGGTCTGGCTACATCACAGACCAAAGCTCCCGGCTTTAAATCCATCACATCAATTACTGCTTCAGCGGAGCCTGTAACCGCAATGATTATGTCGGCACGCTGGGTAGCAAACTTTACATCCGCAGTCACCTTGACAGCCACGCCTGTTTCTTTTAATATCCTTGAAGCTAAACTGTCTAACTTACGTTTATCTCTGGCAAGTAGGGTCAAAAAACGTACTTCCCTGGCAAGAATTCTAGCACAGACACTGCCGATAGACCCGGTTGCACCTACAACAAGAACTTCCGCCCGTGTAAAATCTATCCCCATCAATTCAGCCGCTTTCTTTGTTCCCTGCAAAGCAGCGGCGACTGTGTAACTATTCCCGGTGGTAACCGCAATATTTAAGTTTTTTGAGACAGTAATCCCTGCATCACCTACGACGGAGGTCATGGCACCAAGACCGACAACTTTTGCGCCTAATTTCTCTGCCACCTTGCCGGCTCTAATGATTTTGTTGATTACTTTTTCTTCGGGAAGGGTAACCATCTGTTTCGACGTCAGCGGACATGAAACAAAATATCCCGTAGTTTCGGCAAACTCTGAGCGAATCCCGGTAATTTCCGATACCTTAAATGGCGGCAAAGTTTTTATCACCGTTTCCACCAGCGGAACCGGCCACTTTTTCATAAACTTTAACTTCCTAAAAACATCATCCAACTCGATAGGATGAATAATGAAAGCAAATTGTCCCATATAGTCCTCCTGCCTTATTGTTGCAAATAAGTAATTTTTGGTGCAAAGTTGATCTCACTTAAAAGTTCTTCATACTCGGCGGCTCCTAATTCTCGCCGCTTACCGGAAATGGCAACCAGCAGCGCCTCCATTACGTTAGTGCCAAATGTTCTGCCATTAAGTTCAGGAGTAGTTGTCACCAGTGTTTTTACCCCCCGCTCTGTCAGAATAGCCACATCATCTCTGGTAGTTGTGTTTGTGATAACAGTTTTCCCTCTCAAGTCAAGAGGCATATATCTTCGAATGAAGTGAAAATCTCCGGCGATAATCTCTGCCTCGGCAAATAATGCAGGCGCCTTAGGGCTGTTTTCCTCCTGCTGTTTACCAATTGGGTACAACATAGCTAAAGGTAGCTGGCAGAGAAGCGGTGCCAAAATACTTGCCACAATCTCAAGCGCTTTTAGAGAGCGAAGCGGCAAAGGAATGCCGACAGTAAAAATCAAATCCCCCATTGTCAAACGGCAACCGGCGGCATTAAGTGCCTCTGCCATGCCAAAACGGTCAGCGCCGGACATCATCAGCACCTTCGGCGCACCCTGCAACAGATCAGTATTTTTTTTTAGATGCTGAATCACTTTTCTTTCTAGTGTGTTTTTTAAACCTGAGCCGTCCAATATTGGACTCAATTTCGCTGATTTGACCACATTTTTAGCCTCGCGCAAGGTGTAACGTTTCTTTCCGGCAAAAACGTAAAGATCCATGCCGCCTAGCCCGAAGGCAGCCACTTCTCCGTCCAAGCGCTCTATTAACTTAACCATTTCTCCAAGATCACCGTCTGTGCCAATCCGTTCAACACGACAGGTCTGACCCAACAACTCCACTTCTACCGCATGGTTACGCTTTGCCGAACCTAGGCTGACACTTACAACCCGCTTCAATGCTTTCCCTCCCGCTACACATTAATAAACGGCTCCAGCACTTTTTCTAGCTCTTTTGGGTCCACATAAACATCGCCTGAAATTGGAGTACTGCCTATTTCCACCGCCAGCACCTCACAGTCTAGCAATGCTTCTGCCAGACGCTTCCATTTTGCGGAACAGAAAACTAACACCAAATCGCAGCGGCGGAACTGCTCAATAAGATCCATCACCTGATGAAAAAAATCAAGTCCACTTTTCCCTTCCACCAGTTGCCACCGTTCCCGATCTGAAAGAATCAGTTGTTGTTCTATTCCAAAAGAGTTTGCCATAGCTACCAGTTCTTCTTTGTTTGCCACAGGAAAAGCCATTAAGCCCATTCTGCCCCCCCGGCGAACGGCTCCCATAGTTTCCAAACGAGAAATAAATGTCCTATCCAATAGCAACTTAGTAGCTACTTCCTGTTGCGATAAACCCAGTTGACGCAGGTGCAGAATTTTGCGGATAGTTTCTTCAATTTTGGTTAGATTTATCAACTTTTCACCGATGCGAATAAACTCCATATTTCTCCCCGCAAACAGTATATTAGTGTGCACAAAATTGTATACACGGAAATTTTATCATGAAATGCTTGCCGCTGCAAATAATATTTTCCAACTATCAACTGTCCGGCAGCAATTCCGTCAAAACGACCAACAGTTCTGCTTTTGATTTTGCCTGCATAATCCGGTTGCGTACAACAGCCGCTCTTGGAATTCCTTTAAAGTACCAAGCTAAATGTTTCCTCATCTCCCGCACGCCGCTGTATTCTCCTTTTTCAGCCACTACCAAGTCAAGCTGACGCTTAGCCAGCATTATCCTTTCAGCTACAGTTGGCTCCGGCAACAAATCCCCGCTTGCCAAGAAATGAATCGTCCTCTTCAGTAACCATAAATTGCCTAGCGAACCTCGTCCGATCATCACCGCGTCACAACCTGTTTCGGACAGCATTCTCTTAGCGTCCTCAGGCTGCCAAATATCGCCATTGCCCACAACCGGGATTTTTAAAACGGCTTTAACTGCGGCTATCGCGCTCCAATCGGCCTTCCCGCTATAGCCTTGCTCCCTCGTCCTGCCATGAACTGTTACAGCAGCGGCGCCTGCTGCTTCAACAGCCTGAGCTACTTCTATAACATTAACCGATTGCTCGTCCCAACCTGTCCGCATCTTGACTGTAACCGGCACAGTTGACGTCCTGCAGACAGCCTCTACAACAGAAAACGCTTTTTTCGGTTCCCGCATCAAAGCACAACCTTCTCCTTTGCCCGTCACCTTCTTAACCGGGCAACCCATATTAATATCAAACAAATCTGGTTTCATAGCTGCACAAACTGAGACCGCCTCCGCAAAGATTGCCGGCTCACAGCCAAATAACTGAATCCCAACAGGTCGCTCCTCTTCGGAAAAGCGGGCAAGCGTCAAAGCTTGCTTGGGAGCTGAGATTACCCCTTTAGCGCTAACCATCTCAGTATATACCAAGGCGCATCCCATTTCTTTTGCCAGCAAACGGAACGAACAGTCCGTCACGCCTGCCATGGGAGCAAGAATAACCTGATTTTTTAAACTAAGCTCGCCGATTTTCATAAACTTCTCCTTACATAAAAAGCAAATAAATAAGCGCCCTCTTCAGACGCTTATTTATTTGTTTGCCTTAATAACTGCTTTTACTCTTCACATCACAGCAAAAGCCGCAAAATTCCGGTAAATCTGCTGCCTAGTTGCTATTTACTTCCGGCAATATAAAAAGCTCTTCCGGTGAGACTTCCAGTACACGCGCAAACTTTCTAAGCAGATCAACGCGCGGATATTTAACTCCTCTTTCAATTGTAGATAGCATGCTGACAGAGATTCCTGACGCATTAGCTAAATCATCCTGCGTAAGACGCTTTAATCTTCTGAGAGCACGTAAGCGCTTCCCAAGCAACTCAGACATAAGCATCCCTCCCGCAGTCTCTCTTCGACATAAAAACAAAAAATCCTTTCTCCCTCACCATTTTTTGCTTCACAGCTTCAGAGCGACTGCTATACAGGAAAGAATCAGACAAATTCCTGCCTTTTAAGCTATAACAAACCTGATATTGGAATTAAAATCTTGATTGTCGTTCCTTGTCCGACTGCAGATTCTATTTGAATTTGACCGCTCAAAAGCTTGGCCCGTTCATTCATTCCCGCCAATCCCAGCTTGCCGGCACGAAGCAACTCCCCGATTAGTTTACGGTCAAAACCTTTGCCTTTGTCGCTCACATAAATTGCAATATTATCTGCAGAATAATCTATCCGCACATGGGCTTCATTTGCATCAGCATGTTTGATTACATTTCGCAATGCTTCTTGCACAATCCTAAAAATAGTAACTCGAACTTCCGGACGCAAGAATATTTTTTCGCCTTGAATACTGAGACTGATATTAATCCCATGAATACGGTTAAGCTCTTCAATATACCATTCCACTGACGGGATTAATCCAAGATCATCTAAAATAGAAGGCCTTAGATCGCGGCTAAACTGGCGCACTTCCTGCAAAATTTCTTTAACCTTCTCAACCATCCCGTATAAAAAACGAGAGTCTGAGACAAAAAGATGTTTACTCGATATGAGAAACTTTTCCAGTTGGTGCATAATAACTATCAAAGACTGAGCCGTGCTGTCATGAAGCTCACGACTAATCCGCAGGCGCTCTTCTTCTTGGGCTCGAGTAATATGGCGAATGTAATATTCAAGATTTTCCTGCATTCTTCTCTCCTCTGTAATATCTTTGGCAATATGCTGAAAACCTTGCGTCCCGCCTAATTGCAGCAAATTAGTAGTCACTTTAAGGATTATTTCCAGACCTTGACTATTTATAATTGTTTGATCATATGACCATTCCTTAGGCAAGCCTGCCCAAAGTTGTTTGCGAACAGTTTTTGCTTTAGACAAACTATTTTGCGGAATCCAAGCAAAAATATTTTTTCCGCTAAGCTCTGGCAAAGTTTCTCCCACCATATTGAGAAAAGCTCTATTTCCCGAAATAATATTACCTTCCAAATCTTCCAGCCAAATAATATCGCTTGTTTTTTCAAATATTTCTCGGTATTGATTTTCTGCCCTCCGAAGTTTCTCTCGCATAATTTTCTGCTTATCAGAGAGAGAAACATTTTCTACCGCAAGGCTTAGCTGCGCAGCCAAAGTTTCCAGTAAAAAGACTTCCTGCTGAGTAAAAATCCGCTGAGATCTGCTTAAGACCGCAAGAGTGCCAATAATCTTATTATAGGAAATTAACGGCATAATTGCCGCAGCACAAATTTTTTCCGCCTGCAGCGCACCTTCCAATTTATACTCCGACTGACCTGCATATGCCAATAAGGGCTCCAATGTTTTTGCCACAATACCGTTTAGCCCTTCGCCGACTTGGATTAGCTGTTGCCTAACAATTTCAGCAGATAATAAACCTTTGTCAAACAATAAATTTAACCGTCCTGTTTCTTCAGCGAGAGAAAAGATTACCACTGCATCTACAGCCAGCTTCTCAAGAATAAGCTCAAAACCAATTTCAACAGCACCTTCGCTGTCCTTACAGGAAACTACACGCTGGAAATATTCGCTAAGAACTGAAATTTGGTTAACCATTTTACACCTTACCGCTCATTTCAACGTCTTTAAGGTTAATCATCCCTTGTTTAAGTGCCACCAGAATTGCTTCTGTCCTGGAGTTTACTTTCTGCTTACTGAAAATACTTGCCAAATGCGCCTCTACAGTACGCCTGCTAACATGCAGTCGTTTGGCAATTTCCTGATTTCGCAAGCCGTTTGCAACCATAAAAAGCACTTCCAATTCGCGGTTAGTCAATACATCAGCACTGTTTCCGTCTTCACATTTGTTGCTCCGACTAAACTTCTGCATTACCTTTAGAGCTATCGAGGGATAAAGGACAGGTTCTCCCCCAGCCACGCTGTGAATGGATCGAATCAACTCTTGGCAGCTTACATCCTTCAGCAGGTAGCCTGAAGCACCTGCTTCCAACAGAGCAAAGACGTACTGGTCATAATCGTAAGCCGAAAGAATAAGCATTCTAGTGCCTGGACTACACTCTCTGATGCGGCGCGTTACTTCAATCCCATTTAAACGTGGCATATTTATATCTAGGATAACGACATTAGGTTTAAAGCGTCGCGCTGCCTCCACAGCACTTTCCCCGTCGGCTGCTTCGCCCACAATAATAAAATCTTCCCGCTCCTCCAAGAGTTTGCGAATACTTTCACGAAGCACAGCATGGTCATCAGCAAGCAGAATGCTTATCTTGTTCAAAATCTTATCTCCCCCTTAAATTACAGAAGATAATCTTATTTGCTGAGGGAGGCACCCCTGCATTCCAGAGGTGCCTCAGCAAAATTCACTCTTTATCATCTATATATTAACTGAAACGCTCTTTTGATTCTTCTTTTCTTGATTGATAGGGAGATTTCCTTCTTTTTCTCCCAAAGCTTTCCTCAGGTTTTTATTTTCCTCAGATACTTGCTTCGAAATGTCACACTCAACTTCAACCGACAGTGCCGTCGCCAGCTCACACAAAATGCTTAAATTGTCTTTGCCGCCGGGAGGAAGGAAGGCAGGATTTAGTTGTTGCAGCCTACCCTCGCTGTTTGTTACAGTACCGCTGGTTTCGGCAAAAGTGGCCGCAGGCAAAATGATGTCTGCTTTGCATAAATCCGCTCGCCAGGTGGAGGTTACTACAACCGTAAACATCCCCTCATCGAAAATGTCGCAATCCAGGCTAAAATCATCGCCTATAATTAACATTCCTAACAGATCCCCACTTTTTGCGGCCGCCAACTGTTGCGGCAGCGTCATGCCAGCCGTTGAAGGCAATGGCAAGCCAGTCTCCTGGTAATAACTCATCCTCGCAGCCAGATCGTCCATTCTTTTCCGGCCGGGCAGCAGGCGTGGGTGTACCCCCATCTCTAACTGTCCTCTGCTATTACCGCCTGCAAACAACTGAAGCACACCTTGCCCCTGTTTATTATTACCGATTGCCTGCGCAATTTCCAGCAGTGCCGTCATCTCAGCATCATCTAAAGCTGCCCCATCTACCACTACAACCGCTTTGCGTGCCCGCAGATAGAGATGGAGAAGTTCAATAACTTTTGCGGGTTTAACACGGACAGTCCCGGGCAGTTCAAGAAGCCGGTATTTAATTTCATCATCGCTTAAAGGCAACCCGAAATCTCCTGCCACCAGTTCATAGCGTTTAAGATATGCTTGAATAGCCTGCAAAAGTTTCAACATTTTCCAAGGATTAGTGCGTACTGTCAAAGTTGCCTGAGAGTCAAGCCGTGTAGCCTGCGGACTGACGACTGCCAGTTTACCGCCTTTTGCTGCCGCCTGCCGGATTTTTTGAGCAATAATAGGATAATCGACTGTCGGATCTGTATTGATAACCAGAATAAAGTCACTTGTGAGCAAATCGTTGTAACTAACGTCGGCAGTTTGAGGGATTGCAGATACAGTCAGATATTCCGCGGCAACAGGCTTTGTGCTGTCAATATTATTAGTCTGAAGAGCCACCCTCGCTAATTTTTGAGCCATCTTGTTTTCTTCGTTACTTAGGGAAGGCGACACCAGTACGCCTATACTGTCGGAACCGTAACGGGTGCTGATTTTTTCCAACATGGCTGCTGCCGAGGCGATAGCTTCCTCCCAACTAACTTCCAGCATTTTCTCTCCACTTCTGCGCAAAGGCGACTTCAAGCGCCCGGAGCTATGAACAAAACGATATTCGAAAGCGCCTTTTTTGCATAGATTGCCGTGATTTACTTCCCCTCGCAACGGGGAAGTTACTCTTGCAATTTTATCTCCAACAACATGCAATTCCAGCGCGCAGCCAATGCTGCATTGAACGCAAGTTGTGGACACAACTGCGTCAGTGCGGAAAGGCCCGGGTTTTGCAAAAGGACTGACTGCAGTCAGCGCTCCGGTTGGACAGGCAGAAACACATTGGCCGCATGATTCGCACATTGTTTCGGCAAGCGGCAAGTCCATAGCCGGTTTCACTACTGTATCATAGCCACGATTAACAAAACCCAACGCACCAATCGCTTGCACTTCCTGGCAAATCCGCACACAATTCCCGCAGAGAACGCATTTATTTGCGTCATGATTTACATAACGGTGATCATGGTTAATCTTATACCGTTTCTTACTTACTCCCAGACGCTGTGTATCAACCTGATACTCTGTTGCAAGTTTGCGTAAAGTGCAATTAAACACATCTTCACATCCGCAGGAGAGACAACGTTTTACTTCCTGATTAACACCTTCCCTGCTTAGCCCAAAGTTAAACTCATTAAAAGTCTTAACCCTCTCCATTGGCGAAGTATGAACTTCAGGCGTGCGTGCGATTCTTTCCCGCTCTCCCAAATCCTTAAGCTCCAGTTCGTGCAATTTGCCCATGCTGCAATTAAACGGCTTTTCTTCCGGAATAAGCATTGCGCCGGCTAAATACAGGTTGATACCTCGAGCCGCTTTGCGTGCCGCTGCTATGGCTTCTACCGCAGTGGCCGCCCCGCTGACGCAGTCTCCAGCCGCAAAGACGCCCGGTTCACTGGTGCAACCCGTTTCCCCGTCAACTTCCATCGTCTGCCACGAACTCAGGCGAACACCGCTTCCAGACGCAATCTCCTTGTCAACCACCTGACCTATCGCCAGAATGACACTATCAAACTCCATCTGAAATTCTGACCCCAAAACAGCCACAGGTCTGCGACGATTGGAACTATCCGGCTCGCCTAACTCCATACAAACACACTCCAATGCTGCTAACCGACCATCTTGTGCTATGCAAAGAGTAGGGTTAGTGAGAAAACGAAATTCAACACCCTCTTCTTCAGCTTCCAAAATTTCTATGGGACTGGCCGGCATCTCTTCTTTACTGCGACGGTAAATAACGACAACCTCTTCCGCGCCAAGACGCAAAGCTGTGCGGGCCGCATCCATAGCCGTATTCCCACCGCCAACAACAGCGACTCTGCGACCAAGCTGCGGCGCCCGATTTTCTGCAACCATTCTTAGAAAATCGATCCCCTTTAAAATTCCCGGCATTTCTTCGTTATCCAAACCCAAGCCTTGAGCTGACTGGCAGCCAATGCCAAGGAAAACTGCATCATAGCTCTTTTTAAGGTCGGCAAGCGTATAGTCCCGGCCAAAAACTTCACCTAAGCGCACATCTTCGCATAAGTCTGTGATCAGCTTTATTTCCTGATCCAACAATAGTTTGGGCAGACGATACTCCGGAATGCCGTAGCGTAGCATCCCGCCTAATTCAGGACCGGCATCAAAAAGAGTCACCCGATGACCTGACAAAGCCAGATAATACGCGGCTGTCAGGCCGGCTGGCCCGCCGCCTACAACAGCGACCGAAAAACGGCTGTCGCCCTTTACTTGCGGCACATAGGAGGTCAACGCCTTTAAGTCGTAGTCGCCCGCAAAACGCTTTAGCGCACAAATATTAACCGCACCATCTAAAATATTGCGACGGCATTCAAGCTCGCAAAAACGCGGACAGACACGACCGCATACTGATGGGAGCGGCAACTTCTCCTTAATTAATGCGGCTGCCTTTAAATTTTGGCCGTTACCAAGATGAGCGATAAACCCCTGGATATCAATTTCAGCGGGACAAGCAAGTTGACAAGGAGCCACACAGTCACCACAATGTTCAGAGAGCAAAAGCTCCAACGCAATCCGTCGCAAATCTGCCACACGTTCACTATTTGTGGTTACACGCATGCCTTCACTGACCTGCGTACCACAGGCCGGCACAGCCGCCTGGCGCCCTTCTACTTCCACAAAACACAAGCGACAGGAGCCAAAAGGCTTTAGTCTAGGATCATAGCAAAGATGCGGCACATCAAAGCCGTTCGTTAATGCCGCCTCTAACAGATTGGAACCTTGATCAACAAAAATCTCTTTCCCATCGAGCAAAATAGCTACTTTATTCAATTCATCACCCCCACCCGCTGTCCTTTTTTATTCTGCTGGCTTACATCTGCCGGTTTGGAAAGCACAACAATGCAATTAAACTTACAACTATTGACACACAGGCCGCAGCGCAGGCAGTTTTCGGCATCAATAACATGGGGTGTTTTCTTTTCTCCGCTAATAGCGCCCACCGGACACTGCTTTACACATAATCCGCACCCTTTGCAGTCTTCCTGGACAATTTCATAATCAATTAAAGCCTTGCAGACCTTTGCCGGACATACTTTATCCCGGACATGAGCCTCATATTCTTCCCTAAAATACTTAATAGTTGTGAGAACAGGATTTGGCATCGTCTGTCCCAGACCGCATAGTGAACCGGCTTGTATTTTCTCCCCCAACATCTGCAATAAAGCAATATCCTCTTCTTTGCCTTCACCGGCAGTAATTCTCTCCAAAATTCTCAGCATTTGCTCGGTACCTACTCGACAAAACGTACATTTGCCGCAAGACTCTTCCCTGGTAAATGAAAGGAAAAATTTAGCCACATCCACCATGCAGGTTTCCTCATCCATCACCAACAGCCCGCCTGAACCCATGATAGCGCCAATTTCTTTCAGGGATTCATAATCTACCGGAGTATCTTGCAGCGTTGCCGGGATGCAGCCGCCTGAAGGACCTCCCGTTTGGACTGCTTTCAACGGCTTGCCTGAAGAAATTCCGCCGCCTATCTCAAAAACAATCTCTCTAATCGTCATGCCCATAGGGACTTCAATCAAACCGCCCCGGTTAACCTTGCCGGCAAGCGCAAAAACTTTTGTGCCTCTGCTTGCCTCTGTTCCATAAACACTGTAAGCAGAAGCACCCAAAGCAATAATTCTTGGTACGTTAGCAAAAGTTTCCACATTATTAATGGAGGTGGGTCTGCCAAATAAGCCTGCTTCAACAGGAAAGGGGGGACGAAAACGGGGCATGCCTCGTTTGCCTTCAATTGAGGCAATAAGCGCCGTTTCTTCTCCGCAAACAAACGCACCAGCCCCTTCCCGAATATAAATTTCAAAATCGAACCCGACACCAAGAATATTGTGCCCCAAAAAATAGTGTTCCTTCGCCTGCGCAATTGCCACCTTTAAACGACGAATAGCAAGCGGATATTCCGCTCGGATATAGATATAACCTACGCTCGCTCCTATAGCATAGGCTGCAATCAGCATCCCTTCCAAAACACTGTGCGGGTCGCTTTCCAGAATACTGCGATCCATAAAGGCGCCGGGGTCTCCTTCATCCGCGTTACAGATTACATATTTCTGTGCACCTTTAGCCTGAGAAGCAAAACTCCATTTTAGATGTGTCGGAAAACCTGCGCCGCCTCGTCCCCGCAGACCGGAAGCCTTAATTTCAGCGATAACCTCCTGCTGTGTCAGCGCCAGCGCCTTCTCCAAACCACTATATCCGCCTGCGGACAGATAACTTTGAATATTTTCCGGATCAATTTCACCGCAGTTATGCAATAGAAAGCGTTGCTGTCTCCCTAAAAAACCGCCGGCTTCACCTTCTAGATCAGGCCCTTGGAGCAAAAAATCCTCCACCGGTACGCCCCCACGGATATGTTCCGACACAATGCGCGAGGCATTTGCCAAATCAACATTACCATAAAGGTAGTGCTTGCCTTCAGGAGAGACTACTTCTACCTGCGGTTCACAGTAGCAAAGCCCCCTGCACCCAGTGCGCTGCAAATAAATCCCCTCCTGAACAAGAGCTTCATTCAGAAGGTCATAAACTTTTGCCGCTCCCGCGGCAATACTGCAAGAGGCTAACCCTATTTTCACTTGATACTCAGCCATTCGGGCAGCCCCCTCCGCACGCCGGAGCATCATGTGCACAATCACTTTTCCCCTTGCGAACTTCGCCAATTACTTTACCAACGGCAGCCGGAGTCAAACGGCCAAAAGTCTCTTCGTTTACGGTAATAACCGGCGCTAAGCTGCAACAACCCAGGCAAGCCACTTTTTCCAGTGTAAACTTGCCATCGGGACTGGTGCCTCCCCCGTGTGCACCCGTCTCGTGTTGCAATGCTTCCGTAATTTTTTCTGCTCCGGCCAAATGACAAGCAGTTCCATGACAAACTTGAATTAAATTCTCACCGATTGGCTCCATGCGAAACTGAGAATAAAAAGTAACGATACTATAAAGCTCACTAGCCCAAATCCCCGTCAGCTCGGATACACGCTCCAAAACTTCCGGCGCAACATAACCGAATGCGCTTTGAATATCCTGGAGAATTGGAATGGCGGCGCCTGGATCTACATTATGACGCTGAATAATCGCATCTATTACAAAAAGCGGATTTTTCTCCTTTTGTACTTTGAATTCATTTAAGACTAAAGCACTCATCCTTATCCCTTCCTTTGCCTCTATTTTTTAGGTTAGGACTTCTTCTTCATGTCTGAGCGCTTTTAGCAATTCGCGCTTCGAGGTGCGGTGCCGCTCAAAGATACTGACAATCTTCAAAATCGCTACATTTTCCACCCAATACAAAGAATTTATCTTCCGTGCCACAGCCTCTATACTTATCGCAGCCTCAACCATAACTACCATGTCACAACTTCCTACCACCGGGTCGACAAAATCCACCTCAATAAAGTCTTCCAGATCCAAGACAGCCTTGCGAAAATCATCATGCCGCACATCGTCTTTTGCGTTTACCAACAAATAAGCTCTTAAACCCACTTTTAAAACTCCTCTCTTAATTAAGGATTTTCCTCTACCCTAATTTAACCACAAACCAATTTTCACCACATCGGTAACTCATTCATTTATCTGTTACTGTTTTCACTTATTCTTGGACTATTAGTTTTACTGATTGCACCTAAGCATTTTCCACATTTTAACTAAGTATAAATACCTATTCTGCCTTACAAATCCCCTCTCCCTCCCTTACAAATCCCCTCTCCCTCTGGGAGAGGGTTAGGGTGAGGGCACAGCACCTCCATCTTTGTGAAGCACAGCAGTCTACACAAATAAAAAGAACGCTACGCTTTTTCTATCAGCTGACGCGTCCTTTTTATCCATTCGCTTGGGCGGGTTTCAAACCCGCCCAAGCGGGCTGTCGCCCCTGCGACACCTATCATTGCGTTGAAAACCATATAATTTCCTGGTACAAAAATTCCCCTCCCTTGGAGGGGTGCCCGCAAGGGCGGGGTGGTCACATACCGCCTCAACAAACTCAAAGAAAACAAGCCTCAAAAAGGCAGAAACTCCACCGGAGGAAACCACCCCGGCGCTTTGCGCCACCCCTCCACCGGAGGGGAATCCCCTTTCCTCTGGGAGAGGGGAACTGTGTCCTAACCGTTCGCAGCTGCGAAAACGTGCGAACGAAGCAGCCGGGTGAGGACGCGATACCTAAAGAAGACGCTCCGTGTTTTGATATAATTTTTCCAATATAAAAATGCCTCAAATATTACTTTGAGACATTTTGTAGCAGTATAAATTTCGATTCCACTCTCTTTTATCCGGTTTTTTGCAATGTCTCCCATTTACCGCAACGACCACCCCAGCGTGCTAAGATTTTATCATCCACGGCAATATTTACTATCTCACAAAGATTGGCACAACTTTGACAGTCGAAACTTGAAGCTTGATAATCCAACTCGGAAACCACAAAACCACGAAAATCTGTTCTTTGCTTTTCCTTAGCATTCGACTTAGCTAAAAGAGCGGCACCGATAGCTCCCATGACGTTAAAATAAGGCGGCACAATAATTTTCATGCCCAACGCTTTTTCAAACGCGGCGCAAATCCCGGCATTTGCAGCCACTCCGCCCTGAAAAACTACCGGGGCTAAAACTTCCTTGCCTTTGCCAACATTATTAAGGTAATTGCGAACCAGAGCATCACAAAGTCCGGCAATAATATCGGCAACAGGGTGGCCCATTTGTTGTTTGTGAATCATATCAGACTCAGCAAAAACAGAACAACGCCCGGCGATGCGCACAGATCCGCTGCTTAACAATGCCAACTTGCCAAACTCTTCAATAGGAATACTCAACCTTGCCGCCTGATGATCCAAAAAAGAACCTGTCCCGGCAGCACAAACAGTATTCATAGCAAAATCAACCACGATGCCGTCACGCAAAATGATAAACTTGGAATCCTGGCCGCCTATTTCCAGCACAGTCTGCACATCAGGCACCAAGTGCGAAGCAGCCACAGCATGGGCTGTTATTTCATTTTTAACTGTATCAGCACCAACAATAACACCTGTCAGCGTTCGCGCACTGCCTGTAGTGCCGACTCCGCAGACTTCCACATTCTTGCCCTTTAGCGCCGCTTCTACCTGACGCATCCCCTCTTGCACAGCCTTAATCGGCTGACCGCTTGTACGGAGATACAGGTTCGTCAAAACTTCTCCTTGCTCGTCAATAACTACCAAATTCGTACTGACGGAACCAACATCAATTCCTAAATATACCTGCATAGACTTGCCTCCTGTCTGCTGCTTACTCCTGTAGTCTACAAGAAAACCTCCTGCCGGTTCCCCCGGCACGGCTGGTTTATATATTCCTTTCCCGCTAATTTCTGTCTTCCAAACCCTTTCTATTCGCTGATAATTAGAATATTCCTGCCCTGAATTAATTAACTAGAAATTAATGTATTTTGACTCTCCTGCTTTTTTATCCAGCAAACAAAAACAGCCTCCACCCAGAGGCTGTTCTTGTTTGCTAAACCTGAAAACAAAGATCCTTACTCAAAGGATTTGTCTATTCATCAGCCATTTTGCGAGGGAATGTGCAAAAACCCGCTTTATCCTCCGCAACTTTCCTTTCAACACGACTTGATACATCTTTTGAAATAAAAATCCGAATCACCCATGAGATGCCCAAAAACACCGCCAAAATGATCAAATACGCTAAGAAATTCATCTGCACACCCCTTTCATCAGGTAAATTTTCCAAAAATTCCCACAATCTTCTAGAATTATGTTATACCGATTACCAATCAGTATAGCAAAAGAAAAAAGAATTGTCAATTAATTCTGGCAGTTATTTTAGCCACATTTGCACGGGTCGTCATTGCGAAAAAAGAACCTCTGCTGTATAATCAAAAAATAGTCGTAGTTGCAATTTTCAGAAAAATTTCCTCCAGGAGTTGATGTTACGATGACTTCTCAGCAACAGGTCAATCAGCCCGCCACCCTGGAACTCATCAAAAGAATAAACCCCTTCCACCTGCTTGATGATTTGACATTAGCGCAGATAGCGCAAAACATTGAATTGCAGTTTTACACTATAGGCTCGTACGTTTTCCGTCAGGGAGACCTGTCACGTCAGGCACTGTTCATTGTTTCCTCCGGCATCGCTGAGGTAACCGTGCTGGATGAACACGACCGAGAAACAATAGCCGGTTTGCGTCATGAAGGAGAATTTTTCGGGGAAACAGTCTTTTTAACGGATGAACTTTATCCAGGCTCTGTGCGTGCGCTGACGGATTTAACCTGTCTTGTTGTCCCCCATGGAGTTTTTGATGCGATTCTTGACCACCAGGCTGACTTTTTAGCCCAATTTAACCGCTTGCTGACAGACAGGATGCGCTCACTTTACCGGTCACTGACTGCTGAATCGCGCGGTGACGCTGAACATCTCGAACAATCGATGCGCAAGCGTGTGAGCCACCTGATGTCAAAGCCTGCTCTGACCGCTTTGCCCAAGGAAGAAGTTACTGAGCTGGCGGAAAGAATGACTGTACGTAACGTTTCCTCACTGGTGGTAATTGATGAAGACAACCGCCCTCTGGGCCTTATCACTGAAAAAGACCTGGTCAACAAAGTGCTTGCCAGAGGAAATCTCTCAAAAAAACTTACAGCAGCCGAGATTATGAGCCCCAACATCTTTACGGTTGAACCGGCGGCCTTTTATTATGAAGCATTGCTGTTGATGGTCAGAAATAAGGTTAAACACCTAGTTGTGGCTTCCGGTGGTCGTCTGGAAGGTATCGTTACCATTCGTGATCTGATCACTTCCCGCAACATGGGTGATCTGAGCATAGTTAACAGCATTGAAGCGCAAGACAATATTGAAGGGCTAGCCAAAGCGAGCAGTGAGATTGACCGGGTGTTGCGTGCGCTCGTTATGGAAAAAGCAGCCGGCAAAGAGATCCTGCAAATAATTACTGAGCTGTTCGACCGCCTGACGAGCAAAATAATTGAGGCCTGCGAGCAGGAGATGGCAAGGGAAGGACACGGCCCGCCACCGGTCAACTACAGTTGGATTACCATGGGCAGCAGCGGTCGAAAGGAACAATTTGTTAAAACAGACCAGGATAACGGAATTATTTATGACAATGTACCGGATGACAGAAAAGAACAGGTGACCAACTATTTTATCTTATTAGGAAAAAAAGTGAGCGAAGGGTTGCACAGGTGCGGTTTTGCAAAGTGCGAGGGAAATGTGATGGCCTCCAATCCTCAGTGGTGCCGCTCTTTTAACGACTGGCGCGATGCCGTTAACAAGTGGGTTGACGTGCTAAATCCGGAAAATATTCGCTTGATGACAATATTCCTTGATTTCAGGCATCTCTACGGGAAAAAAAGCCTTTGTGACCTGATGCAAAACTTTGTAGTTCGCAAATTTCAAAAATCGACTAAAGCTTTGCATTTCCTCGTGATGGATGATCTGGAGGATCGCGTTCCGCTGGGATTTTTTAAGCAGATTGTCACAGAAAAATCCAAAGAACATCGCAATATGGTTAATTTGAAAACAGCGGCCTGTGTCCATGTGGTTGATTGCCTGCGTGCCTTTTCACTGCGCGAAGGAATTGTGGAAACGAACACTTTCAAACGTTTGGAACTACTTACCAAGAAGAAGCTTTTTGCTGCCGACGATGCTGAGGCTCTAGCATCCGCCTACGAAACATTAATGACGCTAAGAATACGACATAACTTGCTGCAAATAGACAAAGGGAAAGAACCGGACAACTATATCACGCCGGAGGATTTAAACAAGAAGGAAAAGGCGGCTTTGCGTGAAGCTTTTCTGGCGGTGGAGCGATTACAGATTTTAACAGGCCTAGCTTTTTACTCTTTCGAAGGCTGACAGTTTAGTCTGACTAAAGTTAAGGGAGCTTATACTTTAACTTGTAAGCAAACAAGCAGATACACCAGCCAAGCAATGAAAGCGTTCCGGCCAAAGCAAACGGCATAACATAACTTTTATGCAAATCATACGCCCAAGCAGCAGCCATCGGCCCAAAGAAAGCGGCTGCCCCGAAGGCAGTAATCAAAGCACCATATACTGCGCCAAGGCTCTTCACCCCAAAGGCAATGGTGGCCAGAGACGGAAACAGTCCCAGCGTAACGGCAAAGCCCCACCCAAAAATGAAGGCAAAAAGATATAACATCTGAGGCGTCGTGGCCATACTGTTAAACAAGAGGAAAGCTATGCCGGTTACGATGTAAGTTGCCAGCATTACCTTTACCGGTCCTGTTTTTTCAGCGATCAAACCGGCAATCGGCCTGCCAAAACCGTTAGCCAGCCCGAAAAATACAGAAGCTATAGCGGCTGCAGGTCTTTCCATGCCCAGAACGGTAACACCATATGGCACCACATGCGCCATTGCCATCAGACCGCCAAATATTACACCGAAAAATCCGGCCCACAACAGATAAAATAATGGCGTCTTTAACGCCTCGCTCAGGGTAGCCTCTGTTCTTGAGGCATACATAGCTGCCGATCTGCCTACATGCAAGCTTTCCCAGCTTTGGGGCACCCACCCTGCCGGCGGCACCCTAATTATCCATGCCGAAATCAGCGTAACTACGCATGTTACTGCGCCCAAGATCAGGAAAGTGCTTTCTATACCAACTGTACGAATTAGCCTGGTAATCCAAGGAGCAAAAATGGTTGCTGCCAAACCAAATCCGGTAACGGCCAAAGAAACAGCAAGGGCAGTTTTATCAGGGAACCATTTCCTTGCTGTAGGAACAGCCACGCAATAGGCAAGCGCACAGCCAAGGCCGCCTACAACTCCGTACGTTAACAGCAGCCACCAGACATACGGGAAGCGGCCAATTTGAGCCGCCATCAAATAGGCCAGAAAGAATAAAACTCCTCCGGTAGCGGCAACTTTGCGGGGACCATATTTGTCCTGCAGCATCCCCCCGTAGATCATGCCAACCGTAGTAAATACAACCAAGTAAACTGACAGCGGCAACATCGCATCCGCCCTGTCCCAGCCGAACTTCTCCTGCAGAGGAACGATAAACACGCCCCAAGCATAGGAGATGCCTCCCATTAAAGTCAACATTAGACCTGCGATTGGAATACTCCACCTTGAGAGAACAGGCGCATCTGCTGTTGGAATAGCCGTTATTGTTTTCGTTGCTTGCATTTTTAAACCTCCTCTATTTTGTCAGAATAAAACTTAATGTTCACCAATAAAATAACAATATTTCTGATGCAGCCCTCCTTCTAATATCTGGTGAAGTTTCAGAACTAATAATCTGAATTTTCAGATTATTAGTTGCCGCATACGCCTAAACGCCTCTGCTGTCAAATCTATTTTTCGCCGCTTGAAAAGAATTATATCCAAACCTGACGAATTCGTCAATTATTCGTTTGAATTTTCTGATAATTTTTCTGAAAACTTCGATTAATTAGAAATGATAGCGCCGTTCACATAACAAGATGTCCGGAAATAACGACGAACAGGCTGTTTTAAGACTGTAGTAAAATAACTTTACCCCAGTACAATTCAATGTTTATGCGGGTTTTAAAGTCAGCTACCGCTGGTTTTGGCAAAATTGACCCCAAGGACTGAAAACAGAAGAAAAACAGAGTAATATTAAGAAATAAGAAGGAAAACCCCCTGTTTCTGGCGAATACTTTTTTTACTACAAAAAAGAAACCAGAGGAGTTTTTCCCTTTATATCACAACAAAAACTTTTTGGCTGGGATGAAATTGAAAAATTAGGGGATTTGGAGCGACTTCAGCATGTTCTAGACTACTTGCCCGATGAAGACATGATGAAAACGCTGGAATGTGAACGTGGACGCGGCCGCAACGACTATCCTGTTAGGGCTGTCTGGAACTCTATGCTTGCAGGTATTGTTTATCAGCATGACTATTGAAAGTTTGCGTAGAGAGCTTTCCCGTAACGGCCAGTTGCGCTTTATGTGCGGACTTGAGAATGACATCCCACCTGCCTGGGTTTACAGTCGGTTTCTAAAAAAGCTTTTGGAAAGACCTGAATATGCAAATGACATCTTTAATCCTCTGGTTTCCGAATTAAAAAAACTTATTCCCGGATCTGGGGAAGTATTGGCTATAGACGGCAAAGCCATCGATACAAATGCTAAATCCAGAAAAAAAGAAGATCAACTGCCAGCTGACGGGCGTCGCGATACGGATGCCAACTTCGGAGTTAAAACATATCGTGGAAAACTGGAAAACGGGAGGGAGAAAGCAAAAAGCTGGTTTGGCTATAAGCTGCACTTGGTTATTGACGCTACCTATGAGTTGCCAGTTGCTTTTAGCCTGACAAAAGCTTCTTGTGCCGAAGCCCCGCAGGCTCATCAGCTTCTGAGCAAAATCGCAAAAGTACATCCTGAAATCATTAAGGATTGCCAACTATTTCTGGGAGACAGGGGCTACGATGACGGCAAGTTGGTATCGCGCCTCTGGGACGAATATAAAATCAAACCGGTTATAGATATCCGTAACCGTTGGAAGGATGGCGAAAAAACTCGCCTGCTTGGTAAACACACAAACATAGTTCATGATTACCGGGGAACTGTATATTGCTATTGTCCTGCATCCGGCAAACAAAGAGAGATGGTCTATGGTGGCTTTGAAAAGGACAGAGAAACCTTGAAATATCGTTGTCCCGCTAAACACTATGGCATCATCTGCACGGGGCAAGATCTCTGTAACTGCAGTCAGGGTATCCGCATCCCTTTGGCTGAGGATCGCCGGGTGTTCACACCATTGGCTCGTTCAACAGTTGGAAAACAGAATACAAGAAACGTACAGCAGTAGAACGTGTAAACAGTCGTTTGGATGTATCGTTTGGCTTTGAGAACCACTTCATTAAGGGCATGAGAAAAATGAATGTCCGCTGCGGTCTGGCACTATGTGTAATGCTGGCAATGGCTCTTGGCCGCGCAAAAACAAAACAGTTTGATAAAATGCGAAGTTTAGTCAAATCTGCTGCATATTCCAAAAACTACGCCTAGACTTTTAAACAACCACAGGAGAAGTCTGTCCAAAAAAGGGTTCACTTTGCAAAATAACTATACTCAGTCATCATAAAGGTAGAGGTTCGCTGAAAAAATGCTCTTGCTACCTCATTGACTTCGTGAGTATTTTAAAAAAATGCTCACAACGCAAATGGCTTCAAGCAAAAACTCATTGCTATTTCTGCCGCGCTATGTTAGAATCTATTGCGTATCGGGGCGTAGCGCAGTTTGGTAGCGCGCTTGGTTCGGGATGATGAACTATTTTCCTGATGCCAAAACAAAGGACATCGATAAAAAAAGGGTTTCTGGCATGTAATATCTCGCCGGAAACCTTTTTTGTGTTCTCAAACATTGTATTGTCTTAGATTACAAGGTATTGTCTTAGATTACAAGAGCACTTGCGTTTTGGTTCACTAAAAAAAAAGACCTTGTAGGTCTTCTGCTATACTAGAAGCAACCGTCCCTCGCTCTCACGCTCTAAAGAAATAACATTGCTGTCAGAAGCTATTTGTGCAAGAAAATCTGTTTTTGTTTGTAATCCAATTATATTCAGTATTGGAGAAACATAAATAATAGAACCATATCTCTCTAAATTTTCTATTTTATTCTTGTCCCTGACTCTCAGTACTATCCTGATCATGATATAACGCCTCCAATATTCCATCTAAATTAAGCTTCCCAAACCCCTGATAATGCTCAGGCAAACCCATATCAATTGCCGTCGAAAAAAGTAACGATTTAAGAGAAGCATTGTTATAGTTCAGTTGTGTTATTAACGTAGCACTGACTCCGGTAACAACAGGAGCAGCAAATGACGTCCCACTATCACGTATTCCATTATATATTACTTCTCCTGTTGTAATTATATTCGGTTTTTTTGCACCAGGTGCTCCTTTACTGCAATAATCCGCAACGGTAGTGCCAAGAGAGTTTATGGCGCTCACAGTCACTACTTCCTGACAATTGCCGGGACACTGAACTGATCCCTCAACACCTTTATTGCCTGCTGCTGCTATGAATAACACATTTTTATTCAGTGAGTAATACTCTACAACATCGCATATTGGGCATTGACCACTACTACAAGAGGGGATGTCGAAGCCTAAAGATAGATTAATAATATTTACATTCTTACTTATCGCAAAATCAATAGCTCGGAGAACGTCAAACAATTTAACCTTGTGAGTATGTGTTGCCTTACAGCTTATTAATTTAGCCCCACGTGCAAATTTCTTAAAAACACTTGCTACTTTATCTCCATGGTCAATTACGGGGGCGCTTCCATAACCAGTAAAATCTGAATGTTCGGTAACACCGTCGATTGAAATTCCCGAATCTATGATGACAACAGTGGCACCCCACCCCGTTAAGCTTTTGGCACGAAGCTTATGTTCATCAATGTTAGGGAAAATACGTAAAGAACCGTTCCCCAACAACGTCCCATCAAGCAAGAGTCCATCCTCAGGAGCAGGAATGATGTAGCTAACATTATATCTTTTTTTAATCTCAACATCAATAGAAACTTTGTAGCTAACGGATATAATTGGCAAAACAGGCGAAATATATTCAGTTTCGCCTCCTAAATCTTCAATATTATTTTTCAAATCAGTTAGCTCTTGCATATCTTGCAGCTTAATGATAACAGTTTTCAAGAATCCCACCTCAATAAAATATACAGACGATTTCTACAAAAAATTAAGAAATCCTTTTTCAAAGATTAAAAAAAATAATATACATTGCTGATCAGCTTGATATCAAAATCCTCAAAATACTGCATTTTCACTGCAGTTTTACTGCAATTATACTGCAGCTGAGACTGGAAAATGGCTAGTTAAGCGGGATTAGACGGGAAACTAGTTTTTGAAGCAAAAATTTCAACGCTGCCGGAAAATCCCACAACCCCTTATTTCATCGGAAGTATTGCAAATCACGCCCTGGTATGTTACAATGATTTTTGCGTCGGGGCGTAGCGCAGTTTGGTAGCGCGCTTGGTTCGGGACCAAGAGGCCGCAGGTTCAAATCCTGTCGCTCCGACCAGGAATGAACGTAGAAACCACGGGAGTTTCGATAACTTCCCGTGGTTTTTGTATATCCTGATTTTTTCTATTGTGGCGTATAGTGAGCGGAAACATAATCCATCATATTCAGACTCATAACCAACTTGAATTTTTCTAAAACATAACTGAAAAAGTTTCTGACATTAGACCTTATTACAGCAACTGTTCCAAATCGGCCGTTATATAACAAAAACGAAATTTACTTGATTATCTGCTTCTCTATTAAACGATATCGCCATTTCATTCAATAACGCTCTTGTTTATTCAACCATTAGTGCTTTTTGTTTAAAGCTGCGTATGCTATAATATTGACATGACGACTGACCGGGAATTGTTGGAGTTTATCGCAAACACGGAGAGGAAGTCGCTTATGAATAGCGAGGAAAAAATCCTTAATCTGCTGGAAAAAATGTATATCGACTTGAAAGGGAGTATTGAAAAAGTAAGCTCAGAAATGAAAACCGGTTTTGACACGGTTGACAAAAGGCTTGCTTCAGTGGAACGAACTGTATCTAAAATTGAACTGGACCACGGCCAGAAACTTGGCGCCCTGTTCGATGGCCAAAAGCTTAATTCTGAAAAGTTAGACCGGATTGAAGCCGAAGTAATTAGGCATGACGAGTTGATTTTGAAACAAATTAAGTAAAGAGGTTACCAAATGTACGAACACCTACTCCAGGAAGCACAGAATGAGCGCGTAAGCGTCGTTTACTTGCCGTTGAGAGGTTGACCTCAAGAGCCATTACTGCGAAATAGATCATTGCCATCAACCACAGCTGAGAAAACTCATGGACATGACAAATGCTGTCCAGAATGCTACATGCCTGGAAAAACTCCGCCAGGGAAAAGGTTAAAAAGGAAGCAGGAAAAAAGCAAAAAGAGGAAAACATAATGCCCACACATAAGTCACATAAAGGACAGACACCTGCGGGCGGTGTGCGCTCTGATATTGTTTACATGGACGACAAGGGGAACGTGGTGGCCAAAAAAGAGGCTACCTGGGCCAAGATTCGGGAGCTTGATAAGGACGGGAAGGTCATTCTTGAGACATTCGGAGCCATCTCGCGCGGCGGCTGGATTCTGGACGACAGAAGCGTTAATTATCTTGAATATCCGATTTACGGTAAACAGTGCGCTGGCTGCAAACACCTGTCCCTTGAGCGGCCTACGGACGGCATCGGCTCCAAGTGTGCCGCATTTACGCGCATCCCGCGTGAAATTCTGGACGGCCAGCACGACCACACGTTGCCGTTTCCTGGTAATAATGGAATACGGTTTGAGCCAAAATAACGGCCCCGCCTGCAGACTCGTGCCGTCTTCATGCTCCCGGCAAAAAAATACGCCAATAACGAAAACCCCACTTGAAAATAGGCTAAATACAAAAAAAGCCCGCAAGAAAGGCTTTTTTCATTAGGCTAAACTGGATGAAACGGCCAAACTTTGCTTCGGGACCAAAAGGCCGCAGGTTCAAATCCTGTCGCTCCGACCAGGAAGAAATCAACAGCCACAGGGGTTTTTGGCTCCTGTGGCTGTTTTGCTCCGCGACAGCCTAAAACTTGTCACCGACCGCTAAGCCTAAAAGACAAAAATCAAGCAGTTGTTCCGCCCGTTTTTCCATTGCTTCTGTTGACTGTTCCGCAAAAAGCACAAAGACGAGCAATGTTGAAAATATACCGATAATGGCTTGGGCTACAACGGCAGTATCAACAGGACGGAATTCCCCGGCAGCTATCCCTTCCTGCAAAAGCTCTTCCAAAAAACGTCCCAGGCGCATGTAACGACCGATCATGGCCTCACGCATCTCTGAACGCGACGCCGGTCGTTCGCCAAGGATAATCCGGGCTGCCGGAGCATGCTGACTAATAAATGACAAGTGTCGCCCAAATACAGCCTGCAGCTTTGCGGTAGCCGATAAAGAGGGTACTGCCGCTGCGACCAGAGCCATAAAATATTCATTAAAGCCTGCCCCTAAAATAGCGGCAAACAGCTCTTCTTTACTGACAAAATATTCATAGATCGTCCCCTTGCCTACGCCTGCCCGCTCGGCAATATCTTCTATTTTTACCAGGTCGTAAGGACGCTCACCAAAAATATCCATTGCCGCCAACAAAATGCGGCTTTTCTTTTCAGCTATTTCTTGCATCATTGCACCTTCATTCCAGCGACTGGCCGGTTGCCAACCGCCAGCTAAGATAACCAAGATAGCCCTCATAACGGGCATGCAGCAAATCTAACTCCCGCTCAGCTAAGGCATCCTCGGCAGCAGTCACCTCAAACTGTGTTCCTACCCCCGCTTGGTAACGCAAAATTGCCAATCGATGAGCATCGCTTGCTGCACCAACGCCTTGTTCCAGAGCATTCAACTGTTTTTCTAAGCCTGCCAAGCGGTGATACAATTGAAATACTTCCAAGCGGGCTGCCTCTGCCGCCATCCTAAGTTGCAGACGCGCTTCCTCCGCAGCAAGCACCGCTTCACGCTGACCAGCATCATCAAGAATGTGCCGGCCGTATTCAAGCTCCCTTTCTTTGAGACGCAGTGTTTCTCTGGCTGAAATTACTTCCAGTCGCCCGGCTTCCACCCCGGCCAGTCCTTTATCCAAGTCAAGAGTTTCCTGCTCCGGCAAGCTAAACCCCCCCGGCGGCAGCTCTATTGCTGCTGTCAGCGACCTGCCGAGAGATTTGTTTAGTGCTGCCCGCGCAACCTGCACCTCACTTTCAGCAGCAAAAACCCGTGCCTGCGCCGCTGCCACGCTTGCCTGTGCTGTTAAGGTATCACTTCTGGCAACTGTGCCCGCCCGAAAAGCTACTTCCGCAAGCCTTTGTTGTTCTCTTGCCCGCCTCTCTGCCTGCCCGGCCAACTTCAAGCGATCAAAAGAGCGGTAAAGTTCAAGATAATTTCTTCGCACCTCAAGCATTAGTAAATTTCGCTCAGCCTGCTTTCTACGCGGAGCCAGATTTTCTAACTGCTCTGCCTGTACAGGCCCCATATAAACCAGAGACATCTGCTCGGGCGGCAGTATGCCGGTAGTAATCAAGGTATAAACGGCACCGTCCACCCTTTGGCGCAACTGCTCCGCCCCGACACGCGCCCGATCCGCCCGCACCTCCGCTAAGCGTGCCGCCGGATTATCTCTTAAAGCAGATTCGATTGCCTGCTTTAAAAGGATCTCCTCTCCCGCCGCTAAGACAACGCTGCCGACAACAAGCAGCATAGCTACCACAACTGTCACTATCCTTACATTTTTTGCTAACAAGTGCTTCACCCTCATAATCCCGCCTCCCCCATCACTGTTTTGCGCTGTCTGCCACGCAAGCGTTCGCCCAAATCATCCAGAATACTATAAATCACAGGCACCACCAGCAGCGTCAGCAGTGTTGAGAATGACAGCCCGCCGATAACTGCCGTAGCAAGTGGTGCTTGCGTTTCGGCCCCGGCACCCTGCCCAAGCGCCATCGGCAGCATACCCAACACCGTAGTAAGCGTAGTCATTAAGATCGGCCTTAGGCGCACCGGTCCAGCCAGCAGAATAGCTTCCCGGCACGAATTTCCACGCTCCCGCAGTTTATTGATATAATCGACTAATACAATGGCGTTGTTAACTACAATCCCCGCCAACATAATTACCCCGATAAACGCCGGCACGTTTAATGTCCGCCCGGTGAGAGCAAGAGACAGCACCACACCCACAAATGTGGGCGGCAGAGCAAACATAATAATAAACGGATGAAGCAAAGACTCAAACTGCGCCGCCATAATCATATAAACCAGTAAGATTGCCAGCAGCAGCGCCATCCCCAGCGAAGCGAAAGACTCGGCCATCTGCTGCTGCTCGCCCACAAATTCTACAGAGTAGCCACTTGGCAAACTTAACTGCGCAAGTTCCCTGTTAATATCGGCCACCACAGGACCAAGCGAACGTCCGGATAACTGAGCCGTAACGTTTGCGCTCCGCACCTGGTCATTTCTGGCGATACTTACTGCTCCCAGTGCCTGACTAAATTCGGCAACCTCCCCTAGCGGGACACGCATACCGTTTGGCGCAAACACCTCCAAGCTTTGCAGGTCAGCTATATTCTC
>JAGXRV010000088.1 GCA_018335695.1 Clostridium sp.
CCTCTGGTGTACCAGTTGTTCTGCCAAGGGCACTGCTGGGTAGCTATGTCTGGACGGGATAAGCGCTGAAAGCATCTAAGCGCGAAGCCCCCTTTAAGATAAGTTCTCCCGCTCGGAAAACGAGGTAAGACCCCAGAGAGAAGATCTGGTTGATAGGCCGGGTGTGTAAAGACAGTAATGTCAAAGCTTACCGGTACTAATAGGTCGAGGGCTTGACCTTACGAAATGATACTTTTTGCAGATCGCTGTGCAGTTTTGAGAGAACTTTCTGGCGGAAATGGCGGAGGGGTCACACCCGTTCCCATTCCGAACACGGCCGTTAAGCCCTCCTGCGCCGATGGTACTTGGGACGTTGGTCCCTGGGAGAGTAGGTCTCCGCCAGACTAATTTTTATATTTGTCAGTTGTTTATTACTAGTGCATTTTGTTTCCCCTTCGTCACTCTCCCAGGGACCGATCCCTGGCGGCGAATGCTACAAAATGTGCTGACCCGGAGATGGCTGCTATGAAGAGATTCTGTTCTTCGGCGATGTTGGCTACTGTAACTCCGCTTCGCTGGGTTAGGCCGAGAGTAGGTCTCCGCCAGACTAATTTTTATACTTACCAGTTATTTATTACTAGTGCATTTTGTTTCCCCTTATTTATTCTAGTGCTTTACCAGACCAATTTTTAACCCCCGGATCCGAGGAAGCTTTGAGCCCTTGGGTTCGGCTGTTTTTCCTCGATAGCTCAATGGTAGAGCAACCGGCTGTTAACCGGTAGGTTGTAGGTTCGAATCCTACTCGGGGAGCCAAATAAAGCCTTGCAGTCAATCTGCAAGGCTTTATTTGGACTTTAGGCAAAAACACTTTATGAAGTTGGCTGTTAACCGGTAGGTTGCGGCGAATGCTACAAAATGTGCTGACCCGGAATTAAGTGCTATGAAGAGATTCTGTTCTTCGGTGAAGTTAGCTACTGTAACTCCGTTCGTTGCACTCACTGGGTTAGGCCGAGGTTCGAATCCTACTCGGGGAGCCAAATAAAGCCTTGCAGTCAATCTGCAAGGCTTTATTTGAACTTTAGGCAAAAAACACTTTATGAAGTTGGCTGTTAACCGGTAGGTTGCGGCGAATGCTACAAAATGTGCTGACCCGGAAATTAGGTGTTGTGAAGTCTCACAGCGCAAAAGGAAGATTAGCCGGTTTGCTGTGTCGTTCGTACTCTTCCACTAGTTGCGCGATGATTTTTTTGACCGGGCTGATTTCTTTAATGCGATGAAAGAACTCGCCGGAAAAAACCAGACCGTTTTCAACGTCTCCGTCCACAGCTTTTTCAAGAGCCTCTAAGATGCAGAAACTGTGAGAACAATGTTTTAGGCAAGAGTTACACTTTTGCACACCCAGAAGTTTTCCTGCCTTCAAACGTTCAGTTAAAGCATTGCGAATAGCCCGCCCCGGCAGGCCGACCGGACTGTCAATCAGCACTGAATCTTCCGGGGCGCTGTTCAAATAAAGCTCTTTAAATTTAGGGCTGGCCTCGCACTCATCGCTTGCTACAAAACGAGTGGCCATCTGCACGCCGTCTGCGCCGGCTTTTAGTGCGCGGGCAATATCGTAGCCGTCCATAATGCCGCCTGCAGCAATGACGGGAATACGGACGGTGCCGACAATTTCCTTTAAAAGGTCATAAACAGATCTGTCCGTCCCTAAATGTCCACCGGCTTCTTTCCCTTCGGCGATCACCGCGGCAGCACCCATTTTTTCAGCCAGTTTAGCAACCCTGGCTGAGGACACCATGGAAAGAACAGGGATATTCATTTCTTTTCCCCAAGTAAAAATATCACGCGAGAAACCGGCGCCGGAAACGATGAAATCGACCTTTTCTCTCATCGCTGCCTTTACCAGTTGAGCAAACTGGGATGCGGCAAAAAGTACGTTTACGCCGATTATGCCCGCCGTTAAACGGCGAGCTTTTCTGATTTCTTCCTGCAGAGCCTGCACAGCAAGCCCTGTGCCGGCAATCGTGCCTATGCCGCCCTCATTTGCAACTGCCGCAGCCAAGGTGGCTGTGGAAACTCGCACAGCCATACCGCCCTGAATAATGGGAAGTTTTGCTTTTATATTCTCAATAGTCAGCTGAGGCAACAAACGAATCACAATCCTCTCAAATAAAAGTAAACCGTCTTTAAGGCAGTTAATAAAATTATACACTATAGAAATAAAAAGTAAAACAGAAAATGGCCATTTTCTTTGTTTGCCAACCGTTGCCAACAGTATTAGAGGAATAACCGGAAACCAAAGAATAAATTAGTGATTGACAGAGCGAAAATATTCAGACTATAATAGTTACGCGTGTTGTAGAGTTTTCGACTTTGTGACGCGCGTTACTTAGTGGAAGCTGCTTCACAAAAAAGAAAATGGAGGGGAAAAGATGAAAAGAAAGTTAAGCCTTGTTTTAGTTGTTACCATGGTGCTTTCGTTGGCTTTGACCGGCTGCGGCGGCAACCAACCACAAGCACCGGCTGCGCCTGCCGCACCGGAGGAGATCAAAATCGGTTCTGTGTTTCCTATTACCGGTGCTATAGCTACTTTCGGTCAGTCTTCGTTGAACGGTACGCAGTTAGCATTTGAAGAAATTAATAACGCCGGCGGTGTGCTTGGCGGCAGAAAGCTTGTTCTTATTAATGAAGACAACCAGAGCAAAACTGAGGAAACCGCGACGGCATTCCAGAAGCTGATTACTCAGGATGAGGTTGTGGCCATTTTAGGCTCTGTCGCCAGCAGTCATTCTTTAGCCGGCGCTCCGATTGCCCAAGAAGCTGGAATTCCCATGCTCTCCCCCACATCTACCAATCCCCGAGTAACCCAAGTAGGCGATTTCATTTTCCGTGCATGTTTTATTGACCCTTTCCAGGGACAAGTAATGGCAAAGTTCGCTTTAGAAACTCTGGGAGTTACGACAGCAGCTATGCTCGTCGAGCAAGATAGTGATTATTCCAAAGGTTTGGCTGCTTACTTTAAGAAAGCTTTTGAAGCGGGCGGCGGTACAATTGTTGCTGAAGAAGGTTACAAAAGTACAGATACTGATTTCTCTGCCATTCTCACACGTGTGAAGGCTGCTAACCCCGCCGTTGTTTTTGTGCCTGCTTACTACGGCACTGTCGGACCCATCCTGCGTCAGGCTCAGGAACTTGAAATCGACGCGGTATTTTTGGGCGGAGATGGTTGGGACTCAGATAAACTGTTTGAACTGGCGGGGGATGCCGCTAACGGCGGTTTCTTCTCGAACCATTACTCCCCGGATGCCGGTACGCCCGAAGTTGAAGCATTTCTTGCCGCCTACCAAGCCAAGTTTAACGCAGTTCCCGATGCGCTTGCCGCGTTAGCCTATGATGCTGCTTATATGTTGGCGCAAGCCATTGAAGAAGCCGGTTCTGTAGATGGCGTTGCCATCCGTGATGCATTGGCTGCGATAAACTTTACTGGTGTAAGCGGCAATGTGACTTTTGATGAAAATCGCAATCCGGTTAAGAGTGCAGTAATTATCGAAATCAGGGACGGCAGGCAAGTTTATAAAGCTACTGTCAATCCGTAGAAGACATTATGGGTGCTCAAATGGGGGGGGCGCGGGAGCGCACCCCCCATTTTGAGGCTTATTAATCGAGGAGTGAATAGTTTTGACCATAACCCAGCAGATTTTACAGCAACTGATTAACGGTATCTCCCTAGGCAGCGTATACGCGCTGATAGCGCTTGGCTATACGATGGTTTACGGTATTATCAAACTGATTAACTTTGCCCATGGCGAAATATTTATGATCGGCGCTTTCGTCGGCTTTTTTGCTATTACTAAACTAGGCATGAGCTTTTTCCCGGCGATGTTTACCGCGATGATTTTTTGTGCGATTCTCGGTATTTTGATGGAGCGCTTGGCGTATAAACCTTTGCGCAATGCGCATCGGGTAGCTGCGTTAATGACGGCTGTAGGCTTGTCGATGCTTTTTCAAAATCTGGCGCTGGCACACAGTTGGATTGGAGCCTCAGCAAAAGGTTTTCCTCAGGTGTTTCCCTTGCAAAGATTTCAGTTAATGGAAAACGTGAATATTTCTAATGATCGAATTTTGACTTTGGCTGTCGCAGTTTTTTTGATGATTGCCCTACAGTTTATTGTGCATAAAACCATAATGGGGAAAGCAATGCGGGCCGTCTCCTTAGACAAAGATGCGGCACGCTTAATGGGAATAAATGTGGATAAAACTATTTCATTCACATTCGCTTTAGGTTCAAGTCTTGCTGCTGCAGCAGGTGTACTTTTTGCTTTAAACTATGGGATTGTTGTTTACCAGATGGGCCTCCTTCCCGGTCTAAAAGCCTTTGTTGCAGCCGTATTAGGCGGGATCGGTATAATCCCCGGCGCGATGGTCGGCGGCCTGTTGCTTGGGGTAACCGAATCAGCCGTCAGTGCTGCCGGAGGCTCTATGTTCCGCGATGCGGTCGCTTTTGCTGCGCTAATTATCATGCTGTTAGTTAAGCCAACCGGCCTCTTTGGCAAAAATGTCAGGGAGAAGGTGTAATCAATGTTTAAACGTTTTAGTGCTATTTTTCAGTTAGTGCTTGTTCTGGCAGTTGGATATGCCGTTCAAATGGCGATCGATGCAGGGATGATTAACCGCTATTATGCCCACGTCATGACGGTTATGGCTATTTTTGTGGTCGGAGCCGTCAGCTTGAATTTGATTAATGGTATTTGCGGTCAGTTCTCTTTGGGGCATGCCGGTTTTATGGCAGTAGGCGCATATACCTCAGCCATCATCACTAAAAACCCTGAATTGATTCTTCCGGCATTTTTCACCGGAAATGTTCGTTTTGTTTTGGCCACCTTGCTGGGTGGGATGATGGCCGCTTTTGTCGGCTTCATGGTAGGCTTGCCATCTCTGCGCTTGCGGGGCGATTATTTGGCGATTGTTACCCTCGGCTTTGGTGAAATTATCCGTATTCTTCTGCTGAATTGGGATTTTGTCGGCGGAGCAAGCGGTTACTTCGGTCTTGCTAGGCATACCAATTTTTTTGCGGCTTTTTTGCTCTCAATAATTACGATTACTATCATCCGTAACTTTATCCAATCTTCCCATGGCAGAGCCTGTATTTCGATCAGGGAGGATGAAATTGCGGCGGAAACCATGGGTGTGCCTACCACCCGCTATAAGGTTATTGCTTTTGTGCTTGCCTCTTTTTTTGCCGGTACAGCCGGTTCTATGATGGCTCATTTGACGCAGATGGTCACGCCTGCCTCTTTTACCTTTATCCTTTCAATTGAACTGTTGTTGATGGTGGTGCTTGGTGGATTGGGAAGTATCACCGGCTCTATCGGCGCCGCTATTTTTCTGACTTTTGCGGCTGAAGCTCTCCGAGCCTTTAGAGCTTACCGCATGATTCTCTATTCGTTACTGCTGATTTTTATTATGCTTTTCCGCCCGAAAGGGTTGCTTGGTACTCAAGAGTTGTCCTACAAATTGCTTAAAGAGGGTTTTAGAAGCTTACAGGCACGCTGGCAGCGTAAAAAGAAAGACGGCATCACGTCGGCTGCTGAATAGGAGGCGCTAAGATGGCTGTGCTAGAAACTGTAAATCTGACTATCCGCTTTGGTGGGTTGACTGCAGTCAGCAAGTTCAATATTTCTTTGGAAGAGGGGGAGCTGGTGGGTTTGATTGGCCCAAACGGCGCCGGCAAAACGACGGCGTTTAACATGCTTACCGGCGTTTACCAGCCCAGTGAAGGAACAATCGCATTTTGTGATGAGCAGCTTTGCTCGGCGGTAAAAGCGTTGCAGCCCTATCAAATCACGAGAAGAGGCATTGCCCGCACCTTCCAAAATATACGTTTGTTTAAAGAGCTGTCAGTTCTGGATAATGTGAAAATTGCTTATCATCAGAACGTTAAATATGGCCTTTTAGCTGCATTCCTTCATACTGCCAGGTATCAGGTTGAAGAAGTGGAGATCGAAGAGAAAGCGCTCGGGCTGTTGAAAATTTTTGGCCTTGATGCAAAAAAAGCGGAGAAGGCAAAAAACTTGCCGTACGGAGAGCAGCGGCGCTTGGAGATCGCGCGTGCACTGGCTACCAATCCTAAACTGTTATTATTGGACGAGCCTGCCGCCGGGATGAATCCTCAGGAAACACAACAGTTGATGGATTTAATTAACTTTATTCGCAAACAGTTTTCCCTGACTATTCTGTTGATTGAGCATGATATGGCGCTGGTGATGGGTGTGTGTGAACGGATTTACGTTTTGGATTACGGGAAAATTATTGCCCATGGCACACCGGCGGAAATTCGTCGCAATCCCAAAGTTATTGAGGCCTACCTTGGGGAGGAGCTGGCCCATGCTTAAAATTGAGAATCTCCATGTTTTCTATGATGCGATTCATGCTATTAAGGGTGTTTCTCTTGAAGTGTCTCAAGGCGAGATTGTAACGCTAATCGGTGCGAATGGAGCTGGAAAGACGTCGATTTTGCGAACCATTTCCGGGTTGGAGAAGGCCAGGGAAGGGAAAATTGAGTATCTTGGCAGAGATATTACCTCCCAACAAGCGCATGATATAGTTAAAATCGGTATCTCACAAGTCCCTGAGGGACGCCGTGTTTTTACAAATATGTCTGTCACTGAAAACCTGGAGTTGGGAGCGTACCTCTCTAAAGATAGAAAAGCGAAAGCAGACAGCCTCAAGCGGGTATTTGAACATTTCCCGCGTCTTTATGAACGGCGCAGCCAGATTGCCGGCACACTCTCCGGCGGCGAGCAGCAAATGTTGGCTATGGGGCGTGCGCTGATGTCTAAACCGAAGCTGATGATGTTGGACGAACCCTCGATGGGATTGGCGCCGATTTTAGTTCGGCAAATTTTCTCGATCATTTCAGAGATCCATAGAGAAGGAACAACTATTTTGCTGATTGAACAGAATGCCAATATGGCACTTTCCATCGCTCACCGTGGGTATGTCTTGGAAACCGGCAAAATTGTTATGCAAGGGTCAGTGCAAGAGCTGCTGGCAAGTGAAGAAATTAAAAATGCTTATCTTGGCGGAGAAGCTGCTCATAGTTAGCTTTAAGTAAAGACTGAGGCGGCCGCTGCGATTGGCGGTCGTTTTTAGTTTAGCAGCGTGAAATGAAATGGGGTGTTTGCTATCAATACTGGCGAAAGGCGCGACAAACTTATCTCATGCTTAAAAGATGCTGCCGGAGCAGTGACGGGCACATGTTTAGCGCGGCAGCTTGCTGTGAGCCGGCAGGTGATTGTCCAGGATATTGCCATTCTAAGAGCAGGCGGCGCACAGATTTTTGCCACGCCACAGGGGTATTTATTAAATGCTGACGCTGGTTGCGGGAGCGTGCAGGCAGTAATTGCCTGTTGTCATGACGGAGGACAAATTGAGGAAGAAATCGGTATTATTGTTGACCATGGCGGAAAGATGTTGGACGTGATTGTAGAACATCCGGTCTACGGTGAATTACGGGGAAATTTATTGATTGCCAACCGTCGCGATTTAGCTCTTTTCTTGGCGCAGCTTGGCAAAAGCGCGGCAAGACCATTGTCTGCTCTGACCGGCGGCGTTCATTTGCATACTATTGAAGCGGCGGAACAGGCTGTGCTTAATGAAATAATCGAAGCACTTTCAAATAAAGGATTTCTGCTCAGTTAACTTGTATTGACAGTTGACAAGACAGGTACACCATGGCATAATGAAGGGCAAATACGGGAGAGGATGTTTTTTATGCAGGAGCAAAAGATGCAGTTGTTGGAAAGGCTCCAAGAATTGAAGATGCAGAGAAACGCCATTATCCTGGCGCATAATTATCAAATCGGCGAAGTGCAGGATGCGGCCGATTATGTTGGTGATTCGTTTGGTTTGAGCCGGATAGCCGCCAAGACAGATGCTGATGTGATTGTTTTCTGCGGCGTCCATTTCATGGCGGAAGGAGCAGCCGTCTTGGCTCCGGAAAAGACAGTCTTATTGCCGGAAATTTTAGCCGGTTGTCCCATGGCGGAAATGATTACGGCGGAAGCGTTGCGCGAAAAAAAGAAGGAACATCCGGAAGCAACTGTAGTTGCATATGTTAACACTTCGGCTGCAGTGAAAGCAGAGAGCGATATTTGCGTTACTTCGTCGAATGCTGTGGCTGTGGTCAATTCTTTAGCTGCGGCTGAAATTCTGTTTGTTCCCGACATGAATCTAGGCAGTTTTGTGGCTGACAGAACTGACAAGCGGGTCATCCTCTGGGAAGGCTATTGCATAACACACCATCGTGTGCGGGCGGCTGATGTGGCGCTGGCGCGGGAAAAACATCCTGATGCGGTTGTGGTAGTTCATCCGGAATGTCGTCCGGAAGTGGTGAAAGCGGCAGATTATGCTTTTTCCACCGGGGGGATATTGGATTTTGCCCGCAATTCTCGGGAGAACAAGCTGATCATTGGTACGGAAATGGGGCTTATCCATCGACTGCAAAAAGAGAATCCCGAGAAAGAATTCTACTTGCTTCATCAGGGGCTTATTTGTCCCAATATGAAATATACTACTTTGGAAAAAGTGGTGACGGCGCTGGAGACTATGCAGCCTGTCATTACAGTTTCCGCTGGTGTACGCGAGGGAGCGCGCCATGCTCTTGAGCGGATGCTGGCTGTGAGTTGAGGGTGACGTTATGGGAAGCAGGATTGATAGTAAGCGGTCTGAATTTGATGTGTTGGTGGTTGGCAGCGGGATTGCCGGCCTCTTTGCTGCGCGGAAGGCAGCAAAGTTTGCCCGGGTTTGCCTTTTGACTAAGGGGATGCTTTCAGACACAAACACTTGGTTGGCTCAAGGCGGGATTGCGGCTGCTATTGGAGAAGATGACAGCCCAAAGGAGCATCTGGCAGATACATTGGCGGCAGGTGCAGGGGCATGTAATCCGCAGGCTGTGGCAATTTTGGTGGAGGAAGGGCCACGCTTAATTCAGGAGTTACTCTCATTGGGAACCCCTTTCGATTTTGATGGTGAACAATTGGCTTTGACCAAGGAAGGCGCGCATCATAAAAACAGGGTGCTTCATTGCGGCGGAGACGCGACTGGGCGTCTAATCCAGCAAACATTACAGGAGCAACTATTGTCCTGCTCCAATTTGACTGTGCGTGAGCACATTTTTGTCAGTGATTTACTCGTGCGGGACGGAGCCGTCTGCGGTGTACGTACACTAAACGGTGAGATGCTTTACGCCGGTTCGGTGATATTGGCTACCGGCGGGTTAGGGCAGGTGTTCTCCAGAACGACAAATCCGCTTGTCGCCACCGGAGACGGCGTGGCTATGGCTTACCGAGCCGGTGCTAGGATGGCAGACTTGGAGTTTGTGCAGTTTCACCCAACAGTCTTCCAGGGGCAAAGCGAGCAGGAGACATTCTTAATCTCCGAAGCGGTGCGCGGTGAGGGAGCTGTATTGCGCAACAAACAGGGAAAAAGGTTTATGGACAGCTATCACCCCTTGGCCGAACTGGGCCCGCGTGATGTGGTGGCGCGCGCTATATTGGCGCAGATGAAAAAACAGGGCGGCTTTCCCGTTTGGCTTGACATTACACATCACGGGCGAGCCTTTTTGCAAAAGAGATTTCCGACAATTTATGAAAAAGCAAGAGAACGTGGACTGGATTTGGCCAAAGACTGGCTGCCGATTTCTCCGGCCGCACATTATGCTATGGGCGGAATTGCCACAGGTCTAAACGGCGAAGCTAGCTTGCCGGGCTTATTTGCTTGCGGTGAAGTTGCTTGCAGCGGTGTTCACGGAGCAAACAGGTTGGCAAGCAACTCTCTTTTGGAAGGGCTTGTTTTTGCTGACCGGGCTGTGAAAACTATAGAGAAAAACGGAAAATCACCTTCAGTCTACCTGCCAACCGTAAAGGAGCAACATATCGCAATCGGTCGTTTGGCAGAGGCGGAAAAAATCAGGCTGCAGATTCGCAAGCGGATGTTCGAAGATGCGGGTTTGATCAGGGATGGACAAGCGCTTAGCGGTTTACAATCTGAACTGGAAAGTTTGGCTAGGGAATTGCCTGCAGGCGGAACGCAGCAAAGGCTTTGGGAAACCGTCAATTTGCTGACTGTGGCTCAGTTAATCGTCTCCGGAGCGCTTTGGCGCAAAGAAAGCAGGGGGGGGCATTATCGTACCGACTACCCCAATCCCGATCAGGCGTACGGAAGAAATTTGCTGACTGCAAAGGAGGACGGACTTCGTGCACCCATTGCAGTATAGGCGGCTGGTTGGCGCCGCCCTGGCAGAAGATCTGCTTTACGGCGACAGAACAACAGACAGCATTTTTTATAAAGAAACAGGCTATGCGGAATTGTTGGCAAAGGAAGCGGGAATCGTGGCCGGCTTGCCTCTGTTTTTGGAAGTGTTTGCTCAACTGGACGAAGCCGTGGAATGTGAACTTTTTTGTGCTGACGGCAGTCAAGTTGCGGCTGGTCAGCGTTTGGCAATAGTGAGCGGTCGAATCGCCTCAATCCTAAAGGGTGAACGGACTGCTTTAAATTTTATGCAGCGAATGTCGGGGATTGCCACATTGACCGGGGCGGCAGTAAAAGCAGTGGCTGGGACTGCCGCTAAAATTGTGGATACACGTAAGACTACGCCTGGATGGCGGGTGTTGGAAAAGTATGCTGTACGCATTGGCGGTGGCGAGAATCACCGTTTTAATTTGGCAGATATGGTGATGATTAAAGATAACCATATCAAAGGAGCCGGCTCAATCAACGAAGCAGTGTCCAGAGTAAGAGCACAAACCGGTTTTGCCTTAAAAATTGAAGTTGAGGCGGCCAATTTGGACGATGTTCGGGAAGCGCTCGCTTGCGGAGTGGAGATTATCATGCTGGACAACATGACGGTACCGGTAATGCGGGAGGCAGTTTTACTGGTGGAGAGGCGCGCACTGCTGGAAGCATCAGGCGGTATTGCCGCCGAAAGACTGCGTGAAATAGCGGAAACAGGAGTAGATTTAATTTCGCTTGGTTATCTAACGCACAGTTGCCGCGCGTTGGATTTGTCATTAAAATTGCGATAATCGTCTGGAAAGAGAAAGTCGCATTGCGCGCTGAAGGAGCATCTGTTAGAATAAAGATGCACCTTAAAGTTGCAGGAGGCGAAACGATTGACGCGACAGGATAGGATATATGATATGTTGGTGCTGGGCGGCGGCCCCGCCGGGTTTACGGCGGCCATTTATGCTTCACGTTCTCGGCTTTCAGTGTTAGTAATCGAGCAAATGCTCTCAGGCGGACAGATAGCTACTACAGACAAGATGGAAAACTACCCGGGGTTTCCGGGAGGGATTAGCGGCTTCGAGTTCGGTCAGCTTCTGGAGGAACAAGCTCGCAACTTTGGTGCTGAAATGGTCTTGGCAACAGTGGAAGCAGTTTCTTTGCACGGTAAGATAAAAGAAGTGAAAACTTCCGAGGGAACTTTTTCCGGACGGACGTTGCTCTTGACTACAGGAACACGTTCTCGGCCGTTGAATGTGCCGGGGGAAAAGGAGTTAAAGGGCAGAGGAGTTTCCTATTGCGTTACTTGCGACGGCGCTTTTTTCACCGACCGGGATGTGTTGGTGGTGGGCGGCGGCGATTCAGCTTTAGAAGAGGCTCTGGTGCTCACTAAGTTTGCAAATAAGGTTTATTTGGTACATCGCAGACAAGAGTTGCGAGCAATTGGCCTCTTACAAGAAAGGGTGCGCTCGAATCCAAAAATTGAGCTTATTTTGAATACAGAAGTGCAAAAAATCAACGGAACAGAACGCGTGGAGAGCGTAACTCTGTATAATCAAGCGCAGAACAAAAAATGGGACTTGCAGGTAGACGGGATTTTTATGTATGTAGGTCTTGTGCCAAACACAGAATTTTTGGCAGGTCAGCTTGAACAGAATGCAGATGGATATATTATTACTAATGATGAGATGAAGACTTCTGTGCCCGGAGTTTTTGCGGCCGGCGACATTCGGGCAAAGAAACTGCGGCAGGTTGTAACTGCAGTGTCTGACGGTGCAATTGCGGCTGTGGCTGCAGCAAGATATTTTGATGAAAATTAAGCAAAGGAGGACAAAAAATGAGTGACTATGTTTTGGAAATCGGCGATGCTAATTTTGCAGATGAGGTATTAAAGTCGACTGTTCCGGTGGTAGTCGATTTTTGGGCAGCTTGGTGCGGTCCTTGTCGCATGATGGCTCCCGTACTGGAAGAGGTAGCGCGTGAGTTGGAGGGAAAAGTGAAAGTTGTCAAGGTGAACGTCGATAAGAATCGGACTACCGCCGGCAACTATAAGATTATGAGCATTCCCACTTTAATGTTTTTCAGAAGCGGACAATCGCTTGGTAATCAGGTAGGCTTTGTTTCAAAAGAGCAATTACAAAAAAAGATACAAGAATACTTTGGCGTCTAGAGGTCAATAAACTACGCCGAAAATTTGATGATATGTTTGTTTGGAGGACGGGTTAAACTGTCCTCATTTTTGTCGGCGATTTTTAATGGCGGTGATTCCCGGCGTTAGGCAGATTTACTTTTGGCAGGGAGCAAATTTTTTAGAGGTTTCCAAAGAAAAGGAGGGTTGTTTTTATGGTTCCAAAGGAAGAATTGCTTCGCCGCAAAAATGTGCTGCAAGAAAGATTGCGGCAGCAAGAGTTGGACGGAGCTCTGTTGGCGCAGAGTATGTCATTATATTACTATACGGGCACATTGCAGTGTCAGTATGCGTATGTCCCGGCCGAAGGAGAAGTTTACGGTTTGATCCGCAAAAATATGGAGCGGGGCAAGCAGGAGGCTGGAGTTGCGCTGCTCGCGCTGAGCGGCTTTTCCGGATTGCCGGCACTGCTGGCGGAAGCCGGTTATTTGCCTTGGCGTCTTGGTCTGGAATTAGACGTGCTTCCTGCCTCTATTTACTTTCGTTTGCAGGAAGCTTTTTCCGGTGTAGAACTAACTGATTTAAGCAAGACAGTCCGTGAAGTGAGGCAGGTAAAATCGGCTTATGAGTTGGAACAGTTATTTCAGGCAGCAAAGCAGGTGGACTTGCTCCATACCCAAGTACCGGCAATGCTTTATGATGGCCTAGAAGAGCTGGAACTGGCGGCCGAATGTGAGGCAATTCTAAGGAAACTCGGGCATCAGGGTTTTACCAGGATGCGTGGATTTAGGCAGGAAATGTTTTATGGTCATTTGCTTAGCGGTCAAGCGGGAGCCGTTGCCGGCTTTCTTGACAGTCCCACCGGGGGCATGGGTGTCTCCGTGGCTGCTTCACAGGGTGCAGGTCATAAACTAATCAGGAGTGGTGAACCGGTAACTGTAGACTATTGCGGTGTTTATCATGGCTATGGCGTTGACCAGACACGTCTATATTCCATCGGTTCCTTAGATCGTCAACTAAGCTTAGCGTTTGAAGCTGCTTTGGCTGTTCAGGAAGCAGTGTCAGCTTTATTAAAACCAGGAGTTACGGGCGGGGAAATCTATCTTGAGGCGCTGCGTGTAGCAAAAAACTTTGCTCTGGCGGACAATTTTATGGGCGTTGGCGATACGCAAGTCAAATATGTCGGTCATGGCTTGGGACTTGAATTTGATGAATTTCCCATTTTATCTAAAGGTTCTCAGCATTTGTTGTCTGAAAATATGGTTGTTGCTGTCGAACCGAAGTTTACGTTTCCTGATAAGGGAGTGGTAGGGATTGAAAATACTTGGCAGGTGCTAAAAGAGGCGCCGAGAAAAATCAGCATTACCGCTGATACGCATGTAGTACTTTAATTGCCAAAAGCGGAACGAAGTCGTTCCGCTTTTGGCTTAGCAACCATTATTATTTTTTGTTTTCATCCCGAGCACATTTCTTTTTATTGGCATCATTAAAAGGTTCATTAGCAAATTCCACACTGTCTGTAACCTTGCTGATGTTGCAGTTTTGCGTAAGCTTACTGTTTTTGTTTTTTAGTTCCTTTTTATTCTTTCTGTCTTTATCCACGCCTTTTTCACCACCTTTTTTTCTGAACTGACTATAGTGTGTGCACTTAAAGCGCCATTCATGCTGGAACAAATCTAAGTTTTTGTGCGAAGATAACTTTGATTGCCAATAATTACTTTTATGTCAGGCAGTTAGTATACAATTATAAATGCCGACCACAAGTGATATAATAGCCAAGGAAAAGATTGTTTCCGAAGTGAAAAACCAGGCATTTAACCATTTCTTGCAGGAATTAGCAAAAATAAAAAGAATGGTAAAAGACTAGCCGTCATGCGGCAAATTAAATGGCGAAGCGCCTTAAAATCAGTGTAACAGGGAGGAAAATAAGAGCATGAAGCTGACATTTTGCGGCGGAGCCAGAACGGTGACCGGTTCCTCTATCTTGTTGGAAGCCGCGGGAAAAAAAATTTTGCTCGATTGCGGACTGTTTCAGGGAGGACGGCGGTTGCGCGCCAGAAACTATAGCGAATATGCGTATAATCCGACTGAAATTGATTTTATTATTCTTTCTCATGCCCATATTGATCATTCCGGATTGTTGCCGCGATTAGTGAAAGATGGTTTCCGCGGCAAAGTGTTGGCTACCTTGGCCACAGCAGATTTGAGCAAAATAATGTTGCCGGATAGCGCTCATATTCATGTGATTGAAGCAGAATGGCTGAATAAAAAAAATAGAAGAGCCGGCCGACCTGAGGTTGAGCCTCTTTATACTGTGGAAGATGCGGAAGAGGCGTTAAGATATTTTACTGCAATTGACTATTATGAGCCGTGTCGTTTGTCTGAGGAAATTGTAGTAAAGTTTTTTGACGCAGGACATATTTTAGGTTCTGCTATAACAGAAATTACGATTACTGAAAACGGCACTCAGGTAAAGTTGGTATTTTCAGGAGACTTAGGCAAATCTAAGCAGCCTATTATTCGTGACCCTGATGTGATTGAGGAAGCCGATTATTTGATTATTGAGGGGACTTATGGCACCAGGGATCATGAGGAAGAAGAGCAAAAGTTAGAAATTCTGCAGAACGTGATTAACGAGACTGTCTCTCGTCAGGGGAATATTGTCGTGCCTTCCTTTGCGGTTGGACGAACACAGGAAATGCTCTATTTTCTGAGCAAGCTGATCAGTGCAAATAAAATTCCCAATCTTCCTATTTACATCGACAGTCCGCTGGCTATCTCCGCAACGGAAATTTTCTCACGGCATCCGGAGTGTTTCGATCTGGGAATGAGGCAGCTTCTGCTTAAAGGCCAGGATCCATTTCACTTTCCGGAAGCTATTTTTACACAGACTGCTGAGGAGTCGCAGCGGATTAATCGCCAGCCCGGCGGCGCCATGATTATCTCAGCCAGTGGAATGGCAGAAGCCGGGCGGATAAAGCATCACTTGAGGCACAACCTTTGGCGCAAGGAATCTACCGTTCTTTTTGTGGGTTACCAAGCGGAAGGGACGCTGGGACGACGCATTCGCGATGGTGCTAAAAAAGTAAGAATATTTGGTGAGGAAATTATGGTGCGAGCCCGTGTGATAGCAATAGACGGCTTCTCAGCGCATGCTGATCGGACAGAGTTGCTATCTTGGCTCAATAAGTTCCAGAAGAAGCCTAAACAGGTTATCTTGTTTCATGGGGAGGAAGAGGTGCTGACTGCGTTTTCAGCCGAAATTGAATCTTCCTACGGGGTATCTACTTACATACCTCAATATCTGGAAACTTTAGAGTTGCAGCCTGGTGTTGTCGAGCTAAAAACTACAGCAACAGCGCTTGTTCGTTTGAAGGCTCGCGAAATGATGCAGGAATGGCAAGAGCTTGCCAGAGAGTTTACCGCGCGGTTAGAGCTGGCGCTATTGGATGAAGAGGATGAGGAAGGTTTGCTGGAGTTAGAAAAAGAGCTTAATGCAGTAAAAAACTGTATTACCGATTATTTTTAATTGGGGGGACTAAAATGAGTCAGGAGTGGGATGTGCAGTCAATTTTGCCGCACCGTTATCCGTTTTTATTGGTAGACAGGATATTGGAGTTGGTGCCTGGTGAGCGTGTCAAAGGACTAAAAAATGTGACAATTAATGAGCCTTTCTTCCAGGGACACTTTCCCGGTTATCCGGTTATGCCGGGAGTGCTAATTGTGGAGGCGATGGCTCAGGTCGGTGCTTTGGCTATACTTCGTTTGGAAAGCAATAAAGGTAAAATGGTACTCTTTACCGGTATTGATAATCTGCGTTTTAAGAAACAGGTGGTTCCCGGTGATACGCTAATCCTCGAGATGGTAATCACAAAAATCCGCGGCTCCATCGGCAAAGGACAAAGCACAGCAACTGTAGATGGAAAAGTAGCTGTAACCGGAGAATTAATGTTTGCGATGGTAGAAAAAAACCCGACAGATAAAAACATTCTTGAAAAAAATATTTGACAAGCCTATCCATATCGATTATTATTTAAGCTGTGATTGTCGAACTGAATACTCTTATCAAGAGAGGTGGAGGGACTGGCCCGATGAAACCCGGCAACCGGACGTGGCGCGTTAACGGTGCTAATTCCAGCAGGACTCACATCCTGGTAGATAGGAGAGGTTGTTTGCGAAAAGAACCTCTTGCATCCAAAGAGGTTTTTTTGTTGCAAATTGCGTAAACTAACCCAAGGAGGAGATTAGATGATTAAAGATTTTCTCTTTACATCGGAGTCGGTAACGGAGGGGCACCCTGATAAAGTATCAGATCAGATTTCAGATGCTATTCTTGATGCCATTTTGGAAAAGGACCCACAGGCACGGGTAGCTGCAGAAACGGCTGTAACTACCGGGCTGGTGCTGGTAGCCGGTGAAATTACCACATCATGTTATGTGGATATCCCTAAAATTGTGCGTAACACAGTTAAGGATATTGGTTATACCAGAGCTAAGTTTGGTTTTGACGGTGACACTTGCGCAGTTCTTATTTCTATTGATGAACAGTCTCCCGATATTGCCATGGGAGTAAACCGTTGCCTTGAAGCGAAGGTTGGGGAATACAGTGAAGAAGAAATGGATGCTATCGGAGCCGGCGACCAAGGGATGATGTTTGGTTTTGCCTGTAATGAAACGCCTGAATTGATGCCGCTGCCGATTGCCATGGCTCACAAGCTGGCAAGACGGCTCGCGCAAGTCCGTAAAGATAAAACGCTTGCCTATCTGCGGCCTGACGGTAAGACGCAGGTAACAGTAAAGTATGAGAACGGCAGGCCGGTAGCGATTAGCACCGTTGTCGTTTCTGCGCAGCATCATGAGGATGTTAGTCTGGAAAAGATTAAAAGTGATATAATCGAGAATGTGGTGACCGGAATTATTCCGGCTCAGTATCTGAGCAGTGAAACCCGTTATTTTGTTAATCCCACCGGTCGCTTTGTGGTAGGCGGTCCACAGGGAGACGCCGGCTTGACCGGTCGGAAAATTATTGTGGACACTTATGGCGGCTACGCCCGCCATGGCGGCGGCGCTTTTTCCGGTAAAGATCCGACAAAAGTAGATCGTTCTGCCGCTTATGCGGCTCGTTATGTGGCGAAGAATTTAGTGGCTGCCGGTTTGGCGGACAAGTGTGAGGTTCAGCTAGCTTATGCGATCGGTGTAGCACGCCCACTTTCGCTGATGGTAGAAACTTTTGGTACCGCTAAAATCCCGGAAGAGAAAATCGTCGCTCTTGTTAATAAGCATTTTGATCTGCGTCCTGCAGCCATTATTCAAACACTTGGTTTGCGTTCTCCTATTTACAAGCAGATTGCTGCCTATGGTCACTTTGGCAGGGAGGATCTGGGTTTGTCGTGGGAGAGAACGGATAAGGCAGAGCTGCTTAGAGATGAAGCCGGTCTCTAAACTGCAGGATTGCCAACAAAAGAAGCTTTAGCTAAGCACAGTCACAAGATGTCTCAAACTAACATTTGAGGCATCTTTTTTTGCGGGCAGCTTGGCCTTACACAGCCGCTTTGCTCGCTTTGCTTCCTAACAAGTCTGTCCTTCAGTAATCCCCTCTCCCTCTGGGAGGTTGCTTCAGTAATCCCCTCTCCCTCTGGGAGGTTGCTTCAGTAATCCCCTCTCCCTTTGGGAGGTTGCTTCAGTAATCCCCTCTCCCTCTGGGAGAGGGTTAGGGTGAGGGTTAGGGCAAGGGAGTGAATCGGCAGCAGATATTACCCTCTCCACCCTTTGGGGGGAGAGGGCTAGGGTGAGGGGGGGAGGGACTGCGACCAAAATTCCCCTCCCTTGGAGGGGTGGTGCGTAGCACTGGGGTGGTTCTCAACCCGCTCAGGCTTCTCTCCCTCCAAAACTAATCCACGAGAACCGTCCCTGCGGTCACGTTACCCTCTCCACCCTTTGGGGGGAGAGGGCTAGGGTGAGGGGGGGAGTTTTCATTATAGAGTTAGAAAGTTTACTTATTCTTTGGCGGTCAACTCTTGATTTTTGGTGTCCTTTGCCTGTTCTAGAGAGGTCGGAGCAGGAAACTCCGGCTTTGCTTCGGACAAAAGTTATCCTCTATACTGAGAATAGCCATGGCAAAGGAAGGAGGTGCAAAGATGGCCATTATTCTTGAAAAGAACTTTACTCGCTGCCAGGTAAGTTTGCAAGACGGTGTAGATCAACAGGGCAATCCGGTTCTTGTCAGCCGCTTGTTTGGCAGAATTCATCCTGAAACAACACATCAGGATTTATATGATGTGATGCAAGCTATCATGGGTTTGCAGGAATTACCTGTCCGCTCGATTCGTCGTTTGGATGACGGAGAACTAGTAGTAGTGTAGACTTTCATGCCCTCACCCTAACCCTCTCCCAGAGGGAGAGGGGATTTGTTGGGCACTCTCCCAGAGAGGGAGAAGGGATTTGTTGGGCACTCTCCCAGAGAGGGAGAAGGGATTTGTTGGGCAACCTCCCAGAGGGATAGGGGACTTGTTGACATTGAGAGGGGGCCGTGGTGGCAATTTTCAGAGTAGATTGGCAAAAATTTTTCTAGGAGGTGAAATTTTATGGAAACCACCCTGCAGTTAGTATTTCTCAATCAGGAAGCTTCTTCCTTCACAGTCAATCTGGCTAATCCCAGAGCCAACTTGACAGTGGCGGATGTGACGGCTGTAATGGATTTGATTTTGGCTAAAAATATCTTTCGCAGCACAGGTGGTATTTTAACGGCGAAAGTCAGGGCGCGTCTGGTGTCGCGCGATACAGTGGATCTTGTGACGTTCGCCTAAGGTACGGGAGGCATAGCCTCCCGTACATATAAAGAGAACAAATGTTTGCCTTCTGTGGGCAGGAGATAATAGTTTTGTGTGGAATACCTTCATGCGGAGGGGAAGATATGGGCTGTTTGGAAGGAACCCTGGAGCGGATTACATATTATAACGAAGAAACACTTTTCCTTGTGGCGCGGTTATGCTGTGAGCACAATGTCGTCAATACTATTATCGGCAATATGCCTCGTTTTGCTGTGGGCGAGCGTTTGATTGTGCAGGGTGAATGGTTTCAGCACAAAGATTTTGGCCGCCAATTTAAAGTGGAAAAGTATGAAGTAGTCAAGCCTCAGAACGAAAAAGGAATCCGTAATTTTCTTGCTTCCGGTTTGCTTAAAGGCGTGGGTCCTTCCACCGCGGCAAAAATAGTCGACCATTTCGGTCTCGAAACGTTAAATGTGATTGAAAAAGAGCCGGAGAGGCTTTGCGAAATAGCCGGAATCGGCGAGAAGAAAGCGGCCATGATTAGTGAAAGCCTGGCGGAACGCCAGGAAGTGATGAGAGTCATGACATTTTTGCAGGGCCATGGAGTGAGTACAGGCTATGCAACCCGGATTTACAGAAAGTATGGAGATGACACCGTAGCCAAAGTAAGTGAAAATCCTTACCGCTTGGCAGAGGATGTGTTTGGCATCGGTTTTAAGACGGCGGATAAAATTTCGCTGGAGATGGGGCTGGCTTATGATTCTCCTCACCGTATCAGGGCTGCTCTGCTCTTTTTACTCAGGGAAGCGCAGGATGAAGGTCATGTCTTTTTGCCTATGGAGCTGCTGCTGCAAAAAGCGGGGCAACTGCTTGTGAGCGAAGCGCACAGTCTGCCTGAGGAGGCAGTGCAGAAACAGTTGGAGCGGTTGGTGCGTGAAGGGGATCTGATTCAGGAGTCAGCGGAAGAAGGGTCGGCAGTTTATCAGCCGGCTCTTTGGCATGCGGAGCGTTATGTGGCAGCCAAGCTTTTGGAGCTTGCAAGCCAACAGTTATCGCTCCGGCCTTTATGTTTGCCTCAGCAGGAAGACAGCCGGATTGAGCTGGCTGCCGCTCAGCAGAAGGCAGTCCGCATGGCTCTCGAAACAGGTTTATTAGTGATAACCGGCGGACCGGGTACCGGAAAAACTACCACAATCCGCTCATTGCTGACGCTTTTTTGGCAACATGGTTTAGAGGTTATGTTGGCGGCGCCGACAGGCAGAGCAGCTAAGCGCATGACGGAAGCGAGCGGTATGGAGGCAAAAACAATCCACCGATTATTGGAATATGCGCAGGTTGAAGGGGAGGGGTTCACCTTTCAGCGTAATGAAGATCGGCCGCTAAAGGCCCACGCGGTAATTGTGGATGAAGTTTCCATGGTTGATTTGTCTTTGTTTTGCTCTCTGCTTAAGGCCGTTCCTTTAAGTTGTAAACTGATTTTGGTGGGGGATATGGATCAACTTCCTTCCGTTGGTCCCGGCAATGTGTTGCGCGATATTATAGCTTCCGGTGCGGTGCCGGTTGTAAAGCTTGAGACGGTTTTTCGTCAGTCAGGTGAAAGTGCCATTATCGCCAATGCACATTTGGTAAATAGCGGGCTAATGCCGGATTTAAGCGGTCAAGCCAAAGATTTTTTCTTTATTAATGAGAGCGAACCGGAGAAAATTCTGGAGGATATTTTGGCACTGTGCAGCCGGCGGCTGCCCAATTATAAAAACAGTGATGCGATTGACGATATTCAGGTGCTTTCCCCTATGCGGCGCAATCTGCTGGGAGTGGATAATCTGAATATTCGCTTGCAGGCAGAGCTCAATCGGCCGCACCCCGCCAAAACTGAATTGCGGGGAAGAGGCACCGTTTTTCGCTTGGGTGATAAAGTGATGCAAATCCGCAATAATTACCAGAAAGAAGTATTTAACGGGGATATGGGGCGCATCAGTTATATCAATCAAGACGACGGAGAGCTGACTGTTCGTTATCCGGATATAGGCGGAGCAAGAGAAGTAATTTATGATCAAGCCGAGTTAGATGAGCTTTCTCTGTCTTATGCAGTTTCTGTGCATAAAAGTCAGGGCAGCGAATATCCGGTCGTCATTTTGCCGGTGGTGACCCAGCATTATATTTTGCTGCAGCGGAATTTGCTGTACACAGCTATTACTAGAGCCAAAGAACTGGTTGTGCTTATCGGTACAAAAAAAGCCCTGGCAATCGCAGTTCGTAACAACAAGGTTGAAGCGCGCTATACAAGGCTTGCTGCGAGGCTCGCGGAAAAAAGATAGTCTTGGAGGCGAACAATGAATTTATTTAAGCCGTTGCTCGATTTACTTTTTCCGCCTAGCTGCGTGTTCTGTGCCGGCAGACTGGGCGAGGGGATGACGGCGCTCTTGATTTGCAGGTCGTGTCTTGCCGAAATCCCTGCCCCCGAAAGCTGTTGCAGCAAGTGCGCACAGCCGCTTGAGCCGTCGCAGGATAGTTGCCGAAAATGCAGCGGGTTGGTATTTGCTTTTAGTGGTGCTTGTACGGTGCAAGTATACAGCGGGTTAGTCAAGACAGCGATTCACAATTATAAATATAACGGACGAAAAGGAATGGCAAGTACTCTCGGCGGACTGATGGCGCAGCAAGTTAAGCTCAGTGGCTGGCCGGAAATAGAGGCGATTGTACCCGTGCCGCTGCATCACAGCAGGCTGTTGGAGCGCGGCTATGACCAGGCATTGCTGCTTGCGCAGGTGGTAGCTGCTGAATTGCGCTTGCCGCTAAAAAAAGCTCTGCTGAGGAAAAGTGCGACGCCCAGCCAGACCAAGCTTTTTGCGAGAGAACGCTGGGAGAATGTTTCGCAAGCTTTTGAACTTTCGGCAGGACAAGCTTTGCCGGCGCGCCTGCTCTTGGTTGATGATTTGCTGACCACGGGTGCTACGGCTCATTTTGCCGCACAGACACTCTTAGCTGGCGGTGCCAAGGAAGTTTATCTGGCGGTGGTTGGCCGGTAGCCAATTTATTTTTTTATTAATCTTTGGAGGGCAGGATTTTACTGTGGCCGGGGTTAATACTAATTAAAAGCTGGAAGGAGTTGAGACAATGAAATTGACTGTACGCGGCAAGAATATTGAGGTAACAGACGCTTTGAGAGAACATGTGCAAAAACGGATAGGCAAGATAGACAAATATTTTGCTGCGGATGCAGATGCCCAGGTCACACTGTCGGTAGAAAGAGGCCTGCATAAAGTGGAAGTTACTGCCGGGGTGAACGGTTTGCTGCTCCGGGCCGAAGAGAGTACCGGTGATATGTATGCTTCTATTGATTTGGTGGTAGATAAGCTGGAGCGGCAGATTGCCAAATATAAAACACGTATTAACAGAAAGTCGCGTCAGGGCGGTGGCATCAGGGAGTTAAGTCAGTTGCCCAAAATAGATGAGGACGACGAGTTTGCAGTTTTGAGGAGAAAGCGTTTCGGGGTGAAGCCCATGCCGGTGGAGGAGGCTATTCTTCAGATGAATCTGCTGGGGCATGACTTTTATGTTTTCGCTAACGGGGAGAGCGATGAAATTAATGTCGTCTATCGCCGAAAAGACGGGAAATACGGTTTGATCGAACCGACGATGAAATAGCAGGATAAAAACTACCTCTTTGCGTAGCCGGGATAACGGTGTAAAATACGTGAAGGGGTAGTTTTTTGTTGGGAGGTAACAGATGAAACAGATGTTGGATGTGGTGATTTTCGAAGGGAGTCAGGCGAACAGTCAGGTGGAAGAAATGTTGGTACAAGTCCGTCACGCCGCACTTCACGATAATTTAGAAAAATTTTTGGCTTTGCCTGCTGTGAACAGAGTCTTCCTGGTGACAAACCGGCCGGAATTGTCTGCTTGGGCAGATGAGCGGATTTGGCCGGTGCTAAACAAGACAGCGCCGGCTGATTTTCATTTTGGACGGGAGCTATTAAATTTAGTGGAACGCTACCGGCTGAAAGTCGTCTTATGCCTGGGCGGCGCTGCCGTACCTCTGATCAGCGCGGCTGAATTGTCTGACGCGATTCGCTTGGTGCTTGCTAAGCCAGGGCGCTATGTGACAAATAATGTGCAGTCTGCCGATATTTTGGCATTTAACCCGGCAACAGTGCTATACGATTACCAGCTCCCTGCTACTGATAATGCGCTCGTCTTGCTTTTGCGCTATGCCGCAGGCTTCGAGCAGTGTCTGCTGCCGACTACGCTTGGAACACAGTTTGATATTGATACTCCCAGCGACTTGCTTGTTCTTGCAGATTCGCCTTTCGGCGGCCCGGCATTACGCGCAGCCCTCTCTGCGCTGCAGCTTGATACTGCCGCAATCCGCCGCTTGAAGCAGGTGCTGCAGGGTCAATATCACGATCTGGCTCTGATTGGCCGCGTCGGCGCGCCGGCCATCGCTTTGCTTAATCAGAATTTTAAAGTGCGGCTGCGTGTCTTCTCTGAAGAGCGAGGCATGAAGTCTTTAGGTCGGCTGGAGAGAAATGAAGTGAACTCCCTGCTGGGCTATTTTCTGGAAGAAGTAGGTCCCGCCAGATTTTTTTGCTATTTGGAAAGGACTGTGCAGGCGGCGCTGATTGATACCAGGGTAATTTTTGCCCATTTAAAAAGACCGCTGAGCGACGCCGATCGTTTTTACTCCGACTTAGGTTTATATGAAAAGGTGGAGGATGAATTTGTGCGGGAATTTACCCGGGAAGCCGCCGAGTGCGCTATTCCGGTTTTGCTTGGAGGACATTCCTTGGTTGCAGGCTGTCTCTGGGCCCTGGTGGAAGAAATAGGCTGTTTATTATAACGGTTCCGATGAATAAAGAAGCGAATAAAGAAGGATTTTCAGCTAACTGGTCGAACTATGGTTAAAGATACTAACCAAGTTAATTAATAACAGTCTGCTAAAGTTCGGCGGGGATAAGCTAAAGCGACAAAAAAGAGGGGGAGGGTTGGGATTGGCCGATGTTCCGAAAGAGATCAGGCTTTCCGACTGCGAAAATTTAATTAAACAGATACGTGACGTAATTTCGGTAAATATCGTCCTCGGCGCAAACAAAGAAATTGAAGAAATACACGTCTTGGCGGAAGATACAAGAAATGCCAAGCAATTGGTGCGTGATATTGAAACGCTGCTCCGTGTTGAGCAGGGCATCGCCTTAGACCATAAAAAAATCTCAATCGTGCAGTTGAATAAAGAGCATACCTTTTTTCAGGGAAAGCGTTTTAAGTTTTCCGCTATCCAATATTCTCTTCAGGGAACAAAGATTGAAGCGATGGTGGAGATTACCTCTTCAAAACGCTCTTGCCAGGGAAAAAGCTGCGGAGTTAATTCCAGCAGCAATCGGCTGCGCCTCTTTGCGGAGGCTACTCTTCAGGCTGTCGGCGAGTTTCTCGAAGCAGGCAGCGCCGTTTTCCTGGAAGATGTGGCGCTTTATCATCTTGGACGGCGCAGCTTTGTAGCGGCTACATTGCTCTATACTCAAGGCCTGGTAGAAGAATGTTTGGTGGGGACAGCACTTGTTAAGCAGGATGAAAAAGAAGCTGTGGTGAGAGCCACGCTTGCCGCCTTAAACCGGCGCGTTTCTGCCGCTATTTGACATCTACATAGTAAAAAAAAGGGCCGACACCTTTTCCCCTGAGCGGAGCGGTTTGCCTGCCGCTATTAGCGGAGCGCGGCAGAGGATACCGCAAAGGGGGATTTTTAAAATGGCAAAAGTTTTTCGCGCAATCGTTGCCTTGGGTACGCTGGTACTCGCCGGTGGTGCAGGTATTAGAGGTTGGTGGTAGAATTAACTTCGTCGGCCCTTTTTTTTATATTTGGAGGTATTCCCATGTCGTTTAGAGAAGAGTCGCTTGAGGTAAAAATCTATGTTAGCATGGTAATTTTTGCGGCTGGTTTATTCCTATCACTCTATAATCCGGTCGATTTTCTTAGTTTATCATTAATTTTTTTTGTCTTTATACATATATTGCTCGAGAATATGGATGTTAATTTGCCGCATAATAAAGGCTCTGTTTCTGTCGGCTTTGCCACCGGTTTAGCGATGATTCTTTTATTTGGGCCCGGCCCGGCGGCATGGGGTTATTTCGCCACAACTTTGAGTAAGCGTACATGGGAACACCGCGAGGCTCTATACAAGCCGTTATTCAATGTAGCTCAGTTAACGCTCGCCGCTGGCAGCGCCGGGCATGTCTACCAGTTCTTTGGCGGCATCCCCGGGCGGCTTCCGCTGTTGCGTGACTTTTTCCCGATTCTGATGAGCATTTTGAGTTTTTCTTTTGTCAATTTTGTATTAGTGATGGGCATATTTTTTCTGACTCAGAGAAAGTCATTCCTCAACGTCTGGTTTATCGTTTTTAGATGGGTTATCCCCAATTATTTGGCGGTAGCGCCCTTGGGGATTCTAATCGCCGTAATTTATGCCAGTATGGGTATTCCAGCAGTCTTTCTTTTAATGATCCCGCTGATGTTGGCGCGTCATACTTTTATACTCTATATGGAGATGCGCAACCAGTATATCAGTACAATTAAAGCGCTGACAAAAGCGATTGACGCGAAAGACCATTACACCCACGGCCATTCCGAACGGGTGGCGGAGTATGCGGTCGCTATCGCGACAGAGCTAAAGCTTTCGGAAGATTTTCAGGAGAAGCTTGAGTATCTGGCGCTGATGCACGATATCGGCAAAATCAGCATTCCGGAAGTAATTTTAAATAAGCCGAGCAGGCTTTCAAATAGTGAGTTTGCTTTAATCCGCACTCATCCCGAAGTCGGTGCGGAAATCATCAAAAATATTAAACTGATCGGCGAATATGCCGATATTGTGCGCCATCATCATGAAAGAATTGACGGCAGCGGTTATCCCTACGGCATCACAGGCGAGAATATTTCGCTTGGCGCGAGAATTATGAGCGTGGCAGACGCCTTTGACGCAATGACCTCGGCGCGGATTTACAGTACGCCAAAGAGCAAGCAGGAGGCGGTTGCCGAGCTTGAGCGCTGCTGTAATACGCAGTTCTGTCAGGATGTGGTGAAGGCCTTTGTGAAAGTACTACGCAAAAGAGGTGAAATCGCTTGATTTTAGTCGGCATAATTTTAGCGGTCGCCGTGGCGTTGCTGCGTGGCGGCAAACTGGAGCGGCTAAGTAATTTAGGCTTAAAGCTGCTGCCGCTTGTCTGGCTGGTGCTCGTGATGCGCTCGCTGGTGGCCGTGCTTGAAAGCCGCGGGATGCCTTGGGCGCCGTTGCTGCAGGTGGCGGCATATCTTATCTTGCTTGGGGTTTTGTGGTTAAATCTGGCCGCGCCGGGCATGAAGCTGTTTGGCTTAGGCAGTCTTTTAAATTTTCTGGCAATCGCGGCAAACGGCGGGGCGATGCCTGTCTCGCCCAGCGCTTTAGCCTTTTTAAATATGAACAAAACGCCTTCCGGCACGCATACGTTGTTGACTGCGGAGAGTCGTCTGCCGTTTTTAACCGATATTATTCCTTTATGGATGCCTTATCCTCAGGTGATTAGTGTGGGTGATATTCTGATTGTTGCCGGGATGTTCCTGTTTATCCAGCAGAGGATGCTCGCCGGAGGCAGACTTGTTTCAGCCGAGAAATAATGATAAAATAAGTTTGGATTCTTTAAGGGAACCGTTAGGTTCCTTTTGCATTATAAATATTGGAGGGTTTGGGCATGCGCGGCCTGATAGCCAAACTTATCGGTGATGTGAACCAACGTGAAATTCGCAAGGTAAACTCTCTCGTCGGGAGGATTAATCAGTTTGAGGAAGAGTTAAAGGCATTGCCGGCAGAGGCTTTGCGTGCCAAAACTGAGGAATTTAAAGAGCGCTTAAATGTCGCCTTAAGCGAGCAGCGTGAGCAGTTGTTTGAGCTGAAAGCGGCTTTGCCTTCTAATGCCGACGCACTGGAACAACGTGAGTTGGCTGAAGCGGAAAAAGAGCTGTTTAAGGCGGAGCAGGCGGCGCTCATGGAACTTTTGCCCGAGGCTTTTGCTGTCGTGCGGGAAGCTGGCCGCAGGGTGCTGGGAATGCGCCACTTCGATGTGCAACTTTTGGGCGGTATTATCCTGCATCAGGGACGGATTGCGGAGATGAAAACCGGCGAAGGCAAGACGTTGGTGGCAACTTTACCGGCGTATCTCAACGCCCTGACCGGCCGCGGCGTACATATTGTTACTGTAAATGATTATTTGGCGACACGCGACCGGGAATGGATGGGGCCGCTTTATGAGGCTTTAGGCTTGTCGGTCGGCTTGATTATCCACGGGCTGGAACAGGAAGAGCGACGTGCTGCCTATGCCGCCGACATTACCTACGGCACTAATAACGAGTTCGGTTTCGACTACTTGCGGGAAAATATGGTGCTCTATCAGGAAAATCTCGTGCAAAGACAGTTGTATTACTCAATCGTGGACGAAGTAGACAGCATTTTAATTGATGAAGCCAGAACGCCGCTGATTATCTCCGGCCAAATGAAGACGGAAGAGAAACAGCATGACGATTATGCCCGCATAGACAGCGCGGTGCGGCGGCTGAAGCACGAGACCCACTTTGAAGTTGATGAGAAGGCTCAGACGGTTACTTTAAGTGATGAAGGCGAGCGTCAAATAGAGCTCTTGTTAGCTGAGAAAGGTCTTTATGGGGAAGAAGATATCGTCTATGAAGAAGTGGAAGAAGAACAGGTGCTGGAGACCGCCCAGACACAGCAGAGAAGCATCATTAAAAAGAAAGTGGAGAACGCGCTGCGAGCACACAATCTGATGAAACGGGACAAAGATTATGTTGTCACAGACGGTCAGATTATTATTGTCGATGAATTTACCGGACGCCTGATGTATGGGCGCCGCTATAGCGACGGGCTGCATCAAGCGATAGAGGCGAAAGAACGTGTGAAAGTTGCCAAGGAAAGTATGACGCTGGCTTCTATCACCTTTCAGAATTATTTTCGCATGTATAAAAAATTAGCCGGCATGACGGGCACTGCTGCTACTGAGGAAGCGGAATTTCAGAGCATCTACTGTATGGACGTAGTTGCAATTCCCACAAACCAGCCGATGGTGCGTCGAGATTTGCCCGATGTGATCTACAAAACGAAGCGCGGCAAATTTCGCTGGGTTGTGGAGGAAATTATAGAGCGTCATAAGACAGGGCAGCCCATGTTGGTGGGAACGATCTCCATCGAGACATCGGAAGAGTTAAGCCGCACTTTGCAGAAGCATGGCGTGCGGCACGAAGTATTAAACGCCAAGCATCATGAACGCGAGGCTAAAATTATTGCTCAGGCAGGACGCCTTGGTGCGGTAACGATTGCGACAAACATGGCGGGGCGCGGTACAGATATTTTGCTCGGCGGCAATCCTGAATCTCTGGCGGAAGACGGCTTTCGGTCGGAATATGGTTGTTACCCGGAAGAATATGGGTGCAGGACGGATTTGACTGAGAGTGAAAAGAATGATGCGCAGTCCCGTTATCAGCAGTTGCTGGAGAAATACAGGGAAGAAACGCGTTTGGAACGGGAAAAGGTAATCAGCGCGGGTGGTCTCCATATTCTAGGGACAGAGCGGCACGAATCACGGCGTATTGACAATCAGTTGCGCGGTCGTTCAGGGAGGCAAGGGGATCCCGGCTCCAGCCAGTTTTATATCTCGCTGGAGGATGACTTGATGCGCCTCTTTGGCGGCGACAACATTTATGGCATCATGGAAAAGCTGGGCTTAGACGAAGATACGCCGATCGACCATCCGCTCATCAGCCGGGCGATTGAATCTGCTCAGAAGAAAGTGGAAAACCGCAACTTTGAAATTCGCAAACATATTTTGGAATATGATAACGTGATTAATGAACAGCGGGAAGTGATTTACGCTCAGCGCCGCCGGGTGTTGGAAGGGGAAAGCTTGCGCGATACGGTGCTGGAATGGTTGCCCGAACTGGTAAACGAGGCATTGACTCAATATGCCAGTGACAAAGTTTATGACGACGAATGGGATCTTGAAGGTTTGCTGACTTGGGCTGAAGGAATTTTTCTCCCCCACCGGCGACTGAGGAAAGCTGACTTAGAGGGGAAAAGCAAGGACGAATTGCAGGAGATTTTGCTTAACGAAGCTATTGATGCCTACAGCGGGCGGGAAGAGAAAATCGGCGCTGAGATGATGCGTGAATTGGAGAGAGTAGTGATTTTGCGCACTGTGGACTCCAAGTGGATGTCGCATATCGACAGCATGGATGAACTGCGGCATGGTGTGGGGCTGCGAGCCTACGGACAGCGTAATCCTTTGGTGGAATATAAGTATGAAGCGCATAACATGTTTACTGAAATGATTCACGCCATTAAAGAGGAGTCGGTAAGTATGCTTTACCGTATCCAGGTTGTGGCGCCGCCGCAGCGTCAAGCAGTGGCAGTGACAGATGACACCCCTTCAAGCCTTGGTTCTTCAGCGCGCGCTTCTTCACGTTCAGTTAAAAAGGTAGGTCGGAATGATCCGTGCCCTTGCGGCAGCGGGAAAAAAAATAAAAAATGCTGTGGGAAGTAGGTGCAAGATGTCAGCGGAAATTAAAACTGCTTATAAAGAGCTTTGCGAGCGTCTTACTGAAATGAGTGTTTCCCTTTGACGTCGCACAAAAAAGTGAACTCATCCGGAAGTTGGCGGAAGACTCAGGTAGCGTAGAATTTTGGTCGGACGCCGACAAAGCACAAAAAATTATTCAACAGTTAAAATCATTGCGTGACGATGTCGAACCGATAGAGGCTGTGCGCCAAAAGCTTGACGACATTGAGGTGACTATTACACTGGCGGCAGAGGAAGATGATGCGGAACTGTGGGTTGACGCGGCGGAAAATCTGACTGCCTTAGCGTCGGAAATCAGCAGGCTGGAGCTGGCCGTTCTCTTTAGGGGGCGCTATGATGACCATAATGCTATTGTTGCCATTCATCCCGGTGCCGGGGGCACCGAATCCCAAGACTGGGCTGCTATGCTGGTGCGGATGTATGCCCGCTGGGCGGAAAGGAAAAATTATCAAGTAGAAATTATGGACCTGCTTCCCGGAGATGAGGCGGGGGTTAAAAGTGCCACACTATTAATTAAGGGTAAAAATGCTTACGGGTATCTTAAGGCGGAGCGAGGCGTTCACCGTCTGGTGCGCATTTCGCCCTTTGATGCCGCAAGCCGGCGCCACACTTCTTTTGCCTCCCTCGATGTGTTGCCGGAGGTGGAAGAAGGCGAGCAGGATGTGGAGATTAAGCAAGACGAGTTGAAGATTGATACTTACCGTTCCAGCGGAGCCGGCGGACAACATGTAAATACTACCGACTCAGCGGTACGGATTACCCATTTGCCCACCGGCTTTGTCGTTACTTGTCAGAATGAACGTTCGCAGCATGCCAATAGAGATCGTGCAATGAAGATGTTGCGCGCTAAACTGGCGGATTTGCAGCAGCGCCAACAGATGGAGGAAATGAGCAGTATCCGCGGCGAACAAAAAGAAATTGCCTGGGGAAGTCAGATTCGTTCATATGTTTTTCAACCGTATACCATGGTGAAAGACCATCGTACCGGCGTGGAAATAGGAAATATTAACGCGGTAATGGACGGTGAGCTGGAGGAGCTGATTGAATCTTACCTGCGGCAGACAGCGGGGAAGAAAGGCTAAAGGAGGGGAGGTGCAGGCATGGCCAAGTATCAGGCTGGTAAAGAATATGCCGTCGTCCTGCTGGGCACCACCTTAGTTGCCGCCGCTTTTCAATTGTTTCTTGTGCCCAACCAAATTGCGGCAGGCGGAATCAGTGGCTTAGGGGTTATTCTTTTTCATCTCTTTGGGCTGCCGGTGGGGCTGACCATCTTCTTTTTGAATCTGCCGCTTTTTATTTTGGCGGCGCGTTTATTTGGCGGCAGCTTTATTGCGCGCGGTCTTTTTGGCGCGGCAACTCTCTCGCTGATGGTGGAGTTATTGGTTTTTTTGCCGGCGGTGACAGAAGATCTGCTGCTGGCTTCTCTTTATGGCGGTGCTTTGATGGGTGTGGGCGTTGCCCTTGTTTTTCGGGCAAGAGGCTCCACCGGAGGTACGGTTTTGGCGGCTCAGGTATTAAACAAATTGTTCGGCTTTACCATGGGCCAGAGTCTGCTCAGTGTTGATTTTTTAGTGATTGCTTTAGCCGGGATCGTTTTTAGTCTGGAACTGGCTATGTATGCGTTGATTTCACTGTTTGTCAGCAGCAGAGTGATTGACCTTGTGCAGGAAGGAATCAGCAGCAGCAAGGCTGCCCTGATAATTTCCTCCCGCACCGAAATAATCGTCGATAAAATTCTCCTGGAGCTGAATCGAGGGGCCACCATTCTTGATGGCAGAGGTGCTTATACCGGACATGCGCGTGAGCTGGTGTTGACGGTAGTATCACAGTCTGAGGTGCAGCGCTTGAAAACGATTGTGCAGGAAGTGGACCAGCGAGCTTTTGTTATCTTGGGCAATGCCCATGAAGTGCTGGGCGAAGGTTTTAAGGTGTCTAAGCTGCGTAAGGCAGACTTAGGCAATTAGTCTGATTTAAAGGAATTCATTTTGGATGGAAGCTAGGGAGGCGGGGTCGAAGGGGCGGGTGCCTAGCGGTGTGTGATCGTTTGCCAGGGCGGTGATGCGGGATTCAAAGGTGACGCGTGGGACGTTGTAGAAGATGCCAAGCGGAATCTGCTCCCCCCATTCTCTCGCCAGTGTCAAGGCGGCGTTCCAGTCTTTTTGCTCATGTTGTTTTGGGAAGTAGACTCTTTTTTTATACCAGGCATAGGTGTTTACTTTATTGAATGAAGGACAGGGCTGCAAAATATCGATTAGGGCATAGCCGGGAAACTCCAGCGCCTGTTTCATAGTTGAAATCAGGTGTTCTTTTTCGCCCGAAAAGCAGCGAGCCACAAACCCGGCTCCCATCACGAGCGCAACGGCCAGCGGATTGAAGGCTGGCAGGATTACGCCGGATGTTTGGATCGACGTCCTCATTCCTTCGTCACTCGTTGGACTGGCTTGCCCTTTAGTGAGACCATACACTTGGTTATTATGGACAAAATGTGCCAAGTCTGGATTGCGGCGAATCGTATGGATGAAGTGGTTGCCTCCTTCACCATAGGTGTCGCCGTCGCCCGATTCTACAATGACCTTTAAGGATGTGTTGGCAATTTTTGCTCCCACCGCCGGCGGCAACGCCCGGCCGTGCAGGCCGTTAAAACCGTTTACCCGGAGATAATGCGGTATTTTTGCCGCCTGACCGATTCCGGAACAGATGAGGACGCGGTGTGGCGCGAGTTTCAGTTGGGCCAGTGCTTCGGCTAACGCCGCCCGGATGGCAAAATTGCCGCAACCCGCACACCAAGCCGTATCTTTGCTTAAATAGTCGGCAGCTTTACACATGATGTTCTACCTCCTGGACAATTTCATCAGCAAAAAAAGGACGTCCGTCAAACTTGAGAATTTCCCTGTCTACCACCAGTCCGGTTTCTCTGCGTAACAATGCGGAAAACTGACCGGTGGCATTGTTTTCTAAGCAGATTTTTTGCTTAAATTGCGAGAAGAGCGCTTTAATCGTGGTGGTGGGCAGCGGCCACAGGTCGGCGAAGTGTAAATGACCGGTGCGAATGTGTTTGTTTTGCAAAATTGTGCAGGCTTCTCTCAATGCTCCATAAGTGGAACCCCAGCCGATTAAGAGCAATTCGCCGGACTGATCACCGAAAAGATGAGGTTCTTCCATTTCCTGAGCCAAACCTTCCAGTTTGCGCAGCCGCTTTTCTGTCATACGGCGTCTTGTTTCGGCATCTTCAATAATATGACCGTCTTCATCATGTTCATCGCTGTCAGCCAGAACAATTTCGTTAGGAAACTGACCGGGCAGCGCTCGCGGGGAAACACCGCTTGCTGTGTAACGGTAGCGCCGGTAAGGCGTCTCCAGAGTTTCTGCTGTAGGCAGATGGCGGTCATAGGAAAGTTTGTTAAAATCAAACGGCAGCACTGTTCTGGCAGTGTCGGCAAAGTGTTGGTCTGAGAGGAAGATGACAGGAATTTGATATTTTTCTGCCAGGTTGAAAGCTTTGTTAAGACGGAAGAAGGCGTCTTCAATATGTGTCGCAGATAATATGGCTCTCGGAAATTCACCATGACCGGCATGCAAGACAAACTCTAAATCACCCTGTTCGGTTCTTGTGGGCAGGCCAGTGGCAGGCCCCGGTCTCATGGCCATGATAATTACAAGCGGAGTTTCTGTCATGCCTGCCAGAGAAACCCCTTCCACCATGAGGGAGAAACCGCCTCCTGATGTGCAGGTCAAGGCTCTGGCTCCGCAATAAGCCGCGCCCAGTGCCATGTTAACGGCGGCGATCTCGTCTTCCGCTTGTTCTACGACCACATCATGGGACTCCTGTTTTGCGGCCAGATAAGCCATAATGCCTGTGGACGGTGTCATGGGATAGGCGGCGAGAAAACGGCAACCGCTGGCAAGCACCGACATACCCAGCGCTTGGTTGCCGTCCAAATAGAGTTGACGCTTATTTTCTTTGCTCTGAGGCAGGCTGAAGCAGTCGTGACAATATTTTTTTGCTGCGCTGTGGCCTGAGCGCAGGGCTGCAATATTTTGTGCCGCCTGTTCCTGGTTAAAAGTTTCTAAGAGCAGTGTTTCTGCGATCGATGTTTCTTGGCCTAGCAGTGCCAAAACTGCCCCAACAGCTACGGTGTTAGCCATTATTTTATTGCCGGCCTTTATTGACAGGGACTCCAGAGGTAGCGGCACGAGCTTGTCGGCGTCTGTCTGGATGCTGAAAAGGTCCGGGTCATAAATAATTTTGCTGTTCTCCGTTAGCGATTGTCGGTGCAAGCTGTATGTCTCTTCATTTAGAGCAACCAGCAACTGAGTTGCCTGCGCGGCCATCCAAGGCGTATCTGCTGCGATTCTTAGGAAGGTAAAGTTATGTCCTCCGCGAACGCGGGACATATAATCTTTGGCGGTTAGTACGCCAAAGCCGGCTCGTGCCAGCGCCTTCCCAAGCAGGTGAGCAATTGTTTCCATGCCCTGCCCGGCCGCGCCTCCAATCAAAATATTCATCGTATTCACTCCTCGTTCTAAAGTTAATTATGTTTTTGCTTGCCCTACTCCTCGCCCTGCCCCTCGCCCTGCCCCTCACCCTAACCCTCTCCCGGAGGGAGAGGGGACTAGGATAGTTGGGAGGGAGAGGGGAGGAGAACATTTTTACCTCCGAGCAAAAGGAGACCCTAACCGGAGGGAGAGGGGAGGGGGACTAGGATAGTTTTAACTGCTTCGCTTAGAAGCATTAATTTCCCTTTATGGCATTAGTTGACAAATTAAGCAGAAGCAGTAGATAAAAACAAATTTTTTGAAAAAAAATGCCTAATTAAAAAGGTTTTTCAAAATAGTTGTCGAACTTATGTCAAGTACGTGCAAAAAATTATAATTATTGATTAAGCTTGTCAATAGAAAAACACTTCGCGCTTTGTTGAAAATATAAAACATCTCAGGTGGAATGGAGTGGCAACATGATTGAATTTCAACGCGTCTCCATGGCTTATCCTAATGGCGTAACTGCGTTGAAGAATATAAATTTAGCGGTTGAGCAAGGTGAATTTGTTTTTCTGGTGGGAGAGAGCGGGGCGGGCAAATCAACGCTAATCCGTCTCTTGTGCCGCGAGCTTCTGCCTACTGAGGGCAGTATTAAAGTGCATGGGCGGGACATTGCCCGGCTGAAACGTCGGGAAGTGCCGTTTTTTCGTCGCAATATTGGCGTTGTTTTTCAGGATTTTCGCTTGCTGGAGAACCGTACTGTTTATGAGAACGTTGCTTTTGCGATGCAAGTCGTCGGGGCGACGGGAAGGGAAATGCGCCGAAGGGTGCCGGATGCTCTGCAGTTGGTTGGTCTGGCAGCAAAGGCGAAGATGAAGCCTTTGGAACTTTCAGGCGGAGAGCAACAGCGAGTCTGTTTGGCTCGTGCTATCGTTAATCAGCCTTCGTTAATTATTGCTGATGAACCTACCGGCAACTTAGATCCCAGAACCTCTATGGGGATTATGGATGCTCTGAAAACGATTAATATTCGCGGAACAACCGTTATTATGGCTTCGCATGACAAAGAAATTGTGGATGCAATGCGTCAGCGGGTATTGGTGCTGGACGGTGGTAAAGTAGTTCGGGACGAGCGAAGGGGAGTTTACTGCCAACATGCTAATTAGAAATGGCCTGCATTACATAAAAGAAGCATTTAACAGTGTCTACCGCAACGGCTGGATGAGTTTTGCCTCTATTGGTGTTGTGGCTGTCACTTTGTTTATACTGGGCAGTTTTATCTTGCTGAACATCAACGTCGAGTATATTGCCGAAGATATTAAGCAGCAGGTGCAGATTGTGGCTTTTGTGGATGAGTCGCTGGCGCCTGATGAAGTCGACTCGCTCCGTGTTTCCTTAATTCGGCTGGAAAAAGTGGAAGAAGTTCGTTTCGTTTCCCGCGAGGATGCTTTGGAGCGCTTGAAAGAAGAGTTGGGTCCTTTGGTAGAAGGGTTTGAAGGGAGAGAGCGCAATCCGCTGCGCGATTCGTTTGAAATTCGTGCCATTATCCCTGAAGACATCCCGGCTTTGGCTAAAGAGGTGGCTGAATTGCCCGGCATTGCCAGAGTAGATTACGGCAGGGGCGTAGTCGAGCAACTCTTTAGTATTACAGGCGTAGTTAGGTGGATTGGCATAGTCTTTATGATTGGGCTGGCACTGACGGCAATGTTTTTAATTGCTAATACGATTAAGCTTACAGTAAACGCTCGCGCCAAAGAGATTATGATTATGAAGTACGTGGGTGCCACTGAGTGGTTTGTGCGTTGGCCGTTTTTGATCGAGGGTGTACTGCTTGGTTTTTTTGGTGCGCTGCTGCCCACAGTTCTTTTGATACTTGTCTACAGTGAGGCTGTGGCTTGGACAAGCTTAAATCTGCATTTTTTGCCTCTTGTCTCACCCGGTATGGTTATTATGGAACTGGCTCAGCTTTTACTCGTACTTGGCACTGTTATCGGCGGCATTGGCAGTCTTGTCTCTATGCGGCGTTTCTTGAAAGTTTAACGTTTGGGAGTGATAGCTTTGTCTAAGAGAAGAACGGGAATAATTTTAATGATTGCAGTCATTTTGTTGTTTAACAGTATTTTGCCCGTTTTTGCCAATCAGATCACCGAAAGACAGGAAGAACTAGGCTCGGTACGTGCTGATATCAATAAACGGAGAAAAGAACTTCAGCAAAACAGAGCGGAACAGGACAAGGTGCTGTCGGAAATTCGTCAGTTGGAGTCGGAAATAAAGGCAACTCAGCGGGAGATCACCTCGCTTGCCGATAGAATCAGTACAACGGAAAACAGGATTGCTGAAAATGAGGCAAACCTGACGGAAGCGGAAATAAAGATCAAAGAAATGGAGGACCTGCTGGCCACTCGTTTGCGTGCCATCCATGAAAATGGCAGTATCAGTTACTTGGAAGTTCTTTTTAGCAGCGCCTCTTTTGCCGAGTTTCTCAGTCGTTTTAATGATTTGCAGTTAATTATCGCTGAAGATAGAGTGCTTTTGACAGAATTTCAGTCAGAGCGGGAACGGATTGCGGAGATAAAAGTTGCTTTGGAGCAGAAACGTCAGGAACTGCAAGTCATGCGTGAACAAAATATTAGAGAAGTAAGCAGCCTGGAGAAAAAGCAGACTGAGCAACAGCAACTGCAGGCGGCGCTTGATGCAGAGCATGAGGAAATGGAAAGAGTCGTTCGTCAGATGGAGCGGGAAGCCAGTCAGATTGAAAGAATTATTCGGCAAATGCAGGCGGCACAACGTCGCTCCAGGCAGACAAGGACTGCTTTTCGCGGATCAGGACAAATGGCTTGGCCGGTACCGGAATTTGGTCCCGCCTGGATTACTTCGCGCTTCGGTTTCCGTGTTAATCCGTTTAGCGGAGCTCCCGGTGCCTGGCACGGCGGTGTAGATATCGGCATTCCGCATTCGCGCTTCCCCCGTAACAGAAACGGGGAGCCGGTGCACGCGGTGGCTGCCGATGCGGGCGTTGCCCATATTTTCCCCATGAGGGGCGGTTACGGAAATATGGTGATTATTGACCATGGAGACGGAATTGCCACGCTTTATGCTCATTTAGACAGTATTTTGGTGGGAAATCAGGTCAGTGTCTCGCGTGGACAGGCAATTGGTGTAGTCGGGACTACCGGGTTGTCTACCGGTCCGCATCTACACTTTGAGGTGCATGTTAACGGCAGCCGGGTAGAACCGCTAGCTTTTATCAGATAGCTGGCCATTGCGGAAGAACTAAGAATCATGTGTTTGTTTTAGGTTTGTTATTTTTAATTCGCTTGCTTTAACCCTTTCACTCTTAAAGGATGGAGAGGGTATTTTATTTTCTCACCTTCGCCTTAACCTTAACTCTCACCCTCACCCTAGCCCTCTCCCAGAGGGAGAGGGGACTTACATTGCCCTCGCCCCCTTAGGGGGGAGAGGGTTAGGGTGAGGGGGGCGAAAGAAATTATCATCCTCCGAAGTTGTCTTCGCCGTTGGACTTACATTGCCCTCGCCCCCCTAGGGGGGAGAGGGTTAGGGTGAGGGGGGCGAGGGGAATTATCGGGGGATTTATGGGGGAGGCTGTTCTTGTGGATTGCTGCCAGGGCGGGTGGAAATCTCCTGTAGATTATTGGCTTCAATAAGTTTATAATGAAAGAAGTGACATAAAAATCGGCTGAAAGTTGGTGACCACTTCGTGAAAAAAAGGACGGTATATCTCCTTATTTTTTTACTTGTTGTAAGCAATCTATTGACATTTCGAGTCACAAGAAATGCATACCGCTTGACAATGCTTACGCCTCCTCCTCCAGTCGGTGGCAATATGACCGGAGATAAACTTCCGGAGGAACTGAGACCTTTTGTTGAAACATTTAATATCTTAGCGCAAAGACATCTTGATGAAGTGGCAAAAGAAGAACTTATTGATGCGGCAATTAAAGGGATGGTCGAATCCCTCGATGATCCTCAGACGAGTTTCTTGGACGCTGATAATTTTGAAGAGATGATGATGAGGATTGACGGTTCCTTCTCCGGTATAGGCATTGAAATCAATAAGAGGAATGAGTATATTACGATTATTGCGCCGATAAAAAACACGCCGGGGGAACGGGCGGGTTTGCTGGCTAATGATCGCATTATTGCGGTGGACGGCGTAGACCTAATCGGTGCTACCACCATGGAAGCCGTAAAACTAATGCGTGGACCTACCGGCACCGAGGTTACGCTGACAGTGGAAAGAGACGGACTGCCGGCACCCCTCACCTTTAAAATTACCCGGGGGAATATTGTTTTGCCCAGCGTATTTCCAGAAATGTTGGCTGACAAAATCGGTTACATCGAAATCACTACCTTTGACGAGCACACAGGCAGTGATTTTCGAGAAGCGCTGCTTCTTTTGGAGTCTCAAGGGATGAAAGGTTTGATCTTAGACTTACGGGATAATCCGGGCGGATTGTTAGAAGAGGCGATTAAGATTGGACAAGAACTTTTGCCTGCCGGTCCGATTACTCATGTGGCAGACCGTCACGGGGTGATTCAGCGGACATACAGTTCTTTCGGTGTGCAAAAGCCTTACCCTATTGTTGTCCTGGTTAATGGTGCGAGCGCTTCCGCGGCTGAAATTATTGCCGGTGCTTTTCAAGATACGGGAGCCGGGGTTTTGGTAGGGACGAAGACTTACGGCAAAGCCACAGTACAGCATATGGAAAGGCTCTCAAACAGTGCGGGGCTGCGGTATACTGTGGCCAAATATCAGACGCCTAATGGCAGAGATATAAATGGCAAAGGTCTTGAACCGGATGTGGTTGTGGAACTGCCCGCAGAATATATGTTGCTTTATCATCAGCTTGTCAACGATCTAAAACCCGGTGATAAAGATGTATTTGTTACGTTTCTGCAAAAGATGTTGGTTGCGTTGAAGTTTAATGTGGCGGAAACAGGCATCTATGATCAGGCTACAGAACGTGCCGTGCGCGCATTTCAAAGCAAACATGGTTTGTCTGTCAGCGGAGTTACTGACGCTGCAACAAGAAGTAAGTTGGCGCAAGAAATTGAGGCATTGTTAGGGCAGTCTGATTTGCAGCTTGAAAAAGGAAGAGAAATTCTGCTTGAAAAAATCTAAAGGAGTGGGCAGATGGAGTCTATGGAGATGGTCCGTCTGTTCTTTGGGGCCTTCGCGAGTTTTTTGCTGAATCCTTTGTTTTGGCTGGTTGTGCTGCTGATGGCTAGCCAGTACGGTCGCGTGGCTAAAAATGAAGTGCAGTTATTTGGCAGAGCTAAATATTCTGTTGCTGTGCAGACACGCTATTTTGTTTTGTTTGGACTGGCTGGAGGCTTTCTGGCCAGTCTATTGCTCGTTCTGTTAGGTATCTCTTTGCTTGATATTGGCATGGTTTATGTTTGGCCGCTCGCAGTGCTGCTTTTACTTGTTCATCCCCGTTACCTTTGTTTCGCTTATGCCGGGGGATTGGTGGGGGCATTTTCCGCTTTGCTGCAGCTGCTTGAACAAATTTGGCCTGCGATAAATCTGGGGATACTCTCCGGGATAGCAAATATTCATATTCCCGGACTTTTGGCATTAATCGGGATTTTACATTTGACGGAAAGCTTTCTGATAGCGGTAAGCGGACATTTGTTTCCTAGCCCCCTTTATTTAAAGACGGACAGAGGGGTAGTGGGCGGATATTCCCTGCAAAAGTTTTGGCCGCTGCCGCTTGTAGGCTTAATGGCTCTGCTTGTGCCGCAGGCTACCGCAGAAGCGATGAGCGGGGTACGCATGCCGGATTGGTGGCCACTGCTGGCTAGCTCTGCAATGCCTGGTGCTAACGAGACATTGCTTTACCTGCTTACGCCTGTTGTGGCAGGCTTAGGCTACGGTGATTTGGCTATTTCCACATCTCCGCAGCAAAAAAGCAGGCGCTCAGCACTCAATTTGGGCTGCTATAGTATAATCATAATCGCAGCCGCTTTTCTGGCATTTTACTATCCGCTGTTTACAATACCTGCCGCTTTGCTTTCACCGTTTGGACATGAGCTTTTAATTCTCCTGGGCAATAAGCAGGAGTTCTCCGGCACGCCGCTTTTTGCTGCCCGGAAAGATGGTGTTAAAATTCTTGATATCTTTCCGCGTTCTCCTGCCGCTGCCGCAGGTTTAAGGTCCGGTCAGGTAATTTTGTCCGTCAACGGCTTGCTTGTCAGTGATTCGCTCACAATGCAAAATGTCATGGAACTTGCCAAGCCTAGTGCTGAGCTGGAAATAGAGGGTGAAAAGAAAAAGATTGAACTGAAATTTTATGATTATAAGTCTGCAGGCATTATTCCGGTACCTGACCAATTTACATCCGTTTATCTCGAAATCAAGCAACCCCGATTTTTCATCAAACTCAACCATGGGGACGGTTCTGGTGGTCTACAACTTCAGGAGCGATTAAACGGAACAGAGCAAAAACAACCAGAAGAACCGTCCCCATGGTTGGAGGAAAAACAACCAGAAGAACCGTCCCCGCGGTTGTAGAGGGAGTATATGGTATGGGAGAATTTCTTGTTCGGAGTGAGTTTAAACCACAGGGTGACCAGACAAAAGCCATCGAGAGCTTGCTTGCAGGCATAGCGAAAGGCTACAAGCATCAGACTTTGCTTGGCGTGACCGGTTCAGGGAAGACGTTTACCATGGCAAATGTAATTGCGCGCTTGCAGCGGCCAACGCTGGTGATTGTTCATAATAAGACTTTGGCTGCCCAGTTATGCAGCGAGTTTCGGGAGTTTTTTCCTGCCAGCGCGGTAGAATATTTTGTCAGCTATTACGATTATTATCAGCCGGAAGCATATATTCCCCAGACAGATATGTACATTGAGAAAGATTCTTCAATAAACGATGAGATAGAAAAATTGCGTCACTCCGCCACCAGTGCGCTCTTTGAGCGGCGTGACGTGATTGTCGTCGCCAGTGTTTCTTGTATTTATGGTCTCGGTTCTCCGCAGGAATATAGGGAACAGGTTGTTTCTTTACGTGTGGGAATGGAAAAGAAGCGCGATGAAATTATTAAAAAATTGGTTGCTATTCAATATGAACGTAATGATTTTCAGTTGGAGCGGAGCCGTTTTCGTGTCCGCGGCGATGTGTTGGAAATTTATCCTGCATCTTCCAGTGAGAAAGCGGTGCGTATAGAATTTTTCGGAGATGAAATTGAGCGGATCAGAGAAATTGATACGCTGACGGGGGAAATTCTTGGCGAACGGGAGCATATTGCAATTTTTCCTGCTTCTCACTTTGTGACTTCAAGGGAGAGGTTGGAAAAAGCGATGAGGGAGATTAGCCTGGAATTGGCTGAACGTGTGCGTGAGTTGCGCAGTCAAAATAAGCTGCTTGAAGCACAACGTCTGGAGCAACGCACTAATTATGATTTGGAAATGATGAATGAGATCGGTTTCTGCTCCGGAATCGAGAATTATTCCAGGCATTTAGACGGTCGCCCGGCTGGCAGTCGCCCGTTTACTTTAATTGACTATTTCCCCAAGGATTTTTTGCTTTTCGTTGATGAGTCGCATCAAACGCTGCCGCAGGTAAGGGGGATGTATGCCGGTGATCGTTCCAGGAAGGAAACATTGGTGGAATACGGATTCCGTCTGCCTTCGGCTCTCGATAATCGGCCGTTGATGTTTGCGGAATTTGAACATCTGGTAAGCCAGGCTGTCTATGTTTCCGCCACGCCGGGCCCATATGAGCAGGAGCATCGGCAGCAGGTGGTGGAACAGATTATTAGACCTACGGGATTGATTGATCCTGAAATATTTGTGCGTCCCGTAAAAGGTCAGATTGATGATTTGTATAGTGAAATTCGTCTACGCAGCGAACGGAATGAGCGGGTGTTGGTGACGACGCTGACAAAGCGGATGGCTGAAGACTTGACCGAGTATTACAAAGAATTGGGTGTGAAGGTTGCCTATCTTCATTCTGAGATAAACACTCTTGAGCGGAGTGAAATTATTCGTGATTTGCGCCTGGGCAAATATGATGTGTTGGTGGGAATTAATTTGCTGCGGGAAGGGCTGGATCTGCCGGAGGTATCACTTGTCGCTATTCTTGATGCCGATAAAGAAGGATTTCTGCGGGCGGAACGTTCTTTGATTCAAACCATTGGCCGGGCGGCTCGTCATGTTCATGGAACGGCAATTATGTATGCAGATAAAATTACCGACTCGATGCAAAGTGCCATTGCCGAGACAGAACGCCGCCGCGTTATTCAACTGGAGTATAATCAGGCTCATGGTATTACCCCCACCACGATCCGCAAAGCGGTACATGCCGTTATCCAGGCGACTAAGCTGGCGGAGGAAACGGGAAAATATTTAAGCAAAGATGAGATTGAGCAAATGACGGCGCAGCAAAGAAAAAAGACAATTGCTGAGTTAGAAAAAGAGATGAAAAAAGCGGCACGGGAACTGGAGTTTGAGCGTGCCGCCCGATTGCGTGACCAGCTATTTCAATTGCGTAAAGCCGGAAAAGAGGATGAATCTGACCATGGAATATGATAAAATACTGATTCGCGGTGCCAGACAGCACAATTTAAAGAATATTGATGTGGAAATTCCCCGTAACAAATTGGTTGTGATTACCGGTCTTTCAGGCTCGGGCAAATCTTCATTGGCGTTCGACACCGTGTATGCAGAAGGTCAGCGCCGGTATGTGGAGTCGTTGTCGGCTTATGCGCGCCAGTTTTTAGGGCAGATGAGCAAGCCTGATGTTGACTATATCGAAGGGCTTTCGCCGGCCATCTCTATTGATCAGAAGACTACTTCCCGCAATCCGCGTTCGACAGTAGGCACGGTGACGGAAATCTACGATTACTTGCGGTTGCTTTATGCCCGTGTAGGTCGGCCGCATTGTCCGCATTGCCGGATTCAAATTGCGCAGCAGACGGTAGAGCAGATGGTGGATCGGATTATGCTTTTGCCGGAGAATACCAGAATTCATGTGCTGGCGCCGCTGGTGAGGGGGCGAAAAGGTGAGTACAGTAAGTTATTTCAAGATGCCCGCTCAGATGGATTTGTCCGCGTTCGTGTGGACGGAAAAATTCGCCTGTTGGAAGAAGAGATTTCGCTCAATAAAAATAAAAAACATGATATTGAGATTGTTGTAGACAGGCTGATAATTAAGGAAGGCTTGGAGAAGCGTTTGGCGGATTCGCTTGAGACGGCACTTAAATACGGTAATGGTTTAGTGCTGATTGAAATTATCGACGGTGAGGAGTTGCTCTTTTCCGCCACGTTTGCATGTCCGCAATGCGGGTTTTCTTTTGAAGAAATGGCGCCGCGGATGTTCTCTTTCAACAGTCCTTATGGTGCCTGCAGTAAATGCAGCGGCTTGGGCAGTAAAGCGGAAATTGACCCTGAACTGGTAGTTCCCGATCGGAGGCGCACACTGGCTGAGGGAGCTATAGCGCCGTGGAAGCCTAGCAACAGCCAAGGCTACTACCAGCAGTTGCTGCAAGCAGTAGCCGCCCACTTTGAGATTGATCTCAATGTTCCTTTTGAGAAGCTCTCGGCAGAACAGCAGAAAATCTTATTTTGCGGCGTATCAGAAAAAATCCCTTTTAACTATAAAGATGGCTACGGGCATGTCCGCCGCTATAATTTGCGTTTCGAAGGGGTTATCGCCAACCTGGACAGGCGCTATCGAGAGAGCACATCGGAGCAGGTGCGTGAGGAACTGGAAAGCTATATGTCCCATCATCCCTGTCCGGAATGTGGCGGCAGCAGGTTAAAGGCTGCAAGCCTGGCGGTAACGGTGGGCGGCAAAAATATCGCGGAAATGACCAGGCTGACGGTGGAGGGAGCCAGGCAATTTGTGGGCAGCCTGGAACTTGCTGAAAAAGAGCGGCAGATTGCAAGGCTTGTCTTGCGGGAGATAGAAGAAAGGCTTGGTTTTCTCAGCAATGTGGGGCTTGAATATCTTACGCTGGATCGGGCAGCCGGGACACTTTCCGGCGGAGAGGCGCAACGCATTCGTCTGGCAACGCAGATCGGTTCCAGCTTGACCGGAGTATTGTATATTCTTGATGAGCCTAGTATCGGCTTACATCAGCGCGATAACCGGCGCCTGATTGAGACATTGCTGCGTCTGCGGGACCTTGGGAATACGGTAATTGTCGTCGAGCATGATGAGGAAACTATTGACAGCGCGGACCATATACTTGATATCGGACCAGGCGCCGGTATTGCCGGAGGGTATGTGGTGGCGGCCGGTACGGCGGCTGAAATCAAAGCTGTGCCTGAATCTGTGACCGGTCAATATCTTTCCGGGCGAAAGGCGATTTCTGTGCCCGAAAAACGACGGGAGCTTAACGGCAAATGGCTTACCGTGACAGGAGCACGCGCTCATAATTTGAAAGAGCTGGACGTTAAAGTGCCGCTTGGTGTATTTACATGCGTTACCGGTGTTTCCGGTTCCGGTAAAAGTACGTTAGTAAATGAGATAATTTATCGTAGGTTGGCACTGGAGCTTCAGCGCGGTCGCCAGAAGCCGGCGGAGCATGATGCTATTTCCGGTCTTGAATATATTGACAAAGTGATTGAAGTGGATCAGTCGCCGATCGGCCGAACACCGCGTTCCAATCCGGCCACTTATACCGGCTTGTTCGATTTAATCAGGGAGCTTTTTTCTGTTACGGCGGAAGGACGCGCTCGTGGTTATAAGCCCGGTCGTTTCAGTTTTAATGTTAAGGGTGGTCGTTGTGAAGCTTGCAAGGGTGATGGGATTTTACGGATTGAGATGCATTTTTTGCCGGATGTTTACGTTCCGTGTGAGGTTTGCCGAGGAAAACGCTATAACCGCGAAACGCTTGAAGTGCGTTACAAAGGCAAGAATGTGGCTGAAGTACTGGAAATGGATGTGGCCGAGGCGCTCGACTTCTTTGCAGCTTTGCCGCGGATTAAAAGAAAACTACAAGTTCTTTTTGATGTTGGTCTCGGCTATATTCGTCTTGGTCAGCCGGCGCCTACGCTTTCCGGCGGAGAGGCGCAGCGGGTAAAGCTGGCGACGGAACTGTCGCGGCGCAGTAACGGCAAAACACTCTATATACTTGATGAACCTACCACCGGGTTGCACAGTGAGGATATCAACAAGCTATTAACGATTCTTGATCGTTTGGTGGATAACGGAGACACCGTATTAGTCATTGAGCATAACTTAGATGTGATTAAGCGGGCGGATTATCTGATAGACCTTGGACCGGAAGGTGGCGCTGCCGGCGGAGAACTGGTGGCATGCGGCTCCCCGGAAGAGGTGGCTGCGGTCGATACTTCGCATACAGGCCGTTTCCTGGCAAAAGTTTTGCAAAAGGTAAAAGCTTGACGGAGGCAGTTATGGCTGCGAAAGAGGATGGGCATATCCATGCTAAACTGGCACAGTTGCCGCGCCGACCCGGTGTCTATCTGTTTAAGGATAGAGAAGGCGGGATTCTTTATGTTGGCAAAGCTGTTGATTTGCGTCAACGTGTACGCTCATATTTTCAGCAGAGCCAGAAGTTGGCGCCTAAGGTAAGTGTTTTGGTGGAAAAAATCTTTGACTTGGACTATACTGTGACAGACACTGAAGTGGAAGCCTTGATTCTGGAGAGCAATTTAATAAAAGAGTACAGGCCGCGCTATAATATTGACCTTAAGGATGATAAGCATTATCCGTATTTGAGGATTACCATTCAAGAGACTTTTCCCCGTATACATGTGGCCAGACGAGTGGAAAAAGACGGCGCCCGCTATTTTGGACCTTATCCAAATGCCGGTGATGTTAAAGAAACAATCCGTTTGCTGCGCAGATTATTTCCGTTACGACATTGCCGTGGTCCTGTGAACAAGAAAACGGCGCAACGTGCGTGTCTGAATCGGCATATAAGCCGTTGCCTTGCCCCTTGTGCAGGTGATGTGCCTGCAGCGGAATATAACAAGCTTGTGTCTGAGATTTTGCTTTTTCTCGAGGGGAAGCAGGATAAACTGTTAAGTGAATTGGCAGCTAGGATGGCGGCGGCAGCGGAGAATCTGGAGTTTGAAAAAGCGGCTCTGCTGCGTGACCAGTATCGGGCGGTCGAAGCCATTGCAAATAAACAAAAAGTGGCTGTCACAACCGGCGGCGACCGGGATATTATAGCGCTGGCCGCGGACGAGGAGATAGCTTGCGCTCAGTTGTTTGCGGTGCGCGGCGGCAAGGTGACCGGACGTGAACATTATTTGCTGACTAATCCTACCGGCGAAGAAGAAGCGGAAATCCTGGCAATATTTTTGCGCCGCTATTATAGCCATGCGAGAGCAGTTCCGCCGGAGATTTTGCTCTCCTCTCATCTTGCAGACAGCAAGTTGTTGGCGGAATGGTTGCGGGATCGGCGCGGCGGGCGGGTTGTTCTCTCTGTGCCGAAACGCGGTCCCAAAAAAGAGTTGGTCAGACTGGCGCTCGATAATGCCCGCTTGTTTTTAGAGCAGGAAGTGCTGAGAAGCAAAGCGCGTGATCCTCAGGCTGTACTGCTTGACTTAGCAGAAACATTGGGGCTTGACTCCCCACCGCTGCGGATCGAGGGTTATGACAACTCTCATTTGCATGGAGAGGGATTGGTAGGAGCGATGGTTGTTTTTGAAAATGGAGTTTCTTTGCCGGCAAATTATCGACGCTTTCAGCTTAGGAATGTTGAAAAACCGGATGACTACGCCGCGTTGCAAGAGCTGCTGTCAAGACGGTTTGCCCGCCTGTTGACTGCGAGAGAAAAGGGAGAGACGGTAGAGAAGGCTACAAGAGACCCGTTCTTGTTAGTTCCGGATTTAATTTTAATAGATGGCGGACGCGGTCAGCTTAGCGCTGCGCAGGCAATTTTGGCGTCGCTTGGCCTTGATTCGCTGCCCTTAGTTGCTCTGGCAAAAGAAGAGGAATTGCTTTTTTTGCCCGGTGCTCAAAACCCTTTGCGGCTTGCAAAGCAGTCTCCCGCCTTGCAATTATTGCAGAGGGTGCGTGATGAGGCGCATCGTTTTGTGGTAACTTATCAGCGGAAACTGCGTCCCGGCGTAAAGGGTTCAACCTTGTTGGCTATTCCTGGAATCGGCGAGAAGCGCAGAAAAGCCCTGCTTAAACATTTTGGCAGTATTGCCGCAATGCGCAGAGCTACTCTGGAGGAACTGACGGCTGCTCCGACCATGAATCATGCTGCCGCTGAAGCGCTCTATTTTTCTTTGCACGAAAATGTGCGTGATGATTCAGACTAAAGAGAGATGCGAAGCGGCAAATTGATGGGCAAACTGTTCTGCCGTATTTATTCTTTGCGCACTGATAGGTTGGGCTCTGCCTGCTTGCCTGGCAGTGAAAATTACACGTCCTAATTCATACAGAATGAGTTGAAGCTGTCTGTTTGCGTCAAAATCGTTGCTGCCGCACAAAATTGTATGAGAAGGGAAAAGATACGAAACCGGCTCGGGCATAACATAATTAAGGCAATATATATGCAGTGGAAAACCATTTAAAAATAGGTCTGCCGCCATGCCCCGGCTTATTACGATATGCAAGGCACTCTTAACCAGTTCAGGTGTCGGCTCTTTCCGTTCAAGCGAGAGGCTAAATTGCGAAAGAAAGAAAAGTTCATTTGTTAACCGCTTGCAAGCTAAGTGATATGTCTCGTCCTTACTGTGGCGCAGGCAAGGCTTAGCCGGCGGCAATGAGACAAGTAACTGCCGGATCACAAACAGCATAGTTCCTTCGCGTCCGGTCAGGCAGAGGGCACTCCCTTCTGTAGCCGGAAGCCGGCCGATTAATTCATGCCAAATTCCCCGCAATTCTTCTCGTTCAAGTGCTAACAGTGCCAAGCCGTAGTCACTATCTTTTGCGCCCTCCTCAAGAGTTTCGAGGATATCTAAAATATAGTCTGTTGCCCACTTAACCGGCTCAGCAGTAAAAATATGCTTCGATCTTGATGTCAAGGCAGTCCCTCCCGGTTGGAAACTAACTCCCGGTTGTTGGATTCATTCATCTTGACCCGGAAGAAAAGTGGATGTCTGTGTTAGTATTCTGCTGCGGCTCGAAATTATGTTGTGAAACAAACGGCAATTCTTGATATTTTCGTCAGCCTTTTACATCTTTCAAGACAGACATGCCGCCTGCGGCACCATCGGAAGGATGAAAATACCCCTCACCCTGACCCTCTCCCAGAGGGAGAGGGCATTTTCAGGGTAGCGTCTAAAGGAATCGGGAAAGTTGTGTCGAACCATAAAACTGGAGGTGGCTGATATGCGGGGTTTTTTGTGGCGGTGGGTTTTTAATGCAGCGGCGCTCTACTTTGCCGCGTATATTCTTGAGGGCATCAATATTGACAGTGTTGCTGCTGCTTTGGTTGCAGCGCTGCTCTGGGGAATTGTTAATACAGTAATCCGGCCTCTGATCAATTTGGTTACGCTGCCTATTAATATTATGACACTTGGTCTGTTTACTCTGGTAGTAAACGGGTTTTTGCTTTGGCTGGTAGCTGATGTGGTAAAGGGGTTTAGCATTGACAGTATTTGGGTTGGAATCGTCGGTGCGTTGCTCTTGTCGATTATTAGTAGTGTTCTTAGTCTTCTGTTTAAAGACAAATAATAACGAGGTAGCAAGTGGCAAGCAATTTTAAAATTTTGGCATTGGATCTGGATGATACTTTATTGGGAGCAGATTTTCAGATATCGGCTGAAAATCGTCATGCTATCCGCCGTGCTGCAGCGAGCGGCGTATTAGTCACGTTGGCCACGGGAAGAATGTTTCGTTCCGCTTTGCCATACGCAAAACAGTTGCAGATTGATTTACCGCTCATTACATATCACGGTGCGTTGATTCGCACGGCAGTCGGGGAGGAAACTCTCTGCCACAGACCTGTTCCGCTTGGCTTGGCTAGGCAGGTTGCGGCAATAGCTGAGGCCGGTAATTATCATCTTAATGCCTACATTAATGACGAACTGTTTGTTGCCAAAGAAAATGAGCTCTCGCGCTATTACCAGCAATTGGCAAATGTAAAGGTTTCTGCGGTAGGCAATTTGTCCGCTTTTTTGGAAACGCCTCCTACCAAATTAACTGTTATTGGCAGCGAAAGCAGCTTGGCTGAAATTAAAGATGCACTGATTGCAAGCTTTGGCAATGAACTGGCGATTGTGATTTCACGACCCAATTTTCTGGAGATTACCGACCGTTTAGCCACAAAAGGTCAGGCGCTCCATTTTTTGGCGGAAATGCTGAATATTCCGCGAGAGCAAGTGGCGGCCGTCGGTGACAGCTATAACGATCTGGACATGATTCTTTATGCCGGCTTTGGTGTCGCTGTAGCCAATGCCCGAGAAGAAGTAAAGTCGGTGGCTGATATAATCACGGCAAAAAATACGGACCATGGCGTGGCCGTTTTTATTAAGCAATACCTTTTTGATGAGAAGGAGGAAAATTTTTAATGACAGAGAAGGAAGTGCGAGACAGTGCCAGAGAAAAACTAAAAGGCTTTTGCCGAGTATGTCCTCGCTGTGACGGGAGAGTGTGCGCCGGTGAAGTGCCCGGTATCGGCGGTGTGTTAAGTGGTTCTGCGTTTAGTAATAACTGTGAAGCGCTGGCCATGTATCATATCAATATGCGTACCATCCACCAGGTTGATGAGCCTAATACGGCTGTTAAAGTATTTGGCAAATCTTTTGACACACCTGTTTTTGTGGCGCCACTCACCGGTGCCTCATATAACCTTGGCGGTGCGCTTACGGAGGCGGAGATGATCTCCTGCCTTGTGAGAGGAGCAAAGGAGGCAGGCTCTTTCTCTTTTAGCGGCGACGGAGCGGAAGAAGACATCTATGCTTCCGGACTGGAAGCGATTAGCGCCGCCGGAGGCAGCGGTATCCCGATTATTAAACCGCGTTCCATGGAGGCTATTGCCGCACGAATTCGCCAGGCGGAAGAAAGCGGTGCTTTCGCGGTGGGCATTGATCTGGATGGAGCAGGGCTTGTGACCATGGCCTTAAAGGGTCAGCCGGTAGGACCAAAAACTTTTTATCAGTTGCGCGAACTGATGAGCTTGACAAAGCTGCCTTTTATTCTGAAAGGAATTATGACGGCTAAGGAAGCTGAAATGGCTCTGGAGCTGGGGGCGGCTGCTATTGTTATTTCCAATCACGGCGGACGTGTCCTCGATGGAACTCCCGGTGTGGCTGAAGTGCTGCCGGAAATAGTGGAACGGGTAAAGGGTGAAATATTTGTGTTTGCCGACGGCGGAATTCGCACCGGCATAGATGTGCTGAAAATGCTTGCCTTGGGAGCTAACGCCGTGCTTATCGGACGACCTGCTCTCTGGGGCGCTTTTGGCGGCGGCTCCGCCGGGGTGAAGTTAATTATTGAGAAGATGACTGCTCAATTGCGTCATGGCATGCTTATGACAGGATGTGTCAATATTAAAGCTGTGGACTATCATGTGATTTACTAAGGAGTGCTCTCTGCATGAGAATTCTCGCCGACCTTCATGTCCATACTCTGGCCAGCGGTCACGCCTACAGTACTATCGGAGAAATTGCGGCAGCAGCCGCCGCAAAGCAGTTGGAATTGGTTGCGATTACAGACCATGGTCCGGCTATGCCCGGCGGCCCTCATGAGTATTATTTTGGTAATTTGCGTGTATTGCCTGCGGAGATTGACGGAGTTACAATTTTGCGTGGAGCTGAAGTCAATATTCTCGATGAGCATGGCAGGCTTGATTTGCCTGAAGTATATTTAAAGCAACTGGATGTCGTCTTGGTAGGGTTGCACAATGTTTGTACGGAATTGTTGTGTCGTGAGCGCAATACGCGCGCGCTCATTTGCGCTATGCAAAACCGGCATGTGGATATTGTTGTCCATCCCGGAAATCCTGATTTTCCAATTATTTTGACAGAAGTAGTCTGCGCCGCGAAGCGACTGGGTAAGGCTTTGGAGATTAATAACAGTTCTTTTTTTGTGCGTCAAGGCAGCAGCGAAAGCTGTCTGGAGATCGCTCATTTGGCAAGAGAGCATGATGTGCTAATCTCAATCAGCAGTGACGCACATTGTGCAGCCGATGTGGGTAAGTTGGAACAGGCACTGGCGCTTGCGCTCCAGGCGGGGATACCGGAAAGCAATATTATAAATCTAAATGCAGAGCGTGTGAAACGTTTTTTGGCAGGACGAGGCAAAACCCGTTTTGCCCGGGGGGAGGCAGGGCATGGTTTTCTCTAAGAACGCGGAATCCTTGCAAAAAGTACCGTTTTTTGAGGGTCTTTCTCCTGCAGAACTGGAAACTGTAGCTTGTGTGATGATTGAGCGCTTTTATCCAAAAGGAACTGTGCTGTTTTTTGAAGGCGACAAAGGAGAGGCTCTTTTTGTTATCCGGCAAGGTCGGATTAAAATCAGTAAAGCTAGTGTCGACGGGCGCGAACAGATTTTACATATCTTAAAAGACGGTGACATTTTCGCTGAGGTGATTTTATTTGATCAAGGGCCTTACCCGGCAACGGCAGAAGCTGTGGAAGATTCAACTTGCTGGCTTTTGCGCAGTACTGATATGGGAAAGCTGCTGCAGAGTCAGCCGTTGCTTGCGGTGACATTGCTGAAAATCATGAGCAGGCGTCTGCGCCAGGCTCAGCTATTGATTCGAGATTTGGCGCTTCACGATGCCTATGGGAGACTGGCCGGGCTGCTGCTGCAGTTTAGTCGGCGTGAAGGCAAAAAAACGGCAGACGGAATGCTTCTCGACCTGGAATTGACCAGGCAGGAGATGGCTAGTATGATTGGCACGTCCAGAGAGACGGTAACCAGGATTTTGAGCCGTTTTCAAAAGGACGGAATTCTAAAGCTGGACAAGCAGCGTATTATCATCCGAGATGAAGAAAAACTCTGTGATTGGACATAATTTTGGGCACACTACCTAAATAGGGGGTGCCTTTTTTTATGCGTGCAATTACTGATTTACACACTCATACGCTTTACAGTCATGGGAAAGGAAGCATTGAAGATAATGTGCGTGTGGCAATAAAACGAGGCTTACAGGCGGTGGGGATAGCAGACCACGGCCCCAGCCATTTTTTTATCGGTATTGGCGGGGTTGATGCCTTTAGGCGGATAAAAAAAGAAATTGAAGCTCTACGCCATAAGTATCCTGAGGTAAAAATTCTTTTTGGAGTCGAAGCAAATATTGTTGATACTGACGGTACAATTGACGTGGCCGGCAGCATTTTGCATGAACTGGATTTTTTGCTGGTCGGCTATCATAAAATGGTTCGACCACGCAGTTTTACTTTTTTGTGGCAGCTTGCTCGTAACTATTGGTCCGGTTGGTCTAAAACAAGCGATGCTCTGCTGCGCGCGGCTAATACTGCGGCAATTACAGCAGCGGTGCGGCGTTATCCTATAGCAGCGATTACTCATCCAGGTCTGCAGATTAATATTGATACTGCCGAACTTGGTCGGGTTTGTAAAGAATATGGCACAGCTTTGGAAATTAACAGTTCCTATGGCAATGAGTTAGAGCCGTATATCAGTGAGGCGCTTCCCACCGGAGTCGGATTCTTGCTTTGCAGCGATGCGCACGTTTCGGAACGTGTAGGTGATTTTTCGCAAGCGTACCGTTTAGTCCGGCAGCTGAAGATTCCAGAAGAGCGAATTGTTAATCTGGAAAAATAGAGTCTTTAAAAAAGGGAAACTGAGGGTGCGAGCCGAAACTGTTTTAGTAAGAGAGTAGACGCACATGTTTTACAAGAGGTGGGTAGCCCTCACCCTAACCCTCTCCCAGAGGGAGAGGGGATACATAGGCCTTTAAGAAGGAGAGGGGACACTCTAATACCCTCTCCACCCATTGGGGGAGAGGGCTAGGGTGAGGGGGGTAAGCTATTTGGAAATTGGGGGGGCGAAGATGTCGGAGAATATTCGTTTTGTGTTAATCACCGGACTTTCAGGCGCAGGAAAAAGCCAGGCGATTCGCAGTTTTGAAGATCTGGGCTATTTTTGTATCGATAATTTGCCGCCCATGCTGATTCCTAAGTTTGCCGAATTAGCGGCTCATTCTGAGGGAAAAATCAACCGCATTGCCCTGGTCTCCGATATTCGTGGCGGCGAGTTTTTTGACAGTCTGCATGAGGCGTTGCAAATGCTGGAAGAAATCGGCCTTGATTACGAGATTATCTTCCTGGAGGCTGACGACGAGTCGTTGATTCGCCGTTTTAAAGAGACGCGCCGACGCCATCCGCTGGCTGCAAAGGGCAGTATTGCAGAAGGAATTAAAGAAGAAAGAAGATTGTTGGCACAAATTCGCAGTAAAGCAGATAAAATAATAGACACCACAATGCTTACGCCCCACCAGCTCAAAGAGGAGATTACCTCCCTCTACGCACCGGACAGCGAGCAGGAGAATATTTTAATCACTTTAGTAGCTTTCGGCTTCAAATACGGGATCCCTTTGGATGCCGATCTGGTTTTTGACGTTCGCTTTCTGCCTAACCCTCATTATGTTGAACATCTGCGTCCTTTGACAGGCAATAACGAGGAAGTTAAAGAATACGTTTGGAAATGGTCAATTACGCATAAGTTTTTTCAAAAGCTGGTAGATATGATTCAGTTTCTTGTGCCTTGCTATATTAAAGAGGGAAAACCACAGCTTGTGATCGCTATCGGTTGTACCGGCGGCAAGCATCGTTCCGTTTCAATTGTTAATGAGCTGGAGAAGATTCTCAAAGGGAAAAATTACCGCGTGGTAAAAGAGAACAGGGATATTAATAAGTCTTGAGTTTGAGGAGAATTTGACGATGCAAATTCGTGACTTTTTATTTGGTTTAGCCTTAGGGGGAGCCGCCTTTTTCTTTCCGCGCCGCCTTGGCGGGGTGCGCGGAAAAAACTCAGAGTTGCGGGAGACGCCCTATCAAAAATATTGTCGTGAAAACGGCGCAAAAGTAGCTGCCATAGGTGGCGGCACCGGACTTTCCACATTGCTGCGCGGATTAAAGAAGTATAGCTCGAATCTATCGGCTATTGTTAATGTCACAGACGACGGGGGAAGTTCGGGCTGTTTACGCGAAAAGTTAGCCATCCTGCCTCCCGGGGATATTCGCAATTGCTTGCTTGCGCTCGCCAATACCGAACCACTGCTGGAAAAGGTATTTCAATATCGGTTTGCCGCAATAGATGGCTTGCAAGGTCATAATTTAGGGAATTTGTTTCTCGCAGCGCTAAGTGATGAATTTGGCTTTGAGGAAGCGCTGTCAGTCGCCAGTCGTGTGCTGGCAGTTAAAGGTGAAGTGCTGCCGGTGACTCTCGAGAACGTGAACCTTGTCGCGCACTTTGCCGACGGCCGCTCGATTCGCGGGGAAAGTCGCATCACTGCTGAGCGCGGGAAAATTTGTCGGCTTTCCTTGGATCCGGATACCTCTCAAATTTATCCGGCGGCAGCTCAAGCTATTCGGGAAGCAGAAATTATCTTGGTCGGTCCAGGCAGCTTGTACACCAGTGTGCTCGCTAATTTGCTGGTGCCGGGTGTTGTGACAGCTATCAGGGAAAGCAAAGCGAGAAAAGTATATATCTGCAATGTAATGACTCAGCCGGGCGAAACGGACAGCTATACCGCAGCCGATCATTTGCAGGCAATTGATGAGCATGTGGGTTCAGGTATTTTTGATTTGGTTGTGGTTAATAACAATCTTAATATTCCCGCCTCGCTTTTAGACAAATACCGGCTTGAAGGCTCTGTTCCGGTGCTTCCTGATGTCGAGCGCTTAACTCAAATGGGGGTGAGCGTTTTGTCCGGCAAATTGATGTCGCATCATGAGCTTGTCCGTCATGATTCAGACGAATTGGCCGCTATTATCTTTTCTGAAAACTTGGCCTTTAGCAAGGCTGTTGTTGGGAGGAAAATGAAAGGTAGAGCGCATCGTTAAATAAACGGGGAGTGAGGTGTGTTGCATGACATACGCACTGCAGGCGAAAAATGAACTGACCCGTCGTGAATTTGGTAAAGAATGTTGCCAGGCAGCGGAATTGATCGCATTTATCCGTTTAGGCGGTAATATTCAGCTATCAGGCAAGCGGCTTACTTTAAATGTGGTTACATCTAACCCGGCCATCGCTCGCCGGATTTTTTCTCTTTTCAAGCAGCTTTTTCGTCTTAGTTCAGAGCTATTGGTGCGCAGAAAGATCAGGTTACGCAAAAACAATGTTTATCTCATCCGCATCTCGGAATCGGCTCGCGTGCGTGAGGTGCTGACGGGACTAGGGTTAATGTGTGGGGGTGTATTTGTTCAGGAATTGGCTGAACGGATAAAAAAAGAAAAATGCTGTGGCAGAGCCTATTTGCGAGGCGCTTTTTTAGCGGCCGGTTCTGTGTCTAACCCGGAAAATTCATACCATCTGGAAATTTTTACCGACTATCAACAGCAGGCTGATGACTTGGCTGCGCTGATTGAAGCTTTTAGGTTAAAAGCCAAAGTTACTGCCAGAAAAAACGGTTATATAGTTTATTTGAAAGACAGCGAACAGATTGTAGCTTTTTTAAACGTAATCGGAGCACATTCTGCTTTGCTTAACTTTGAAAATGTGCGCATTTTAAAAGATATCCGTAATCGAATTAATCGTTTAGTCAACTTCGAAACTGCTAATGTAAACAAAATGGTGGAAGCTGCGGTAAAGCAGGCAGAGGTTATTCGAGCGATCGAAGACTCTATAGGGCTTGCTGCATTGGAGCCGCCGCTTCAGCAATTGGCAAAGCTGCGCTTGCAGCATCCGGAAGCCAGCCTCCAGGAGTTAGGTGAGATGCTGGAACCAAAACTAGGGAAATCGGGAGTCAATCACAGGATGCGCAAACTGGAAAAGATCTCTAAAAAAATCATAAACAAAAAAGATGGTCAATAAATTTTATTAATTTATGCTGCTTGCGGAGGGTTCTTCGTTGGCAGGATTTTTGCATAGCATTGGCGAATTGCAAATAGTCGGAAAACATACGCAAAGGAGATGCCGTAATGCGGGTTTCCTGTAATGTTAGGTTGGAACAATCACAAAAGTTGATCATGACGCCTGAACTGCAGCAGGCCATTAATTTGTTGCAGCTTTCTGCGCTAGAGCTGCAAACCTATATCCAGAATGAACTGCTCAGCAATCCTGCTTTGGAAATTGAAGATGGCGATGACGGTGAAAAGCGGACTGACGAAGCGATGGTCAGTGAAGTGTTGGAGGAAAATCCGCATGAATGGATGGAATATTTGCGTGATGAAGGCTCTGAGTCTTTGTCTGCTTTCCGTTTGAGACAAAACGACACTGAGCTGGGCTTCGATTATTTTTTAAGCAAGGAACCGACTCTGCAGGAGCATCTGCTTTTCCAGTTGGGACTTTGCAAACTTACTTCTACTGAAAGGCGAATCGGTGAATTTTTAATCGGCAACATTGACCAGCACGGCTATTTAAAAGGTGAAACCGGCGAACTGGCGCTTTTGATTGGTGTAGAGCAGTCTGAAATTAGCGCTGTGTTGGCAATCATTCAGAAATTCGACCCAATCGGTGTTGGTGCCCGCAATTTGCAAGAGTGTTTGCTGCTGCAAATCCAGGAGCGGGGTGATGCCCACCCGTTGGCTTTAGAAATCATCAGTAAATATTTGACAGATGTGGCCGAAAACAAATGCAAAAAAGTTGCTGCCGAACTAGGCGTTGAGCCTGCCGAAGTGCAGGCAGCGGTGGACTATATTCGTACGCTTGAACCAAAGCCGGGCCGTCAAAGAGGCGATGTAAGCGATGTGCGTTATGTAGTACCCGATGTGGCAGTGGAGAAGGTGGCAGGGGAATATATTGTGATGGTTAATGAGCATTCTCTGCCCCGTATTTCTGTTAACCCTTATTATAGGGCATTATTAGGAAAAGAGAACAGTGAGGCTGGTACAAACTCTTTTATTAAAAATAGTTTAGACTCGGCGCTCTGGCTGTTGCGCAGCATTGAACAACGCCGGGTGACTTTGTATCGTGTGACGGCAAGCATTGTGGAAATGCAGCGCAGCTTTTTTGACGAAGGGATTAAACATTTGAAACCATTGATTCTTCGTCAAGTTGCTGATGACATCGGGGTGCACGAATCGACCGTCAGCAGAGCTGTGTCTAACAAATTTGTGCAAACGCCACGCGGTGTTTTCCCCCTAAAATTCTTTTTCTGTTCAGGTGTGGAAGATTTTCACGGTACGGCTGTTTCTTCCGAATCAATCAAGAGTTTTCTGCGCGAACTGATTAATGCAGAAAATGCCCATAGACCGCTTAGTGACCAGAAGTTGGCTGAGTTGTTGGCTAAGCGGGAGATTATTGTTTCCCGACGCACTGTTGCAAAATACCGGGAGGAAACGGGTATTCCTTCATCTACCAGGAGAAAACGAATTTAGCGGAGAATAAGGATGTGCGGAGGCACATCCTTATTCTCCGATTGCTGCAGGAATTTAGCTTTTATTAGCGAATTATCTATGCGGCTTTTGCCTCTGAGTGAAGGGCGAGTGAGGCGAGAAATTATTGTTAGCAGTCAAACCTCCAGAAAAATCCCCTCTCCCATTGGGAGAGGGTTAGGGTGAGGGTCGCGTGTCTAAAAAGATAAACTTTGCTTTAACACTTATTATATTTTAGGGGGGTTACAAAATGACGATTAAAATCGGCGTAAACGGCTTTGGCCGGATCGGACGTGCTTGCATTCGACTTGTAGAGGAGCATCCTGAGCTGGAAATGGTAGCTTTTAACAGCACGAGGGATCCGAAGATGCTGGCTCATCTTTTGCAGTATGATTCACTCTACGGCCGCACACCCTACGATGTGAAGCCGCTAAAAAATGCGCTTTTATTAAATGGGCGGGAAGTAAAAATCCTGGCTGATCGTCACCCCGCAAACCTTAATTGGGGTGATTATGGTGTGGAGATTGTAATTGAAGCCACAGGGTCGTTCAGTGATGCCCTGGAAGCCGGAAAACAACTGGGCGGGAGTGCAAAAAAAGTAATTATTACAGCACCGGCTAAAGGAGAAGATTTTACTATTGTTATGGGGGTAAACGAAGATAAGTATGACCCAGCCAATCACCATGTAATATCTAATGCTTCCTGCACCACCAATTGTCTGGCACCGGTTTGTAAAGTGTTGGATGATCAGTTTGGATTTAAGAAAGGGTTAATGACGACTATTCATGCATATACTAACGACCAAAGGATTTTGGATCTGGCACATAGTGATTTGCGCCGCGCCAGAGCCGCCGCCTTGTCACTGATTCCAACCACTACAGGAGCGGCGCGTGCTGTCTCCATGGTCATGCCCGGGATTCGCGGCAAAGTTGACGGTTTGGCAATTCGCGTGCCGACTCCCACTGTCTCATTAGTTGATCTGGTAGCTGAGCTGGACAACTCTGTCACAGCGGAACAAGTTAATAATGCTTTCCGTCAGGCTGCCGCCGGTCGGATGAAAGGAATTCTTGGTGTTTCTGATGAACCGCTTGTTTCAGTCGATTATAAAGGAGATCCGCGCTCCAGCGTAGTAGACGCTCTTTCCACGATGGTAGTGCAGGATAATCTGGTCAAGGTAATCGCTTGGTATGATAATGAATATGCTTATGCTTGTCGTGTCATTGATCTTGCTCTTTTTATCGCAAAACACGGCCTGTAAATAGAAATGCTGCCGTCTGCATCTTCAGGCTGCGGCAGCTTTTTTCGCGGAGGTGCTTCTTTTGGCAAAAAAATCAGTAAGAGATTTTGACCTGGCAGGCAAAAGGGTCTTTACGCGTGTGGATTTTAATGTGCCCAGAAACGAACAGGGTGAAATTACTGATGATACAAAGATTAGGGCTGCATTACCCACAATCCGCTATATGCTGGCTCAGGGAGCTGCTGTTATTTTAGCCAGCCACCTTGGGCGCCCTAAAGGGAAGCCGGATGACAATTTGCGCATGGACGCAGTGGCTGCGCGCTTGTCTCAGTTGCTTGACAGGCAGGTGCAAAAGGCTGATGAAGTAGTAGGAGAAAAAGTTTCTCTCGCCGCCGCGGCTCTGCTGCCGGGGGAGATTCTTTTGCTGGAAAATGTGCGTTTCCATCCCGGAGAAAAGAGTAATGACGATGCGCTTGCAAAGGCATACGCCGGACTTGCTGATCTGTTTGTATCCGATGCCTTCGGTACGGCGCATAGGGCACACGCCTCAAATACCGGAGTGGCAAAATATCTTCCGGCAGTTGCAGGCTTATTGATGTTGGCGGAAATAGAAAATCTCTCAAAAAGCTTACACAGTCCGCAACGTCCTTTGGTCGCTATTGTGGGGGGCAGTAAAATTGCCGATAAAATTGGCGTTTTACATAACTTATTGAAGAGAGTTGATTCGCTTTTGCTTGGCGGCGGGATGGCCAACACTTTTTTGAAAGCAAGAGGATATCGGCTGGGCAAGTCTTTGGTGGAAGAGGATCAGCTAACGGCTGCAGCTAAAATTATGCAAGAAGCGGCTGCTTTGCAGGTAAACCTTTTATTGCCTTCCGATTTGATTGTGGCAGGTAGCCCGGAAGATGAGCTTGGTGCCCAAGCCGTCACGGTGGATTCAGTGCAGGAAGATAAAATGGCGCTTGATATCGGCCCACAAACAAGAAAGAGCTATGGTGATTTGGTAAGTAAGGCAGGCACTGTATTGTGGAACGGTCCACTTGGCATGTATGAGGTAGACGCTTTTGCTCAGGGGAGCATTGATTTGCTCAACACGCTTGTGCAGTCTGGAGCGTTTTCGATTGTCGGCGGCGGCGATATGATTGCGGCGGTGGAAAAAGCAGGCGTGGATAAGCGTATTTCACATATTTCCACCGGAGGGGGCGCCACGTTGGAGTTTTGGGAGGGTAAAGAGCTGCCTGGCATAGCCGTTTTGCAAGAGCGCTGATTAGAGTAGTTCACGGGAAGGAGTTTGGTATGAGGATACCAATCATTGCCGCTAACTGGAAAATGCACAAGACCGGTGAAGAGGCAACAAGCTTTGTTAATCAACTGGGAAATCAGTTGCAGGCAGAAACTGCCCTGGAAACGGTGATTTGTCCGCCGTATCCTTTGCTTGCTTTAATTGCTGAGTCATGTCAAAAGTATGGCTTCAAACTTGGCGCGCAGAATATGTATTGGGAAACATCCGGCGCTTTTACAGGTGAAGTTTCACCTTTGCTGCTCAAAGATTTGGGTGTGCAATATGTGATCATCGGTCACTCGGAGCGGCGGCAGTTTTTTGCTGAGACAGACCAGCAGGTGTCTCGCAAAGTAAGAGCAGCCTTTGCCCATGAGCTTGTACCTATTGTCTGTGTGGGGGAAACACTGCAACAACGTAAGGCGGAACAGACAAACAGTGTTGTGGGGGAGCAGGTTAGCGTTGCCTTAAGGGGTCTGGACCCCTCCCAAGTTCGCAGAGTAGTTGTGGCCTATGAACCTGTTTGGGCAATCGGCAGCGGTTTGACAGCCAGCGCTCATGACGCAGCCGCTGTGGCTCGCCATATACGCAAAATAATTGGCGAGATGTTTAGCCTCAAAGTAGCACGTGATGTGAGAGTTCAATATGGTGGCAGTGTTAAGCCGGAAAATATTGATGAATTTTTGCGCGATGTTGAGATTGATGGTGCCTTGGTAGGCGGCGCCAGCCTTGATCCGTTAGTTTTTGCCGCTATTTTGCAAAACGCTTGGGGAGCAGTTGTCTCATGAGTCGCCCACGCCCCCTTGCGCTGATTATTCTGGATGGCTGGGGTCTAGGCAGAAAAAAGAACGGCAACGCTCTCTACCAAGCGCAGATACCGTTTTATCACCAGCTTATTGAAAAATTCCCGCTCGCGCGTCTTAAAGCAAGCGGCGAAGAAGTAGGGCTCCCGAAGGGACAGATGGGTAACTCAGAAGTTGGACATCTAAATATTGGTGCCGGCAGAATTGTTTGTCAGGAGTTGCCCCGGATTGATAAGGCCATCGAGGATGGTTCTTTCTTTGAAAACGAGAAATTTTTAGCGGCTATTGCCTACGCAAAAACAAATCATTCCGCGCTGCATTTGTTGGGCTTGCTATCAGACGGCGGAGTTCATAGTCATTCGCGTCATCTCTATGCCTTATTGGAACTTGCGAAACATGAGAATATGGATAGAGTCTTTGTTCATGCTGTCTTGGACGGGCGGGATGTGGCTCCCACCAGTGCCAATGAGCATTTGCTTGCCTTGGAAAATAAAATGAGCGAAATAGGTGTCGGTAAAATTGCTACCGTCTCTGGCCGTTATTATACCATGGATCGCGACAGACGATGGGAGCGGTTGGCATTGGCTTATAATGCCATGGTCTACGGCAGAGGAGAAGCGGCTGCCGTGGCAACGCACGCATTGGAGTCTGCATATGAGCGGAAAGAAACTGATGAATTTGTCAGACCGACTGTGATTCTGGACAAAAATAGCTTGCCGCTGGCTACTATCAAGACGACTGACGCCTTGATTTTTTTCAATTACCGCCCTGATCGAGCCAGGCAAATTACCCGTGCGTTCACAGATGCCGATTTTAGCGGATTTGACCGCGGCGAAAATCATCCCTACCCTTATTTTGTCAGCATGACTCAGTATGATGAAAAAATCAATGTGCCGGTAGCTTTTTTGCCGGATCATCCAAGCAGTACGCTGGGGGAAGTCTTAGCTAACGCCGGGTTGAGGCAGTTGCGTATTGCTGAAACGGAAAAATATGCCCATGTTACGTTTTTTTTCAGCGGTGGTGAGGAGAAATGTTTTCCTGGTGAAGAACGCATTTTGATACCTTCACCGAAAGTCCCTACATATAATTTTCAGCCGGAGATGAGTGCGCCGCAAGTAACAAAGCGGGTGTTGCAGGAAATAAAAGATGATCGTTTTGATGTGATTGTCTTAAATTTTGCCAATCCAGATATGGTAGGACATACCGGTGTGCTGGAAGCCGCCGTTAAAGCGGTTGAGGCGGTGGATGAATGCCTGCGGGAGGTGGTGACGGCAGTGCTTGAAAAAGGCGGCATAGCCATCATTACTTCGGATCACGGCAATGTGGAACAGATGACGGCGGGAAGAAACAATTTGAGTTTTACTGCTCATACCCCAAATCCGGTTCCGTTTATTTTGGCGTCTTCTCCGTCACAAAGGTTGCGTAAAAGCGGAATTTTAGCGGATGTGGCTCCCACAGTTCTGGAACTGCTCGGTCTGCCTAAGCCGGCTGAAATGACCGGCACATCGCTTCTAATCCGTCTTTCTCAACAGAGGGGACAGGCTAAGACTAAGAAGACAGGAGGTCAGAAAGATGAGTAAGATAATTAAAATTTTTGCGCGTGAGATTTTGGATTCCAGAGGAAATCCTACCATGGAAGTTGACGTGTCATTGTCGGGAGGTGGTTTTGGCAGGGCAGCCGTACCGTCCGGCGCGTCTACCGGCGCGTTTGAAGCTATAGAGTTGCGCGACAATGACAGTAAGCGATATTTAGGCAAAGGAGTGCTGCGAGCTGTAAGGAATGTCAACGAGATAATTGCCCCTGCTTTAAAGGAGACTGACGCTTTAGAACAGGCGACAATAGACCAAATGCTGATTGAGCTGGATGGAACAGCAAACAAAGGCAAATTGGGAGCAAACGCCATCTTGGGTGTCTCCATGGCGGTGGCTAAGGCGGCTGCAGATTCTTTGGGCCTTCCTGCGTATCGCTACCTAGGCGGTGCCAATGCCAGACTTCTGCCGGTGCCAATGTTAAATATTTTAAACGGCGGCCAGCATGCTGATAATAACGTGGACATTCAGGAATTTATGGTTCTGCCTGTTGGCGCGCCCAGCTTTGCCGAGGCTTTACGTGTGGGAACAGAAATATTTCACCATTTAAAAAAAGTGCTCCAAAAAAAGGGGCTGAATACAGCCGTAGGAGACGAAGGCGGCTTTGCGCCAAACCTTGAGTCCAACGAAGCAGCACTGGCTGTAATTATGCAGGCTATTGAGGCGGCGGGCTATAGCCCCGGCAGGGATGTCGTGCTGGCGCTCGATGTGGCGGCAAGTGAGATCTATAGGGATGGTCTGTACCATCTCGACGGTGAAGGGCTGCAAAAGACGTCTCAAGAGATGGTGATATTTTATGAGAAACTGGTAGCCGCTTACCCGATTGTTTCTATTGAAGACGGTCTGGCCGAGGAGGACTGGGAAGGCTGGAAGCTGCTGACGAACGCGCTGGGCAAACAGGTGCAACTTGTGGGTGACGACTTGTTTGCAACTAATATGGAGAGGTTGCAGCGGGGGATCGATACTTCTACCGGCAATGCAATTTTAATAAAACTGAACCAAATTGGTTCTGTGACAGAGACGATGGATTGTATCGCTCTTGCTCAGAAACATGGTTATAAAACTATAATCTCCCACCGGTCGGGAGAAACAGACGACACTACGATTGCCGACTTAGCTGTGGCAACAGCCGCCGGTCAAATCAAGACCGGAGCGCCATCCCGCGTAGACCGGGTAGCCAAGTATAACCGTTTGCTTCGGATTGAAGAAGAACTGGGCGGCAGTGCCCGCTTTGTCGGCAATCAGTTTGTTTCGTTTGGAAAGGATGGAAGAGGTTAGCCCCCACATTCCCCTCTCCCTCTGTTCAGAAAATAGCCCCCACATTCCCCTCTCCCTCTGGGAGAGGGTTAGGGTGAGGGCAAAGGCAAAAATCTCTTCTTCTGCTGGCGCCACCGCCGACATAACTGTCTATTGTTGACTTAGGCAGGGCAGAGTGCTATACTCGTTATGTATCATCATGCATAACGAAGGAGGATAATAATGATTAAGAGGTTATCATCTTGGTTAGTAGGTCTGTTTCTATTGCTCTTTGTCATGACGGCTGCTAATGGTTTTGCGAGTGCTGCCGAAATAAGGGTTTTGCTTGACGGTCGGCCGCTCTCGATGGAAGTTAAGCCGCAACTTGAAGGCGGGACGGTATTGGTACCGCTGAGAGCTGTTCTCGGCGCTTTTGGCGCGGAAATGCATTGGGACGGCAGAACCAGGAGTGTAAGTATTTCCAGGGGGCGGGCGAATCTTGGTCTGACGATCGGCAGTACGGCGGCGACGATTAATGGCGCGAGGATTCAGCTTGCTGTAGCGCCTAGAATTGTCAATGGCAGAACATTGGTGCCGCTGCGTTTTGTCAGTGAATCATTAGGTTCACAGGTTGACTGGCGGAGCAGGGACTTAACGGTGGCTATTGCCCGTCCGGCTAAAAGGCAGCTCACTTTAGCAACTACCACCAGCACATATGATTCTGGTCTTTTGCAGGCAATGCTGCCTGTATTTGAAAATGCTTTTGATTACGAGGTCAGAATAATTTCTGTCGGTACAGGCGCGGCTTTAGCTCTGGGCAGAGACGGCAACGCAGACGTTGTCTTGGTTCATTCCAGAGATCTGGAGCTGCAGAATGTGGCACAGGGTCACTTCATCGGACGGCGTGAGGTGATGTATAATGATTTTGTTATTGTCGGCCCTGCGGCTGATCCCGCAGGCATCCGGAGGGCGGCAAACGCTCCTGCTGCTCTAAGAGCAATTGCTGGGGCAGGAGCTACTTTTGTTTCCCGCGGGGATAATTCCGGTACTCATCTTAAAGAAAATGAACTTTGGCGGGCGGCGGGACTGACACCGAGCGGAGCATGGTACTTAAGGGCAGGTGCCGGCATGGCCGACACCCTGCGGATGGCTGATGAGCGAAATGGTTACACTCTCACAGACCGCGGCACTTTTTATGGGCAGCAGGAAAAATTGGATCTGGCTCTTCTTTTTGAGGGAGGGGAAATTATGCACAATCAGTACGGCATTATGGCTGTTAATCCGGCACGACATCCTAGGATTAACTATGAAGGCGCCACTGATTTAATCCAATTTTTTATTTCTCGGCGAGGTCAGTCCTTGATTGCAGATTTTAAAGACGCTCGCGGCAGGCAACTCTTTTTTCCGACTGCCCATCTTTTAAGATAATCACCGCTTGTCTGTTGCTGATTGTTAAACTTTCCCGGATAATCAGGCTTTCTTTTCTGTTACAGGGGGCGCAGTCACTTAGGCTGCGCTCCCTGTGAGTTATTTTGCCACAGCGGAATATGCTGAAAAAGATAAATCGTTTGTTGTTTTTTACAAATCTCTATGATAGAATATTTTTGTGCTCTAAGGCAGAGTGTGGCGGAGGTTATTTCCCCAATATTTTGACAAATTAAACTGTAGCCCAACAAAGGAGGTGTGGTGGATGGAAATAGTAATTAACATCTTGTTTCTGCTGGCAGCTTTGGGAATGATTTCAGCCGTTCTTTTGCAGTCTTCCAAATCGGCCGGTCTTTCCGGAGCAATTACCGGCGCTTCCCAGTCCATGTTTGGCAGAAAAAAAGGCGTAGATGATTTGTTGGCAAAACTGACTGTAATTTTTGCTGTTTTGTTTATGGTGCTGGCGATCGTCTTGACGATCCTAAGAGCTTAACCCGGCATGCCGGGTCAAGATATAGAGATAAATAGAAGGAGGAAAAAGAAACAGTATGGAAAATCTTGTAATGTTGGCTCCACTTGCCGGTGTAGTCGCCCTGTTGTTCACTTTCTATTTGACTGGTAAAGTCAAAAAGATGGATCCAGGCAACGAAAGAATGCAGGAAATTGCCAAAGCTATTCAAGAGGGCGCCATGGCTTTTATTAGCCGTGAATACCGGATTCTTGCGATTTTTGTAGTTATTCTTTTTCTCGTCATCATGTTCGCTCTTGACTTGCCTACTGCTATTGCATATTTGGTGGGTTCCTTTGCCTCAGCTTTAGCCGGTTTTATCGGGATGAGAATTGCTACCAAAGCCAATGTAAGAACTACTAGTGCTGCCAGAAATGGAACTAACGAAGCCTTGACCGTGGCATTCTCTGGCGGTGCCGTTATGGGTCTTTCTGTAGTTGGTTTAGGCTTGCTGGGATTGAGCGTGCTGTATTTGATTTTCAAGGATGTGCAAATACTTACCGGTTATGCCCTGGGTGCCAGTTCTATTGCTCTGTTTGCCCGCGTGGGCGGTGGCATCTATACTAAGGCAGCTGATGTCGGTGCCGACTTAGTCGGCAAGGTTGAAGCCGGTATCCCTGAAGATGACCCGCGCAACCCTGCTGTTATTGCTGATAACGTGGGTGACAATGTGGGTGACGTGGCAGGTATGGGCGCCGACTTGTTTGAATCTTATGTGGGAGCTATTATTGCGGCCATCACTATTGGCGTTGTGCTTTACGGTATGCCTGGTGTTCTTGTTCCCATGCTTGTCTCTGCCACCGGGATTATTGCAGCGATTATCGGCACTTTCTTTGTTAAAGCAAAAGAGGGTGTCAAGCTCTCCACATCGTTGGAGCGCGGCACTCTTGTCAGTGGCATTATTGTAATTATTGCCGCATATTTCATCATTAATGCTTATCAAGGAGTTCTTGGAGGAATAGGTTCATTTTATGCAGTAGTTTCCGGTCTGCTTGCCGGGATTTTTATTGGCCGTATCACTGAATACTACACTTCCGATCATTACACCCCAGTGAAAGGAATCGCGCAAGCATCAGTAACCGGTTCCGCTACAACAATTATTTCTGGGTTGGCTGTCGGTATGCGCTCTACACTTTTGCCCAGCTTAGTCCTTGGTGCCGCTATTTTGATAGCTTATGGGACGGCAGGTCTGTATGGGATTGCTATTTCCGCGGTAGGTATGCTGGCAACAGCAGGCATGACCATTGCTGTGGACGCTTATGGACCGATTGCTGATAATGCAGGCGGAATCGCCGAAATGTCTCACCTGGATAAATCGGTGCGTAAGGTTACAGACCAGTTGGATGCCATGGGGAACACAACTGCTGCCATCGGCAAAGGTTTTGCCATTGGTTCCGCAGCTTTAACAGCTCTTGCTCTCTTTACGGCCTATACCGAAACTGCTCAAATCCCTTCCATCGACATCACTAATGCTAAAGTAATTGCAGGATTGCTGCTTGGCGGAATGCTTCCCTTCTTCTTTTCTGCTTTGACCATGGAGGCTGTCGGTCGCGCCGCCTTTGATATGATTGAGGAGGTACGTCGCCAGTTCCGTGAAATTCCCGGCCTGATGGAGGGGAAAGCAAAACCGGATTACGCCCGTTGTGTTGACATTTCCACCGCCGCCGCGCTAAAGCAAATGGTGTTGCCAGGTTCGCTGGCTGTGATTGCACCGTTGTTGACCGGCTTTGTCCTTGGCGCAGAAGCGTTAGGCGGTCTATTAGCAGGCGCAACAGTCGCTGGCGTATTAATGGCGATTTTCATGGCTAACGCCGGTGGAGCCTGGGATAACGCTAAAAAGTTTATTGAAGGCGGCGCTCATGGCGGCAAGGGTTCAGACGCACACAAAGCTGCTGTCGTTGGGGATACTGTTGGGGATCCTTTCAAAGACACATCCGGTCCCTCGCTAAATATTCTAATCAAGCTGATGAGCATTGTTGCACTTGTTTTTGCGCCTCTTTTTGTCGGTGTTGCCCCCTTAATAGATCTTCTCTTTTAGTCGTACAATAGATTGCAGCATGGAGCGGCGTAACGACGCCGCTCTTTATATTTTATTAGCATAGGAAATTATATCGTTCAGGGAAGCTACGATCCTATTTTTTATACGTGCTGATTACTATTTTTTCAGGAGGAGCAAAGATGGAGCGTGCGGAAGCGCTTAATTTGGTTAAAAAACACGTAAAAAACAAAAACTTAATTAAACATATGATCGCCACGGAGGCAGTGATGGGCGCGTTGGCCCAACGCTTTGGTGCCGACGTACAGGCTTGGCGATTGGCAGGCCTTGTCCACGATCTGGATTATGATAAGACGGTTGAACAACCGGAACAACATGGACTTCTTACAGCGCATATCCTTGAAGAACTGAACTTTTCCGCAGAAATAATCCAGGCAGTTCGCGCCCATAATAAACTTTTGGGCGATACTCGCATCAGCAGCATGGATCAGGCGCTCTATGTTGCAGATCCGGTCACCGGCTTGATTGTAGCCGCGGCACTGATTCATCCGGCTAAAAAGTTATCAGCCATTGACAGCCGGTTTGTGCTAAACCGCTTTGCCGAAAAGCACTTTGCGCGTGGGGCAGACAGGGAACAAATTAAAGCCTGCAGCCTGTTGGGTCTAACTCTTGAAGAATTTATTGGCATCAGTCTGGAAGCGATGCAGAATGCCTCCGAAGAACTGGGGCTCTAAGGAAGGATGCCAAAAGAAATGAGGCGGATACATGAGTTTTGAGGAAAAAGTGTTAAATTATATGCGTGAAAGCGCATATAAGCCTTTAAAAGCAGAAGAATTGAGCCGGCAGCTTGGCATCAGCGAAAAAAGAGAGATCAAACGCTTTCAAGGTTTTCTGGAGGAAATGGAACAGGAAGGCAAAGTGATTAAAAATCGCTATGGCTTGTATGGTATTCCCGAAAAAATGAATCTTGTGGTAGGGAAACTGCAGGGTCATCAGTCCGGTTTTGGTTTTATTATTCAGGACAACCCTGATACTAGTGACGTTTTTGTCCCTGCCAACCAGATGAATGGCGCTATGCACGGTGATAAAGTGGTGGCACGCTTACTTAAAAGTTCCGGCAGCAACAGGAAGAACGAAGGCGAGATTATCCGTATTCTACAGCGCCGTTCCAAGTTGATAGTGGGCCGCTATGAAGCCGGACGGCAATTCGGATTTGTCATACCAGACGATCAGCGCATCGCACAAGACATTTTTATTCCCAAAGGGGAAACAAAACAGCTTAAAAACGGTATGAAGGTTCAGGTTGAAATTACCCGTTGGCCTGAGCAAAGACGCAATCCAGAGGGAGTAATTGTTGATGTCCTTGGTTTCCTTGGGGAAAAGGGGGTAGACACTCTTTCGATTATCAAAAAGCATGAGTTGCCGGAGGAATTTCCCCCGGATGTATTAAGAGAACTGGAAGCTTACAGCCGTCAGTTGTCTGCAGACGAACTTTCAGGGCGGCGCGATCTGCGTGACCTTGTGATGGTAACGATTGATGGTGTTGATGCCAAAGATTTGGATGACGCCGTTTCGCTTCATAAAAAAGATAATGGAAACTGGGAGTTGGGTGTTCACATTGCCGATGTCGGTTATTATGTTAAAGAAGGCACAGCTTTAGATAAAGAAGCATTTCAGCGCGGCACCAGCATTTATTTGGTCGATCGTGTGATTCCTATGTTGCCGCCGAAGCTTTCTAATGACCTTTGCAGCTTAAATCCTCAAGTTGATCGCCTAGCCATAAGTGCCTTTATGGAATTTAATCATCAGGGAGAATTGTTAGCCCATCATTTTGTCCCCAGTGTAATCTGTACGCGGGAAAGAATGACTTACGATGAGGTTCGAGGTATCCTAGAAGATCAAAACAAAGATTTACGCAAGCGGTACAGTATGCTTGTTCCTATGTTTGAAGAAATGCGCCGCCTGGCTTTGCTGCTCAGGGAGAAGCGCTTTAAGCGCGGCGCTTTGGATTTCGCGGTTCCCGAAATAAAAGTGAAACTGGATGATGACGGCAAACCGGTTGCGCTTGAGAAGCGTCCCCGCACGATTGCAGAAATTATTATCGAAGAGTTTATGTTGGTTTGCAATGAAACGGTGGCCGAACACTTCTTTAGACTGAAACTTCCCTTTATTTATCGGGTGCATGAAAAACCTGCCGACGAGAAGATGCTTCTCTTTCGTGATTTTATCCAAGGACTTGGTCTTTCCATTAAAGGTGCGCCGGAAAAGATTCACTCGTCCTCACTGCAGGCTCTGTTGCGCAAGCTGGCAGGCAAGCCTGAGGAGCGGGTTGTTAACACGGTGCTTTTAAGGACAATGAAGCAGGCACGTTATTCTTCAGAAAACGCCGTTCACTACGGCTTGGCAGCCGAATTTTATACCCACTTCACTTCTCCTATCCGCCGTTATCCTGATTTGGTGGTTCACCGGCTGTTGCGCGAATATCTGTCTGGGATGCCTTCAGCAAAAAGGCTTGCCAAAATTGCTAAAAATAATTACAACACCGCAGATCGCTCATCCACTCGTGAACGTTTGGCGATGGAAGCAGAGCGGGAAAGCGTTGAGATGAAAAAAGTCGAATTTATGCTAGGAAAGGAAGGCCAGGAATATGATGCCGTCATTTCCGGGGTTACTTCTTTTGGCTTGTTTGCCGAACTTGATAACTTGGTGGAAGGGTTAATTCATGTTTCCAGTATGGATGATGATTATTATAATTTTCATGAGAATAAACTGACTCTCATCGGGGAGCGAACTGGAAAAGCATACCGAATCGGTCAGCCGGTCCGGGTTATCCTAAAGCGCGTTGACAAAGAAAGCCGTCAAATTGATTTTACTCTTACCCGTACGCAATGTTGACAGCTTTAAATGGTCAAGAACTTCAAGCAAAAGCCGTTGAGTTGACGAAAAATACGACAAATGCTATAATTATTACAGGAGAGAGATAGCTGACCCTATTTGTTTGTAGCAAATAGGGTTCTTTAGCGGAAGAGGTTTGTATGGAAGAAAAGGTATTCGCTAAAAACCGCAAAGCATTTCATGATTACCACATTGATGAAAAATATGAGGCCGGCATGGTGCTTACCGGAACAGAAGTAAAATCTATTCGCTCTGGCAAGGCAAACCTTAAAGATAGTTATGCTCGCATTGAAAACAGTGAAGTATTTATCCACAATATGCATGTCAGCCCATACGAACAAGGCAATCGTTTTAATCATGAGCCTCTCCGTAAACGAAAAGTTCTCATGAATCGCCGGGAAATCAGTCGTCTAATAGGTCTCACCCGGGAAAAAGGGTATACGCTAATTCCGCTCAAGCTTTATGCAAGAAAAGGTTTTATCAAAGTTGAAATCGCCTTGGCGCGCGGTAAAAAGCAGTACGATAAACGTGACGCCATAGCGACAAAGGAAGCAAAACGAGAAGTTGAAAGAGTGTTCAAGGAGCGGCAGTATCAATAATTTGGGGGCGTTTTGGATTCGACGTAGGTTGAATGGGTGAGAGTCGCGAGTCCGGGCCCATGACCCGGTTAAAAACG
>JAGXRV010000089.1 GCA_018335695.1 Clostridium sp.
CTAAAACATAAACATTAATTTTCATCTTCATACTGCAGGGGGAGATCGTTAATTTCCTTGGAGGCATTCAAAGACCTCGCTGGTTAGCGTGATCCCCCCTCACCTCCCATAAGTGCGTATTTGTACGATGGATAAAACCCGGATCATTGCCAGGTTGCACCTCTGTGGCTTGAGTAGGTGAGGCCCCTGAGTTGTTATGAAGAAGAAAGTTGATAAAACAAACCCTGCTAGTTGCTGTTAATTTTTTACATTTTGACAGAAGGGTATTCTTTTGTCTTTTAGCAATTGACAATAGTACGCTATGCTATATGAGAAAGCCTGCCGGAGGAAATGATGCTAAATTCGATCGCAGCTCTGCTAAAAATAATGAGCAGTAAGGCGTCTTCTCCCGGCTTTGAAGGGCGGCGCTTCTGGGCGCAAGTCTTGCAAAACAACGGAGATAGTGCGCTTTTAGAATCGTCCGGCGAAAAATTTTCGGCAATATTACAGACGGCTGTTAATCCCGGCGAAAAACTGCTCTTAGAGCAGCTTTTCGCTAAGGATAACAAGCTCTACTGTAAGATTTTACAGCAGCAGCCGGCTGCGGAGCCGGGAAATCTGCCTAATAATTCGTTTTATCTGTTTTGGCAGCAGAGGGAAACACTTCGCACTCCCTATCTGTTAACGGCAACAGAGGAGGAAGGGAGGTCGGAGTGTGCAGCAGGAGGTCAGCAATGGAGCTTTACACTCTATACTGAAAATTTAGGAGCTGTAACGATTTTGGCTCGCTATAAACAAGGCTGTGCGGAATGCAGTATCCTGGTAGATAATGAAGACGCCGCAAGCAGCCTTGCTCATCTTATTGATTTGTTTTCACCGCCTGAATCGTCAACTTCCCTGCTAACGGGCATCCGGATTGTGAAGCCGGCTGGGAAGAGCAATACAAGCGGTACAGGCGGATGTCTTGACCATGTAAGGTAAGGAGTTGTGATGAAAAAGCGGAAAAAGGCGGTTGCCTTGCGTTACAGTCAGGAAAAGGAGCAGGCACCTCGTGTGGTGGCTTCCGGTGCGGGTTTTCTAGCTGAAAAAATTCTGGAAATTGCGCAAAAAAACGGCGTATCCGTCAGAGAAGATAGTGTGTTGGCAGAGGCACTGAGCCTTGTCGAGTTTGGCAGTGAAATCCCTGAAGAATTGTATCTTGCAGTGGCTCAAATTTTGGCGGAAATCATTAGCGCAGATCAAAAACAGCAGAAATACATCTCCCCTCTCCCTCCGGCAGAGGGCTAGGGTGATGGCAGACGCCGAACATGAGCAAGCAAATCTATACAAAACCGGGTAGAAGATTGACCCTTTAGGTCTGACTTCTACCCGGTTTTTTTTGTTGGAAATTATATCAAAACACGGAGCGTTTTTATTAGGTATTGCATACTCACCCAGCTGCTTCGCTCGCACGTTTTCGTGGTCCAAGGGGACAGGTGATTTGTCCCACTCTTCCACGCGACCACCCCGCCCTTGCGGGCACCCCTCCAGGGGAGGGGAATTTTTGTAGCAGGAAATTATATTGTTTCCGACGTAATGGGGGTGTCGCAGGGCGGCTCCTTTTCGGGCGGGTTTCAAACCCGCCCTGCAAGACGCGTCAGCTGATAGAAAACGAGAAGCGTCTTTTTTGTCATACATTAAAACGAAAATTGATAATGTCTCCGTCTTTAACCAAATATTCTTTTCCTTCCAGGCGCAGTTTGCCTTGATCACGCGCGACTTTCAGTGAGCCGCCCAGCGCGAGAAAATCGGTATAATTTATCACTTCAGCACGAATGAAACCGCGTTCGATATCGGAGTGAATTTTGCCGGCCGCTTTTTTAGCCGCTGTGCCGGATCTGACAGTCCAAGCGCGCACCTCATCTTCGCCTACCGTAAAAAATGAAATTAGTTCAAGTAGGCTGTAAGCAGCAGCAGCGAAACGGGCAATGCCTGACTGAGTCAGTCCGTACTCGGCAAGAAAAACTTCCTGCTCTTGTTTATTCATCCGGCTGATTTCCATTTCTAAGCTGCCGCAAAACTCTACCAGCGGGTAACCGTTCTCCTTGGAGAGTGTCTGCAAACTTGCACGACCTTCATAGGTTAGATTTTGCAGTTGTTCCTCGTCAAGATTTATAGCTGCCAAGATTGGTCGAGAAGAGAGAAAAGCATAGTTTTTCAGAACAGGCTCATCGTCTGCGCTCCAAGAACCGGCAAAAATAGGCTTTGTCTCTTCCAGCAGCTCCTGACACTTCCTTAAGACTCTTTCTTCCTCCGGAGTGCGTTTCTTATCTTTGTTGCGGGCTAAAATTGTTTCCACTTGACAGAGATCACTAAGAATCATTTCATGCAAAAAACCGGAAAAAGCAGCATCCGGCGGCACAGGCGATTTTGGCCAAGGCACTGATTGATCATTATGCGCGCGCACAACAACGGCCAAAGCATCACATGCTTTTAAGCGGCCGGCAATTTCCCCTGTAATCTCGCAACCGCTGCCAAGAGAAGGGAAGTCGGCGCATTCAACTGTTGCGTATGTAGTTTTTTTGGGTTTAAAAATTTTAACCAATTCTTCAATTCGCTCGTCAGGAACTCGTGCTGCTCCCTGGAGGACGGTTCCTTTGCTGTTTGTTCCGCAAGCGCCGGTTAACAGCTGAAAAAGGATTGTTTTGCCTGATAAAGCCGGGCCGATAATGCCAATTTTCATCTTCTTTTCCACCTCACGATACACATCATAGCGCAGGCACAGGCTGCTGTCAACACCGGTGACTTCTACTTTTTTTTTTGCTGAAAAATGTGGGATTTTCACTTTCGCCTGAACATTCGGAATGATTTTTATTTTATCTTACGGCTCCAGCAGGAATTTGCTTAATTATCGCTAATATATATTTTCAGTAAAACTGATGGTCAGACCAGTCTGCGAATTTTTTGAAAGAGGCTTACTATTGAATTAATAAGCGTATCGTAAACCCTGGAAGTCTGTCAGGTAACTTGACGGAGGTGATTTGCGGAGAAAAAGCTATAAACTTTCTTTTACATCAGTGAAAACAAAAATTAAGGAGGGGAAAAAATGTTTAGCAAACGTAAGTTAATGGTAGTTTCGTTCTTTCTGATTACTGCATTACTGGTAGTTGCCGGTTGCGCCAACAGACAGCCGGCTGCTCCTGCGGGCGGTCAGGCGGCGCCTCAGCAAACCTTCAGAGCTACAAGTGGCCACCACTTGGCCGAGTTCTATCATGCTGCACCAGATGCCGGTCAGATGGGCGGAGGATGTTAATAAAGCCAGCGGCGGCCGCCTGCAAATTGAAGTCCACCCTGCCGGCGCGCTTGTCGGCGCACCCGAAGTGCTCGATGCCACTAACACCAAAACGATTGACGGCTACCATACTTTTGGCGGCTACTGGATCGGCAAAATGCCTGCTGCTCCTTTCTTTTCCGCAGTACCGATGACGCTTGAGCCGTTTATGCATTTGGTCTGGATTTATGAGGGCGGCGGCCTTGATCTCTGGCAGAGAATGTACGATGAGGCAGGCTATAATGTTAAAATCCTGCCGCTTGGTATCACTCACCCGGAGATACTCGCTTGGTCAAACAGGCCGTTGAGTAAAATTGAAGATTGGCGAGGGCTTAAATACCGCACAGTCGGCTGGTGGGCGGAAATTTTACGGGAAAACAATGTTGCTGTAACCACACTGCCGGCGGCAGAGTTGTATCCTTCGCTGGAACGCGGAGTGCTTGATGCTCTTGAATTCAGCACACCGTATAATGACCAAGTATTAGCCTTTAATGAAGTTGCCAAATATCTTGCAGGCCCCGGAATGCACCAGCCTGCCACACTTTTCTATGTAGGTATCAACAAAGATTCCTGGAACGCTCTGCCGGATGATTTGAAAGCTCTGCTGGAGACAACGGCTCGTTCCACCACGCTTTGGAGTTGGTCAAAGGATTTCAACGAGAGCATGAAAGCACTTGAAGCTTTTGAAAAAGCGGGAGTAAACTTGGTTGAAGTCGATGAAGCCACCCAGCAAAAACTAAAAGAAGATACTTGGGCGTTATTAGATAAGCGCGCTCAGGAACAGGGCGGAATATTTGCCGAGACTTGGCAGTCAATTAAAGATTTCCGCGCCAGGTTTGTCGATTATGAAGACTTTATGATGCCTATCAGAATCGAATAAACAAAGATAACTACGGCGTAAAGCTTGCCGCTGGCCAAAAGCAGGCAAGCTTTACCCGGTTTCAAAGCCGTCCGCGGCGGAAAGGAGTGACAGGTTTGCAGATACTGAGAACTATTTTGGGAACGGTAGACAAAGTTAATGAAACACTTGCTAAAACATTTTCCTGGGGCATGTTCTTGCTTGTGATTACCATGGCCTACGAAGTAACGGCTCGCTATGTGTTTCAAAGCCCGACCATCTGGAGCTATGATGTCAGTTATTTTCTTTCAAGCCTTGCGCTGATGATGGGTATGGCCTACACGCTAAAGAGCAAGGGTCATGTCAATATCGATATTATTTACGGTCGCTTTTCTCCCAGAAATAAAGCGCGGATAGACATTGTTTTTGCGTTGCTGCTCTTTTTTCCTTTGTGGCTGCTGATGAGCGGTGTAATGATCGAACATGTGCAGTTTTCCTGGGGGATGCGAGAAAGAAGCTGGGTCGGTTCTTGGCTGCCAATTATTTACCCCTATAAAACCTGGGTAACTATCGGTGTGATTATGTTGTTATTGCAGGGAACGGCTGAGTTTATCCGTGACATTTATGTTGCCATTACCGGAGGTGAACGCCCTTGACTCCCGAAGCTATTATCTATTCCATGTTGCTTTCTCTTATCGTACTGATTATCTTGGGTTATCCGGTAGCCTTCGTGCTTGGCGGTATCGCCGCGATTTTCGGCCTGCTTTTTATCGGTCCTCAGGTTGTCAATATTTTTATGTTGCGTATTTTCGGTATTACATCGGATTATTTGTTGATTGCTATCCCGTTATTTGTCTTCATGGGGGTAGCCATTGAAAAGTCAGGTCTTGCAAGCCGATTGTATGACGCTATTTATGTGTTAACCGGGCGCCTGCGTGGAGGATTGGCTTTAGCCGCTGTTATCACCTGCACTATTTTTGCTGCCGCCACCGGGGTAGTCGGCGCGGCAGTAGTCAGTATGGGTCTGCTGGCGCTGCCATCTATGCTGAGATACAAGTATAACAAGTCCCTTGCTACCGGCTCAATTTGTGCCGGCGGTACGCTGGGGATTTTAATTCCGCCTAGTGTGTTAATTCTCGTCTATGCACCTCTGGCAGGCATCTCCGCCGGGGAGCTTTTGATGGCAGCCTTTATTCCCGGTTTTGTGCTTTCGATTCTTTATATACTGTACATTGCCATCCGTTGTTATTTCCAACCGGAATTAGGGCCTGCCATGCCGGCTGAAGCCCTGGCGCAGTTTACCTGGCAGAAAAAACTAAACATGTTCCTGACTTCGGTCGTGCCGGTCAGCGTTTTGATTCTCGCAGTACTCGGCAGTATCTTTTTTGGTCTTGCCGCACCGACGGAAGCTGCCGGTATCGGCGCTTTTGCTTCTTTGTTGCTGGCAGCCGCCTACGGCCAGTTAAACTTAAAAAACTTAAAAGAGATTGCCGAGCGTTCCGTAGTTATTAGTTGTATGGTTTATCTTGTAATGATCGGAGCCAGCTTTTTCACGACCGTGTTTATTCATTTAGGCGGCGGAACGATGATCACTAACTTAGTGCTTGGTCTGCCTTTCCCTGACTGGGGCATAGTTCTTTCGATGTTTTTAATCGTTTTTGTGATGGGCGCTTTTATTGATTGGATTGGTATTTTAATGATTGTTGTGCCGCTATTTTCGCCTATTGCCGCAGCGCTTGGTTTGAATCCTATTTGGTTTGCGATGATGGTAATCGTGATTATGCAAACCTCGTTCCTGACGCCGCCTTTTGCCTACTCTATTTTCTATCTGAAAGGGATTGCGCCGCCGGAGGTGCAAACGGCAGATATTTACCGTGGAGTGGTGCCGTTTATTATACTGCAGTTTATTGGTATTGGCCTGCTAGCTATTTTCCCGCAACTTATTTTGTGGCTGCCCAGTTTGATGGGAAGATGACTAATGTTCACTGCTGTGATATATTAAGAGATGAATTTATAAAAATTTAGCTTGAGAGCCAGAGGAGATGTGTGGGAGAAGAAGATGTTTAGACCAATCAAACAAAAAAGAGTTTACGAAGAAATTCTCTGTCAAATTAAAGATCTGCTTGCTAAGGGGGCGCTGAAGCCTGGTGATCGCCTGTTTTCTGAGCGCGAGCTGGCTGAAATGCTGCAGGTCAGCCGTGCTTCTATTCGCGAGGCGTTTAGCGCCCTTGATATGCTTGGTATCCTAGAGAGCAAACCTGGGGAAGGTACTTTTATCCGCCAGTCGCCGCTCGATTCTCCTTTTAATCCGCTTGCGCTTGTTTATCTGCTTTATGGAGATAGCAACTTACAGATGATGGAAGTTAGGATGATTCTGGAGGCAGAGAGCGCTGCCATAGCAGCTAAGCGTGCCAGCCTGAAAGATCTGGAAAAAATCAGTGCTTGCCTGAAACAGATGGAAACTGATCTGGCAAACAATGACTTGGGTGAGCTTTCAGACGCTCAATTTCATCTTGCTGTTGCGGAGGCTACCGGGAACAATGTATTGCTGCATATGATGGATACCATCTCGGGAATGATTGTGGAAACTTTGCGCCATAGCAGACTGCAACTATTTCAGACTTTTGGCAACAAGGAGAAACTCTTGGCGCAGCATAAAAAAATCTTCCAAGCTATATTTAACAAAAATCCGGAACAGGCTCACGCTGCGATGAAGGAACATCTGCGCTTTGTCATTGAAAAAACGATGGCCTACGAGACAGAACGCACGGAATATTTGGCAGAACTTAACCGGAAAGCCGAGTAAAGGAGTTGTCAGCAGCTATGCAAGAGCATAAACTTGCATTCGGTAAAAACCACCAGACTCTTACCCTGGAGCAGGATAAGCTTTTAGGGGTACTGCGACCCAAAAAGCTAGTATCTCCGGAAGACGAAGCGACTGTTGTGCGTAATGCACTTTTAAATCCGATCGGTTCTCCTCGCCTGCGCGAGATTGCCCAAGCGGGAGAGACGGCTTGCATCGTTGTCGGTGATATGACTAGGTTGTGGGCGCGTTATCATGTGTTGGTACCGCCGATTCTTGCAGAACTGAATGAGGCAGGGATACCGGATAAAAATATTACGATTGTTTCCGCTACAGGAGCGCATCGTGCCCAGAGCAGTGATGAACACGCTAAACTGGTGGGAGATGAAGTCTATCGCCGCGTACGCATGGTAGAACACGACTGTCATGCCTCAGATTTGGTTGATTTTGGCAGCACATCCAGAGGCACGCCTGTTCGTATCAACCGGCATGTGGCTGAAGCCGACAGGGTAATTCTAACGAGCGGTATTGTGCACCATTTTCTCGCCGGTTACGGCGGCGGTAAGAAAGCAATTATGCCTGGAACGGCTAGTTTTGAGGGAATTATGGCCAACCATCGTCTTTCCTTAAACCCGCATGGTTCCGGATTAAACTCTGAAGTACGTGCCGGAAAATTGGCCGGCAACCCATTATCGGACGATATGATTGAAGCAGCACGGATGGTTGGAATTGATCTGATAGTTAACTCTATTATCAGTGAAGAACACAAAGTGGCACACGCTGTTGCTGGAGATTTGGTTGCTGCTCACGAGGCGGGCGCAAACTTAGTAGACGAATATTTTGGTGTGCCGATTTCTGAACAGGCTGATTTAGTAGTCGCCTCCTGCGGCGGTTATCCGAAAGACATCAATTTTTACCAGACATATAAAACGGCGTACAATATGGTAAGAGCGCTGAAAAAAGGTGGCGTCGGTATCCTGCTTTCCGAATCTTGCGAAGGTATCGGCAACGAAAAGTTTTTTACTATCTGTGCAGGTTTTGCCGACAACGTTGCGCGAGAGAAAGAACTTCGTCAGAACTACGAAATTGCCAGCTTTATGGGTTATACTCAGTTGCTTTGGGCTCAGGAAAACAGGCTGATTGTGGTGAGCAGCCTGCCGGAAAAACAGGTTTGCGAAATGGCAATGACTCCGGCTAAAACAGTGGAAGAAGCGATGCAACTGGCCAGGACTTGGTTACCGGATGATTTTAGCGCTTATATTATGCCTGCCGGCGCCGCCACTTTTCCTATCTTAAAAAACTGATCAGCCGAATTTAAAGGAGAAATCAATGGAAGAGATTTTACAGGCCCTGCTGCGGGGCGAAATAGATATGGAGACAGCCAAACATAAGCTTAATGTGCTGCAAATCAAACAAATTGGCAACATAGCTAAGCTGGACGTCAACCGCGCCAGGCGGACAGGAGCCCCGGAAGCAATTCTGGCGCATGACAAAGAGACAGAAGATGTATATCGGCTTTCTCTGGCGATGGCGGAAGCAAGCGGCTATGCTTTGATTACCAGAGCAAAAGAAAGCGATATAGCAGCTTTGGAGCAAGCGGTGCCGGATGGATATGAATTCGAAGTCAACCGCAAAGCGAGAACTTGTCTGCTTAAACGCCGGGGGCATGTTTTTGCGCATTCCGGTCGTATTGGCGTGCTGGCTGCCGGCACGGCTGATATCGGTGTGGCGGAGGAAGTTGTTATCACTGCTCAGGTTATGGGTTGTGAGGTAAGCAAGGCTTATGATGTGGGAGTTGCCGGAATCCATAGGCTGTATGGTCCCCTGACAGAAATGATGGAGCAAGGGGTAGCCGCCATAGTGGTTGTTGCCGGAATGGACGCTGTACTGCCTATTGTTGTTTCCAGTCATGTCAGCGTACCTGTCATCGGTGTGCCGACATCAGTTGGTTACGGGATGGGCAAAGATGGTCTTGCCGGGCTGATGACTATGTTGCAAACATGCTCTCCGGGGCTTGCGGTCGTCAATATAGACAACGGGTTTGGCGCCGCTGTTTTTGCTTCGCTGATTGCCAGACAAACAGTGAGAAGATAACCATGCCGGTTATTTTGCAAAATGCAGCGGGGCAACACGCAACAAAGTACCGATTACGTCTCTCGTCTGTCGGCCGCCATCTTGATGCCCCGGCTGCAAAATTGGATCTCCAATATTAGCCAGACTGTCTGAACCGTTTGTCGCGTTAGCCAGGACATGATTATTTGAGAGAATTACTTTTTCACCGCTCCGATTGTCATAAGCTACGGCGCCGAACGTACCGGTAGCAAAAAAATAATGGCCGATACTCAGTCCGGGTTGTGCCGGCCTCATTCTTATTCTTCTATCCGGGTGCGAACCGTCAGATGCAACCTGAGTGTCGGCAGTCAAAATGCCGGTTTCCACTACATCGGTGGGAATAGCTCCAATCATGGAAGGAACGGTTTCCTCAGCTCTGAGGTAGTGAACAGGCAATTTACGGGAAACAAGCACAGTTATGCAAAATTCTCCTGTTTCATAGCCGGCGACAATTTTTTTGCCGATACCAATCCCTACTACATTAGGCAGTTGGAGCATTTCATTTCCCCTAAGCCGGCAAAGTTCATGGAAAGATCTGAATTCATCGTTTTCCGGAGTTGCCAGGCGGTCAGCCGGAAATGTCAAATGGATATCCAGCGCCTGCAACACATCAGCAATCGGGTGATAAATCGTTACTTTAGCACTGCCGGCAAAGAGCAAGCCGATGGCACGGTTTGCTCCGTCCAACAGCAAAGAACCGCTGTCGCCTGCTTCTCCCATTTTTGAAGTGATAATCTGCTGAGTGAACTGAGCAAAGCGACCGAAAGGAAAGCCAATATTTACTGTGGCCCCAATCACAGCTACACGTCCGGTTGTGTAGCCGCTGGAGCGGCCGCTTTTTTTTACTAAAAGTGACAATTCTGCTTTTGCTAGACCGTTAACGGCACCAATGCCTAAAATGTCGCTTTTTACGCTCTCTGGCTCAAGGGGCTTGGCCAAGGCAGCATCCAACTGATAATTTTTTTTCTCCATCACTTCACCCCATCGTGCATATTTCTCTATCATTTATCGTATGCAAAGAGCCGGAGGAGGTGTAAAAATTCAAGACGCAAAAAAGGAATAACGGTCATCAAAGCAGAAAATATCAGCAATTGAACTGAAAGAGAAAACCAGGCGAGATTATTTGCTATCAGGAGGGACATTGCTTGGGCTTGCGCTTGTTCTGGGAGGTAAGTGAAGACAAACTTTTTAAATTTACAAAAGTACTGGTCTTACCGTTGCCTCGCTTACGTTTTAAATATAGTGCGGGAAAAATCATCCCAACTGAGCTGACTTTAACAACAGGCTTTGAAAATTGCATAGAGGACAAAAATCTGCAAAAAGCTGCTTTACTTAGGGATTTATTTGCCAGGAGGATATTAGACAAGAGCAAGCGGCGCTTTTTGGCTGGATCCCGCCTGCTGCTGGATGAGAGAACAGAGTGGGCGGCTGAAATATTCCGTAAAATTACAATCAGAGATGAAACGCAGGCTGACGCATTTTTTGCCTTGGCTCTCTGTTGCCTTGACCCGCAGGAACAGTTGCAGGCAATAGAGCGGACTTTATTGCTAAGAAGAGAGTATACCCGTTTAAGTAAAGAAGCCGGTGTTGCGTTTTGCGCTGTCTTCTCCGGCTGCGACGGCAGACAGATACGTGTGGTGAATGATTTACAGGGGCTTGAAATATTGGCGGCAGAAATCTTTCAGATTCATGGAAAGCTGGAAGATGCATGGCGTTTGCTTGAGCATTCACAGCATGCTGATTCAGACATTTTCCGTTTTTCTCGCGGCGAATTACTGCTGAGGTTAAAGCGCTATGAGGAGGCAATCGACGTTTTAAAACGACTTAAACCTAACGAGCATCTGGTTAGTCAGTCGTCTTATCTCATGGGTTTCGCTTTAGAAAAACTTGGCTATCACTCTACCGCTGTACAAGTTTATCGTGGTTGCTTAAGGGACGAGAAAATCAGTAAACGGTTGGAACTGGAGGTTCGCCGGCAATTGGTAGCCCTTTTGGAACGGGAAAAAAAGATGCATTTGGCACAACGTGAAAGCGAATTGCTGGCTGCCTTGGAGAGACTTCTGGAGCTTGAGCAAAAAAAACCGTAACTACCGGCGCAATCGTCCGGATGTTACGGTTTTTTGCTTGCAGACTTTTACCAGTTTTCAGCAAAGTTCAGTGAAACCTCTAACGAAATTTACGGCATTACCTTGCCAGTTACGGAAATATATGTTAATATCTAAAAAGTTACTATTTTATATTAACGAACATATATTTGGGTCAGGGAGGGCAGAGATATGTACTTAGATAAATATAAAATACGTGAAGCTATGGCTGAGAAAGGAATCACTACTCAGACAGAGTTGGCCTGCAATTTGGGGATAACTAAGAATCAATTATCAGTGTTGTTATCAAAAAAATTTAATCCCATTAAAAGTAACGTAATGCTAATGTGTGATTATTTGGGGGTATCTCCGCTATCAATTATTTCTGAGGAAATTCCTGAGGGATATCAAACTCGAATATTTGATTTGCTAAATAACGAAACAACAGCAAAAAAATATTGTCATCATTCAAAACAGACGAAAGACACTAAAAGAAAAAAGGAAAACCTGCCTAATGCTAACTTAGAACTTGGTTATCCTGTTAGGGTGCTTGAACTTTTTGCAGGTGGAGGTGGGCTTGCATGCGGTTTAGAGAAGGCTGGCCTTAATAGTGTAGCACTGATCGAGATAGATAAGAAGTGCTGTGACACTCTTAAAAAGAACAGACCTTCCTGGAATATAATCAATGCTGACATACATGATGTTAATTTTTCCCAGTTTAATGTAGACGTTGTTACGGGTGGCTTCCCATGCCAAGCATTTAGTTATGCCGGTAAGAAGCTTGGGTTTGAGGATACTCGTGGAACATTATTTCATGAATTTGCAAGGTGCCTAAAAGAGACAAGACCTCTTCTTTTTATGGCTGAAAATGTCAGAGGATTAATTAGTCACGACCATGGCAAAACCCTAAATACAATTCTAAGGGTGTTTGCAGAGCTCGGCTATAAAGTCCAATATAAACTTCTCAATGCAGTAAATTATGGTATACCTCAAAAGAGAGAAAGGATTGTAATAGTCGGCACATTGGCTGGAGTAGATTTCGAATACCCTGAGAAAGAAGAGGCGGTAAAAACTATTAGAGACGCTTTAACTGATGTGCCGCCCTCCGAGGGGATGCAATACTCTGAAAACAAGAAGAGAGTACTGCAACTCGTCCCGCCTGGCGGATGTTGGCGTAGTTTGCCTGAAGATATTCAAAAATTTTACATGGGTAAAAGCTATTATTCAAGTGGTGGACGCACTGGTATGGCGAGAAGACTATCTTGGGACGAACCAAGTTTGACGTTAACATGCTCGCCCACACAAAAACAGACAGAGCGTTGTCACCCTGAGGAAACACGCCCACTTACAGTAAGAGAATATGCCAGAATACAGACATTCCCTGATGATTGGATCTTTGCAGGCACAATTAGCGATAAATACAGGCAGATTGGCAATGCAGTACCTGTCGAGTTGGGCTATAAATTAGGCGTGCAGATCGTCCAGGCCATATATGCTTTTAAAAGTAGGATTGAGTCTGCGGAACAAGAAATTTTCGGCTAAACTGAAAGTCATAGATACAGCTAAAAGTTAAGTTTTTCTTCTATCTCTTTAGCAAGCTCTTCCACAACTTCTTCTAAGAAGTTGCTGCCGTCGATTCCAAGTGCAACTTCACCGATCGCTCGAATCAAATCATGGTAACAGTTTTCTGCACCTGTTAAACGGTGCCAAAAATCCTTACCTATAATAACAGGATAATCTTTGTCAATTTTTTTGTAGTGATAACTAAGTTCCTGAGGAGTGCCATACATTACACCTACAATGAGATCGCCGATGTTTAACTGGAGATTATTAGCTCGTGCGATATTCTTGATGTTTTTAAAATTACCAATGATTGAGCCTACATCTCCACTGTTTATAGTGCTAGGTCCTGACTTTAGTTGGCAGTATTTCTTTCGTCCATCCAAATGGTCAATAAATTCAATATCTATGCCTTGTGTTGTGGAGCCAAATCCTCCTAAAACATTACTACAAAACTTTTGAGTGTTCTGACCAAATGATGTAGATATTGAAGTTCCTAGTGCCCTTGGATAGACTAAAGCTCTGGCCATGCTTTTTGGGTCACTATTGCCAGCAAAAAAGTTAGCAACATAACTAATCAGGAAAGGGTTAATCTTAAACTCTTTCAAATTCCTAAGCTTCATTGTATTGTTAATATGTTTTGGTACTATTTCTTCTTTGAAAAACCTTTGAGCCTTTGCTAGGACTTCGTCTCTCAATTGCTGTTCCATCATTGCTCCCCCAAGTTAGAGGTTTTTGACTACTAAATCGCCCACTTCCTGCGTACTATAGCCCATCTTGCCGGCAGCCAGGCTTTTAATGTGGGATTGGCAGATTTTTATCACAGAGTTTTCTACTCTGGAGGCGGCATCAGTTTCATTAATGTTCTCCAGCAACATCGCGGCAGCGCCGATGGCAGCCAAGGGATTCACCACATTTAGCCCGGTATATTTCGGGGCAGACCCGCCGATAGGTTCAAACATGGAAACGCCTTCAGGGTTGATGTTACCACCGGCGGCTATCCCCATCCCACCCTGAATCATGGCTCCCAAATCGGTGATGATATCGCCAAACATATTTTCCGTTACGATCACATCAAACCATTCTGGGTTTTTCACCATCCACATTACTGTGGCATCAACATGAGCATAATCCCTTGTGATCTCCGGGAATTCTTTTTGACCAACTTCATGGAAAGCTCGCTCCCAGAGGTCAAATACATATGTGAGTACATTAGTCTTACCGCAGAGTGTTACTTTTTTATCTTTATTCCGTTTCCTGGCGTATTGAAACGCATAGCGAACGCAACGCTCCACCCCTTTGCGAGTAGCGATTGATTCTTGCAGAGCGATTTCATCTGCAGTCCCCTTGCGGAGAAAACCACCGGCACCGGCGTATTGACCCTCTGTATTTTCCCTTACGACTACAAAATCAATCTCTTTGGGACCTTTGTCTTTAATTGGTGTTTCTACGCCAGGATAAAGCTTTACCGGTCGAAGATTTATGTACTGATCCAGCTCAAAACGCAACCGTAAGAGCAGTCCTTTTTCCAGGATGCCTGGCTTGACATCAGGATGACCGATAGCTCCCAGATAAATAGCGTCAAACGTTCTTAACTCCTCTACCACACTGTCCGGAAGAATTTCACCTGTGCGCAGGTAACGTTCGCCACCTAAATCATAATGCGTATACTCCAATTTGAAACCGTTAGCTTCACTGACGGCATCAAGAACTTTCAAGCCTTCACGCACTACTTCAGGACCTGTCCCATCTCCGGGAAGAACAGCAATTTTATACATCTGGGTGCCTCCTTTATTGACCACTATTAACCACAAAAATATACGCTTACTATTTTAATATAAAACAGAGTAAAAGGGAAGAGCGAAAAGGGATTTGAGAGGATTAAGGCGAATTTGTCAAGTTGCTTGCCACGATGAGAAATCTCCGCCGCTTAAATACTGGGGGATGGCTGAAATGACAATTCGTTTTATCTTGGGCAGAGCAGGCAGCGGAAAAACTACTGCCTGCCTGCATGCGATCGCAAAATTAAGTAAACTTGAGCCGCTCGGTCCGCCACTAATCTTTCTGGTACCTGAACAAGCAACTTTTCAAATGGAACGTGAACTGGCTCTGCTTTGCGGTGGCGGAACTTTCAGGGCGCAGGTACTCTCCTTTCAACGACTTGCTTACAAACTTCTGCAGGAAGGGAAAAAGCCTTTGGCTCTAATCAGCGAGCAAGGAAAACAGATGGTTTTGCGACGGCTGCTGCAGAAACACTTTGCTGAAATGAGTATGCTAGGCAAAGCAGCCAAGCAGCCTCGTTTTTGCCTGCAGTTGTCGGCTCAGTTACGCGAATTGAACAATTATAGGATAACGCCGGAAAATTTGCGGGAACATGCGGAAAAAGCTAAGCACTCCTCTGTTTTACAAGGAAAGTTGCGTGATTTAGCTGAAATATTTAGTGCCTACGAAAAACATATCAGTAATCGCTTTATCGATCCCGAAAATCTGCTTCAGCTCTTGGCTGCCACGATAGAAAACGGCGGGTTGCCTGCCGGCACGATGGTCTGGGTTGACGGGTTTGCCGGATTCACACTGCAAGAATATGCGGTATTAAGCGCAATCAGTAAGGCTGCCTCACAAGTAGAGCTTACGCTTTGCCTTGACCCTGCGCTAGCTATCTCCGAGCCGTCAGAGGAAGCACTGTTTCATCCAACCTTAGATAGCAGGCAAAGACTTATGAAACTTGCTATGCAAGCAAATATCTGCTTACTGCCGCCATTAATTTTACCCCTGCAAGGCCAGGAAACCCGTTATACATATTCTCCGCCATTAGCGCATCTGGAAGCACAGGTTGATTGCTTTCCTTTCAAACCTTTTGAGCAGTCGACTGCGAATATAAAATTGGTGAAAGCTGCCGGCATGCGCGCGGAAGTTGAAGCAATGGCACGGGACATTTACCGGATTGTCAGAGAAAACGGCTGGCGTTACGCTGATATCGGCGTTATACTCCGCAATTTTTCAGGTTATCATGATTTGGTGGCAGCAGTGTTTCACGAATACAATATTCCTTGTTACATAGATACGAGATATTCCGCGGCAACACATCCGCTGGTAGAATTTCTGCGTTCCGCACTGGAGGCAGTCTTGAGCAACCTGAGTTCCACGACAGTCATTCAATTATTGAAAACGGATTTATTCCCGCTTGACAGACTGGAAACGGACAGGCTCGAAAACTATGTTCGTGCTCACGGAATCCGAGGAAGGCGTTGGCTCGATAAAAAACCGTGGACTTTCAGCTTAAATTTGGCACTGGAAGATCAACAGGATGAGCAACTTGAAGTGACGGCCGACTTGGCCGCCATCAATAAGGCAAAAGAGCTCTTTACTCTTTACTTTGATCCTTTTTATAAAAGAGTGACAAGTTCAGGACAGGAAGTGACTGTCTATTGTCAGGCTGTCTGGGAATTGCTTGAAAGTATTGGCGCTCAGTCAACTTTGCAGGCATGGGCGGAAGCACAGACAGCAGACGGTGAAATATATCAGGCGGCGCAACACCGCCTGGTCTGGCAAGGAGTTATAGAACTGCTCAGTCAGGCTTATGAAGTTTGGGAAGGACAAACAATGAGCCTGCAGGAATTTACGCAGCTCATTTTTACTGGACTGGAAAGTCTGACATTGGGCATAACTCCGGTAGGACTCGACCAGGTAATTGTTGGCAGCATAGAGCGCTCTCGTATGCCGCGAATTAAGGCGGCGTATGTGCTGGGGTTAAGCGAAGGCGATTTTCCGGCCAGACTGCAAGAAGAAGGAATATTCGCTGATGAGGAACGCGATTTGCTGGCAACGGCAGGGATGGAAATGTCGGCAACGCGACGGCAAAAATTATTTCACGAACAATACTTATCGTATATTGCCCTGACCCGTAGCTCCGAATATCTCTGGGCAAGTTACTCATTGGCAGATGAAGAGGGTAGGGGGAAAAGGCCTTCCATCCTTTTTAAGCGGCTGCAACAGATTTTTCCTAAGAATGAGATTTGCTTTATACTTAATCAACCCGATAATAGTGATGATTTAACTCTCTTAACCGAACCGAAGAAAACGGCGGCAAACCTATTGCTGCAGGCCAGCCGCTGCATTAATAACGGTCAGTTTTCAGCTTTTTGGGCTGCTGTTTATAATGAATCTTTACAGCAGCCGCAGATATTCGATGCCATGAAAGTGCTTTGGCGCGCACTGAAAGAAACCAATATTGTCGGTCCTCTTGCCGGCTCTACACTTGAGGCATTATCTGGCAAGCCGCTAAAGAGCAGCGTTTCTCGCCTGGAACTGTTTGCCCGCTGCCCATTTGCCCACTTTGCACGCTACGCTCTTCGACTTGAGGAGAGGAAAGAGTACCGCTTGGAAGCACCTGATGTAGGCGTATTTTATCATGCAGCGCTAAGTAAGTTTGTAGCCGGGTTGCTAAATGAACGGGAAAGTTGGCTTAACCTTGGTGACGCGGAAATCCGAGAAAAAATGAGTCAAATTGTAGAAGATTTGACTCCTCGCTTGCGCAGTGAAATTCTTATTTCCACCTTACGGATGCGATATTTAGCTGAAAAGTTGAAAAAAATTTTAGGACAAGCAGCAGTGGCATTGACAGAACTTGCACGCAGCAGCAGTTTTCTGCCTATAGCTCTGGAACTTTTCTTTGGTCACAAAATTTTGTCACCATGGCGACTTGCAGGCGGGGGAGTAGAACTTTTGCTCTATGGTCAGATTGACCGGGTGGACTTGGCTGAAAGTGAGGGACGAGCATATCTGGTTGTCATTGATTACAAAACAAATCCACTGGATTTAAAGTTGAGTGATGTCTGGCATGGCATAGCATTACAACTGCTTACTTATCAGGCAGTTGTCTTGGAACAGTCGGCTCAGTTTACAAAATTGCCTGTTACCGCTGCCGGCGTATATTATTTTGGTGTTCAGCAACCGATACTGCGAATGACAAACCCTCCGCCCGCTGTGCAAACAGAAAAAAGTGCCGGTCTGCTTGACGGCCTGACACTCGCCGATGATAAAGTAATAAAACTGCTGGGAGGCACAAGTTTCTTGCGCCGGGTAGAACAAAAGAAAGACGGAACTTTTACTAAGGCATCCAGGGTAGCAGACGAACGGCAGATGTGTTTGCTCTTAACTTGGCTTCAAAGTAAACTGCTTGAATTAGCGGGTAATATCCTTGCCGGTGAAGTCTCCGCCCGACCATACCGCAAACCAAACGGCCAACGCGCCTGTTCCTTCTGTCCGTATTTAGCGTTTTGCCGCTTTGATCTTACTGTTGAGGGAAATAGTTATCGGCTGCTGGAAAATATGAGAGATGAGGATGTTTTGTCTGCGGTTACGCGTTAACAATAAAGGAGGGAACTCCTGTGAAAAAATCCTGGACAGATGAACAGCTTGCAGCGATTACCGCGACGGGTGCCAATTTATTAGTCGCCGCAGCAGCAGGGGCTGGTAAGACGGCTGTGCTGGTGGAGCGGATTATTCGTATAGTTTGTGACAGAACAGCTCCTGTTGATATAGATCGTTTGTTAGTTGTTACATTTACGGAAGCTGCGGCGGCAGAAATGCGTGAACGAATTAGTGCAGCACTTGAAAAAGAAATCAATGATTCCGGCCGCCAGGAACTTAGTAAGCAACTTTCACTGGTAAACGGAGCGTCCATTTCCACACTCCATTCTTTTTGTCTTTCCGTGATTCGCCGCTATTTCTATTTGTTAGAGATTGATCCCGGATTTCGTGTGGCTGACGAAGCCGAAGCCGCTATGCTTCGTCAAGATGTTTTAACTGAGCTGTTGGAGCAGGCTCTCGTCAAAGATGACCCGGTAATTTTAGAACTGTTGTCTGGTTATGGCGGCAAAAAAGGTGATGAAGGACTGGGGCAACAAATTCTGCGGCTATATTCTTTTGCCTGGAGTAATCCTGACCCGGACAGATGGTTGGCAAATGCCGTCACATTGTTTGAGAGAGCAAAGCAACTACCAGCAGCAGAGACGCTTGCCCCTTGGTTAGCTTCAATTTCTCGGCAGCTCTTGTTTGAGTCGGCACATGCGGAAATTTTGTTGACGAGAGCAATTTCTTTATGCAATCTGCCTCAGGGGCCGCTTGTCTATGAAAAAGTTTTGCAGGCAGAACTGGAGCAGATTAAACGGCTGATAGAGCTTGTCAAAATCTCGTCCTGGGAGGTGCTGCGCGAGGCTTGGCTGGGAATCACTTTTAATAGGCTGCCAACCGCAAGAGGTGTGTGTGAGGAAAAGAAAGAACAGGTTAAAGAATTGCGTGACAAAGCAAAGTTAATAATCCGCAGCGCGGCTGATGTCTATTTTAAACGCACGTCCACAGATTATCTGGATGAAATACGGATGCTGACCCCACTGGTTGCGGCATTGGCAGAGCTGACGAGACGCTTTGAAGAAATGTATGCATGGAAAAAAAGACAAATAGGGCTGCTTGATTTTAATGACCTGGAACATCTCTGTCTGCAAATTTTGCGGAAAGCCAACAGTGCAGAAACTGTCCCTTCTGAGGCGGCTTTGGAATTGCGCCGGCACTTTTGTCATGTGCTTGTAGATGAATACCAAGATATCAATCCGGTTCAGGATGCAATTCTTACCTTGGTATCGAGGCAGGGCGAACCTTCTCCCAATCTGTTTATGGTGGGAGACGTGAAACAAAGTATTTACCGCTTTCGTATGGGGGAGCCTGCCCTCTTTCTTAAGCGTTACTCCTGTTATCCTACCGGAGGGAAAGGCTTCGAACGAAAGATACTGCTCAGCAAAAACTTTCGTTGTCGGACCGACGTGGTTTCTGCCGTCAACTTCCTTTTTCGCCAAATGATGATTGAAGCGGCTGCAGAAATTGAGTATAACAAAGATGCGGAACTCATTTGCGGTGCAGATTACCCTGAAGATGAGCATGGTTCTGTTAGTCAGACTGCGGTGGAAATACATTTTCTGCCGCGAGAGCAACCGTTTAGCGGCACGCCGGAAATCCAAGCTGAAGAAGAAGAGGAAGGGGACGAGCTGGATGTTTTAGAGCGGGAAGCGCTGCTAGTAGCACAAAGGATAAAGGAAATGTTGGAAAGTGCGGAAGGGTCGTTTAAAATATGTGACCAGGAAACCGGCGAATATAGGCCGGCTTGCTATAGGGATATAGCTATTCTTTTGCGAGCCACCAATAACAGAGCAAACCGTCTGATTGATATTCTAGGCAGGTTTGGAATCCCTGCTTATGCAGATCTTTCAACCGGTTATTTTGCCGCCACCGAGGTGGAGACCATGTTGTCCCTGTTGAAAGTGTTAGATAATCCCTGTCAAGATATTTCGCTGGCCGCAGTTCTGCGTTCGCCGCTTGTTGGTCTCTCCTTGGAAGAGTTAGCGCTTATACGGATAGCGGGCGAAAAAAATGCCGATTTTTTTGAATGCGTTAATTTAACTGCAAAAGCGGCAATTCCTCACCTCTCAGAAAAGTTGCGACATTTTCTCTCTCAATTGGAACGCTGGCGGAGTAAAGCCAGGCAGGAAAAACTGACGTCACTGATTGCCGCAATCTACCGGGAAAGCGGTTATGCTGACTATGTTGCCGGGCTTCCAAACGGTGCGCAACGCCAGGCAAATCTTTATGCCCTTTTTTCTCGTGCCCGGCAGTTTGACCGTTTTTCACGACAAGGTCTGTTCCGTTTCTTAGAATTTATAGCGCAACTGCGCCGTTCAGGCGAAGATCTGGGAGCGGCTAGGGCACTTGCTGAAAACGAAAATGTGGTGCGCATTATGAGCATCCATAAATCTAAGGGGCTGGAATTTCCCATTGTTTTTATATGCGATCTTGGAAAAGAATTCAACTTTCTTGATCAACGGGCAGATATTTTAATACACAAAGATCTTGGCATAGCTCCGTTGATTGTAGATACTCAGAAAATGGTTCGCTATCCTTCTTTGCCTTATCTTGCTCTTAAGCTTGCCGGGGAAGCGGAGGTTAGGGCAGAGGAAATGCGTATCCTTTATGTCGCACTGACTCGTGCCCGTGAAAAATTAATCCTTATTGGCTCGGCACGTAATCTCTCAGATAAGCTGGCTGGTTGGCGGCAGCTCCTTACATACGCAGAAAAATCGTTGCCGGTTTCAGAACTCGTTCGAGCCAGATGTTATCTCGATTGGCTGGGACAGGCACTCATCCGTCACTATGACATGGAAGGAGCGCAAAAACATTTTTCGTGGCTAGCAGGGGAAGATTCCCGCTTCAGTGTTTCATTCTGGAACGATAAAGAGAAACAGCTCCCTAATCTACCATTGCCCAATCGGTCTGCTGCAAAAAATCGGGATGATATTCTTGCTCTGCGACCGGTAGAATTTGCCGGTTCAAAAGATCAGCAAAGCATGATTCGCAGTCAACTCCTATACAACTACCCGCACACCACCGGCAATATCTCTGCTAAACTCTCTATCAGTGAATTAAAGGACTATTTGACAATTGAAAATAAGGCAGAGGGGGAAAGGCTCCATTTTTCACCGCAAGCCTGGGATCGTCCCGCCTTTCTGCAGAAGCAAGAACAAATATCTCACTTGGAGTTAGGAATTCTCTATCATCGTGTATTTCAGCATCTAAAATTAGTGCCGCCCTTGGGTGTAACGGAAATTGCCGCTCAAATCGCCTCTTTTGTCGAAACGGGAATCCTAGGTGAAGCTGAAGCAAATGCTTTAAATCCTGCGCAAATCGCACTTTTTTTCAAAGGGACGGCCGGACGAATGGTCTTGGCTCATCCTAACCAAACCTACAGAGAATGGCCCTTTACACTGATATTGCCTGCTAAAGAGCTTGTATGTACCGAATCAACTGAAAAGGTGCTGATTCAGGGTATTATTGACTTGTTGATCAAAACCGGGGAAGGATATGTGTTGGTCGATTTCAAAACTGATAAAATCCCGCAAGGAGGAGTGGAGGAACTGGCAACACGCTATAGTGAACAACTTAAATATTATGCCAGAGCAGTTGAAACTATTCTTGCTGCCCCGGTGCTAGCCGCATATCTCTATCTGATAACGGCGGGAGAGACTCTGCAAGTACGCTTGTAAAACCAGTCTGACTTAGAACAGGGAGGAAATCTAATGGAAAAACTAAACAAAACACTTGCCAAGATTAAACCGGTGGATCTTGAGGCAAGTATTCGTTGCAAGCAACATCTTGACAATCTTACAAAACCACCGGGAAGTTTAGGAGTGCTTGAGGAAATTGCGCAAAAGCTGGCGGCTATTAACGGTGAAATAAAGCCAAAGTTGCCTAAAAAAACAGTCGTTCTCATGGCCGGTGATCACGGAGTGGTGGCTGAGGGGGTTTCAGCTTATCCGCAAGAAGTAACCCCGCAAATGGTGATGAATTTTCTTTCCGGTGGAGCTGCTATGAATGTACTTGCGAGGCACGCTGATGCAGAACTGGTAGTCGTTGATATAGGGGTAGCCGTCGACCTGCCTGGCCACCCCTGTTTACAAAACAGAAAGGTTGCCTATGGCACAAACAATCTGGCAAAAGGGCCGGCGATGACTAGAAAACAAGCTGTAGCTGCCCTGGAATGCGGCATTGATGTAGCAGAAGAATGTATTGCCAGGGGAACCGGGATTTTTGGCACCGGCGAAATGGGGATTGGCAATACCACTTCCAGTGCAGCCATCACCGCAGTTTATAGCGGCGAAGATATTGCGGCAGTCTGTGGTCGCGGCACCGGACTTGATGATGGTAAGCTGCAAAATAAGATACGCGTAATTCGGAAAGCGATCAATTTAAACAAACCTGATACTACAGATGCCCTTGATGTGCTCTCTAAACTGGGCGGATACGAGATAGCGGGAATGGCCGGAGTAATGTTGGCTGCCTCAGCTCATTCCATCCCCGTCTTAGTGGATGGCTTCATCTCCGGCGCTGCCGCATTGATTGCCGGCAAGCTTCACCCTCATGCCAGCCAGTACATGCTGGCTTCGCATCTGTCTGAAGAACCGGGACATGGCGTCGCCCTGGAAATATTAGGTCTGATGCCTTTCTTAAAGATGAATATGCGCTTGGGTGAGGGTACAGGCTCAGCACTGGCAATGACCGTGGTCGATGCCGCTATAAAAATTTGTGCTGAAATGGCCAGTTTTGCTGATGCAGGTGTCACAAAAGCAATGGAATAAAAATGCACGAAAAAAGCATGATAGTCATGGACTGTGAGCATCATGCTTTTCCTTCATTTTCATTGATAAACATTGATAAATTTGGCACAAAAATATGCACAATTTAAGTTTAGCGGAGGATATGATAAGATGGTTAGCAAAGTATGGTTAAAAAAGGAGGAAATTGATGATTCCCATAAAGGATTCTCCTACAACCCGGCGCTTTCCCCTTGTTAACCTAACCCTGATTTTAATTAATATTTTAATTTTCTTCAGACAGTTGACTCTTACCGAGGATGAATTGCATGGTTTTATTTTTTCTCATGGACTGATTCCCGCAAATTTGACAGCCGGATTTTTCGAAGGAAATCCGGCTGTTGTTCTAACGCCGCTTTTAGCGTACCAGTTCATGCATGGAGGCTGGTTGCATATTGGCAGCAATATGCTTTATCTTTGGGTTTTTGGTGACAATATAGAGGATCGGTTAGGCCATTTAAAATACTTGCTTTTCTATCTTTTAATGGGAATTATCTCCGGGCTGGCGCAAGTAGCTTTTGATCCGGGAAGTAATACTCCAATCATCGGTGCGAGCGGCGCAGTAGCCGGTATCCTGGGCGCATATTTAGTAAGTTGTCCCCGTGCACGCGTATTAGCTCTGGTTCCAATTTTTATAGTTTTTACAGTGGCAGAGTTGCCGGCCGTAGTATTTCTTGGTTTTTGGTTTTTATTACAGCTTTTTCAAGGGGTAGCAAGTATTGGAGTTGACGTTTCAATTGCTTGGTGGGCGCATATTGCCGGATTTATAGGCGGAATGACTTTGGTTGCTTTCTTTGGCAAGCATAACAATTGTAATTAGATGGCGAAAAAGAAGGCTATAATCATTAAAACTCCGATAAAAATCTTAAGCGCTGTGGCACCAACTATCCCAATCAGAGTGCCGAAGCCCGAACGAATAGCATTGTTCATATTTTTGCCAAGCAAAATTTCAGCAATAACGGCTCCCAGAAAGGAACCAAGGATAATGCCGAAAGGACCAAAAAGCAGTAAGCCAAGCAGGATTCCTATAACGGCGCCCCAAACAGCATTTTTGCTGCCGCCAAAGCGCTTTGTGCCCACGGCGGTAGCGATAAAATCTAAGCTGGAAGCCAAGAGAACTACTAATCCCTGCAGGAGGAAAAAGTTGGCATCAAGTGTGGTAAATTGTGTCATTATCCCGTAAAGAAGCATGCCGGCATAAATCAAAATAATCCCCGGCAATACCGGCAGTACTATGCCTGCCAGACCCAAAACAAAGAGTATAACCGACAAGATTAGCGCTAATTCAGTCATCCTAAACCCTCCTTGATTTAAGTGTCCTTTTAGCCAATATATTCGTATTAAAATCTTCAGTTCCTGCTCCTTAGTATATTCTGCAACATTTTTCTGCAAGATAAGACAGTAAACAAGTCAGTCTTATCATAAAGTTTAAGTTAAAGGAAGGTGATCGCCGGTAATTGCCGGTGAAGGATGCAGCATAGAGCAGGATTACCACGAGTTGCTTATTTTTGTATGGAGTACGGCTTAAATTCACGCCTTCCGATCTATGCGGGAGGTCTAGGTGTGCTCGCCGGAGACTACTTAAAGGCAGCCAAAGACTTAAATCTGCCGATGGTTGGCATTGGCATTTTGTGGCGCCATGACTACACTGAACAATTTATCGGCGAGGACGGCTGGCCCTACGATATTTACCCGAATTATGATTATGATTTCGTTAAAGACACCGGGATTACTGTTAAAGTTCAAGTGGAGGGAAAAGAGGTTACCTGTAAAGTTCGTTTGGTAGATCAGTATAATAATGCGCCGCTCTACTTACTGGATACTAATTTCCCCGGCAGCGAACACGGTTGGATTACCAACAAACTTTATGGCGGAGGCACGCACGAACGCATTGCCCAGGAAATTATCTTGGGGGTGGGCGGAATTCGTTTACTGCGGGCACTTAAAATTGATGTCGATGTCTACCACTTTAATGAGGGTCATGCTGTTCTGGCAGGTGTCGAATTAATTCGCGAGAAAATGGCGGAGGGTGCATCCTTTGACGATGCCTGGAAAGCAGCGCGCAGTATGATTGTTTTTACCACGCATACACCTGTGGAGGCAGGCAATGAAAAACATGCTCATCATGAATTGCAACAGATGGGTGCATACAATGGATTGGAATATCAACAGATGGTCAAGTTGGGCGGCGATCCGTTTAATATGACTGAGGCAGCTTTGCGTCTCTGTACTGTGGCTAATGCAGTTTCCAATTTGCATGGACATACAGCCCGCGCAATGTGGCGGCACGTTGTTGATACCGGTCCAATAATCTCTATAACTAATGGCGTTCATGTTCCTACATGGCAAACAGCAGACATCCGTCGGGATTTTGCGTCAGGACAAGATTTGCGTAAGGCGCATATGAAGGCAAAAATGGAACTGGTACACTTCGCCTACAAACAGAATAAGGCGGTACTGAACCCGGAGGCGCTGATTGTCGGTTTTGCGCGCAGAACAACGGCTTACAAGCGTTCCGATCTTATATTTCGCAACTCGGAAGTAGTAGATCCACTCTTACGTACAGGCAAAATGCAACTGATTTTTTCCGGCAAAGCTCATCCTCGTGATGACGAGGGTAAGCGAATCATCCGTGATTTAGTAATGATGAACAGGAAATACAAGGATGCCGTTGTCTTCTTGGAAAACTATAACATGGAGATTGCCCGCCTGATGGTCAGCGGCTGCGACGTCTGGCTAAATAACCCAGTTCGACCCCTTGAGGCCTCCGGCACATCTGGGATGAAGGCAGCCATGAACGGTGTAATTAACTTGAGTGTTGTAGACGGCTGGGTGGGCGAAGGTCCGCAACACGGTGTCTCCGGCTGGCTGTTGGATGTTCATCATAGCGCATCTGATCCCCACCAGCAAAATTTACATGATTTAAACACATTGTACAAAGTCTTATTTGATGAAGTTATTCCCACCTATTACGATAATCCAGACCGATGGCACGACATGATGCGCGCCAGTATTGATATGTCGCACTACAAGTTTTCATCTGCCAGAATGATCCGAGAATATTATGAGTTGATGTACAAAAGGGTGACTGAGAGACATGATGCTCTGTCGGCAGCTTGGATGACTAGCTCGCCAACACACTATGAACAATTGCATTTTCCAAATTAAGACCAAACAGGCCGCTGGGCCTGTTTTTTTTTGAACTCATAAAAATATTTCTCTCTTTTTCCGGCAGGCAGGAAAAGCTTCCATAATAGTAGAAGATTACCGGGCGAGAGAAGGTGAGGCAAAGCATATGATTATCAGTCTTCCTTTAACAGAGTATGTTTCTTTTAGTTTTCAGGAGCTGCTTGAACTTGAACTAAAGCGAGCCTACCGCGGCAAACAGCCTTTTTCTTTGACACTGCTTTCATTCTCTAACGGAACACAGGCTGACTGTTCGCTGCTTGTGCTGCAGGAAACTCTGCGTGATACAGACACGGTATTTCGTCACGGAGAAGCCAGCTTTCTGGTTTTTATGCCTATGACAAATAAGGAAGGCCTGGAGATTGTAGTTGACAGGTTGAAACAGTCGCTCGTTTCACGCGATTATTTAGATGACAATGCTGTACACACTGATTTTAGAGCGGTAAGTGTAACATTTCCGGAAGATGGCGACAGTAAAAATCTTTTGCTTAATCGCCTTGAAGAAAGAGCAAAAAATATCTAACGGGGGAATGCAAGATGCAAAAATTGTGGCGCGGTTTTTGGCAAGTAGCAGATCCAAAAATCTGGATTGCCTCATTTGTTCCGATGGCCGTGGGAGGATCGCTGGCTTATGGTTTAACCGGAAATTTTAGCTGGTTTTGGTTTGCAGTCAGTCTAATCGGTGTTTTTTTTATTGAAATTGGCAAAAACGCGGCTAATGACCTTGTAGATTATCAAAGCGGCGTTGACCTAATGGTAGAGCCTGACAAACGAACACCTTTTAGCGGCGGAAAGCGTGCTATCGTAGATGGCAATCTGACTATATCTCAGGCTGCTTGGATTACCATCCTCACCCTGGCGGCCGGCAGTGCCATCGGTATTTATATTGCTTTCTTTCGTGAACCTGCTATTCTCTGGATTGGCTGTAGTGGTCTCTTTTTTGCTGCCGCTTACAGTTTGCCGCCGTTTAAATTGGCATATCGCGGTCTGGGTGAGCTGGTTGTCGGACTGACTTTTGGACCGTTAATTGTCAGCGGCGCATTTGTAGTGCAAACTCACTTTCTTTCCTGGGAAGTATTTTTAGTTTCTCTGCCGATCGGTTTTTTAATTGCCAATGTACTTTTTATTAACCAATTTCCTGACTATGAGGCTGATTTACAAGGGAACAAACGAAACTGGGTTGTTCGTCTCGGAAAAGAGAAGGGGATTACTGTTTATAAGGGACTCTTTGTGGCAGCTTATTTCTCAATAGTAGTCTTGTTTGCAGTGACTGGAAATCCATTCTGGTTGGTACCTTATATAAGTGTTCCTCTAGTGCGAAATGCAGTGAATTGCGCCATCAAATATAGAGAAGACATCCCCCGACTTATTCAAGCCAATGCAAACACTATCAAAACGTATCAATTGACAGGTATTACCATGGTGCTAGCCGGTCTGATGAGCCGCTATTTTATCTAACTGTACAGTATTTGCCGCACGGTAAATTGTTACCGTGCGGCTTTTTTTAGAGAACTTAGTAAATATAAAGAAATTTAAGTTTCGCTATTCTCTGGTATAAGCTTTACTCTGTTGTGCATACTAATTTAACAGGTAAAGGAGAAGGTGAGAGAATGGCTGAAGATTATTATTTGTCTGATTTTCATGGAGAAATTCAATCTGAAGCAGAACAAGTATTTAATGCGACAACCAGTAAAAAGAATCTCAGCGGCGTAAGGGGGAGGGCTTCACGAACCGGGCGCAAAGGACCTGTGATGACACCGGTGGATTTTTTGCATGGCAAGGCTAAAAAAGAGTATATGCAAAACAGTGAGGTGATAAGATACAATATGTACGAGAACAAAGTATTACTCTACGATGATTTTAAGGAATTGCCGGTTGAAAAACAAATAGTCCTGATGACAAAATGGCGAGATGAAATAGGTACAAGCAATATTATTAAAGATATGAAAATATCGCGTAAAAAATTTTACAGCGAAGTGTTAAAAACGCTAGGCATTGAAACTAAGCCTAGAGGCCGGCGTCCTAAGCGTGATGCTCAAGAATGGAAAGAGATAACCGTCAAAGAAGCAGTTACCGCAAATGCAGAGGCATTCTCACAGGAAGGCGCTTTCATGATAGTCTTTAACGGACGATTCATCGGTCAGGCACTGACAAATCGATTAGCTCGGTTGGCACGAGTTTTTGATTCCGCCGGTGAATACGAAATAAGAGTAGAAGTGAAGGAGATAAACAATCTCCTCTGAAAGTATAAGGGCGAAGCAACAGCCGGCTTCGCCCTTATACTTTAGAAATATTACGTCCGTAGAAGATTTCCAGCATTTCTCTTTTAAGGCGTTGTTTTATTTTACGTCGCTCACTCTGTGTTAAATCTTTTTTTGCAATACCAAAGAGATAATTGTCCAGATCGAATTCCCTAAGAATCATTTTAGTATGGAAAATATTTTCCTGATAGACATTTACATCAATCGACTGATATTTTTCCTTTGTACTGCCGGGAATATAATTCTGGATAGAATTAATCTTATGGTCAATAAAATACTTTCGGCCGTTAACATCACGTGTAAAACCTCTCACTCGATAATCAATAGTCATAATGTCCGATTCAAAACTGTGAATTAAGTAATTCAAAGCTTTTAACGGGGAAATATGACCACAAGTCGAAACGTCAATATCAGCGCGAAAAGTACTGATTCCGTCATCTGGGTGGCTTTCCGGATAAGTATGCACCGTTATGTGACTTTTATCCAAGTGACCGACAATAGATTCAGGCAGTGGTCCCGGCGCCTCATTCTCTGACTGGGCATCATATGCTTGGCCTTCTGCAATCAAAATCGTCACACTCGCACCTTGCGGGTCGTAATCCTGTTTAGCAATATTTAAGACTGTGGCTCCGATAATCACAGCTACGTTCGAGAGAATACTGGTGAGACGTTCAGCGTTATATTGTTCATCAATATAATCAATGTAGCCTCGCCTGTCATCTTCTTTTTTGGCATAACAGATATCATACATATTAAAGCTGAGTGATTTTGTCAGGTTATTAAAGCCGTATAGCTTTAGCTTTTTAAAGGATTTAATTTCCATCTTCCACATCCTGGATTTTAGTAAGTGTCTCCCAGTTCATATTATAACCATTCGCCCTGATTAGAAACATAAACTGTTCTGCTTATTTAGGCGGATGACAGCCAATGCAGTTATTATACGTTGCCTCAGGGAAAGTAAACATCGCATCATGAGAAGGCACAATTTCCTCATGACAGCCCAGGCAAAAAGACATCGTGCCTGCAACCGGATGAGGAGTCTTGGGAGCTCCGCCGTGACAGAGCATGCAGTTGTCAAAATAGCCAAAGGTAGCTTTATGCCAATCAATCTCTTGCCTGTGGCAAATATCACAATTACCTTCATAACGGCCGTCAAGTCCATGGCTCACTAATATCGGCCCGGCTGCCGATAGTTCGGGCGCCATCAGAACCACACGCACAAAAATGCCAAAGACAATCATTACTGCAAAAGAAAATAGAAAAAATTCCTTCGTCGACTTTACTTTCTTCGGATTTCCCATAGTTACCTCCTGCATCTACAATTAATAAAACATAATTCCAGCTAATATTTATTCTCTCCTAAAGACAATAAACCCTGCCGCCGGTGAAAATTTTGTCAGATGATTTGCATAACTAATTACGCAAATTTTAATAAGTTAACATAATATATATTATCGGACGTTTTAAGAGTGAATTGCCTCTAGTTTTAAGCGCTTATCTCTGCGCTAAGAAATTCTAAAGCCGGCAAAATTTTTTGCCGGCTGTTGCTTTAGTTGTACTTCTCCAATTTTTCCTTTATTGCCTCTCGATTTTGCATATATCTGCCGCGTGTCGCTTTTATCCAATCTTCCAGATGGCGCTTACGATGTGCCGGTGTCCAAAAGGCATGTTCCAGTGCTTCTGTTGGCACATTAATCTGATAATCCTGATCAAGAGTTCCCTCAACCAGGCAAAACGGGCATTGAATCTTATTATTGTCAAGCAGGCGAACTGAGCGGCTGTAGCAAAACGGGCATTGATTCGCTAATGGTTTGCGGGATGCAGCTTTACCTTGAAGGTATAGGACTAAGCCCTCGCCAAGAGAATTGACTGCCTGCATAGTTTCTTCCTGTAAAAGGATTTCACCGGGACCAGGTGCGTATGCTTCCAGGTAATCGTATACCGGAAAGCCGTAGGAAAGAGCAAACTGATTCATCATCTCCATACCAATGGGGTTCCAATCAGACTTGCCGGCGATGGTTATGGTGAGAGCACCTCTCTTTTTCTCTGTCAACTCGTCAGCATAAAGCGACATCATTAAAGCACGATCCATTACTTTTTTAATGATTGATGCGGGACTAAGCAAATATATCGGCGCAGCAACAATCAGGCCGTCTGCTTTCAACAGTTTTTCCACTAAAATACCCATTTGATCTTCTTCCCTGCATTTTCCGCGAAATACACAGGCTAGGCAGCCTTCACAAGCTGTAATATTAAAAGAAGCGATATTCAGAATTTCCACTTCGGCACCCGCCTGTTTTGCAGCGGCTGAAGCTTGCTTGGCAAGAATTTCACTGTTACCGGGGCTACGCCGAGAAGCAACTAACGTCAATATTTTCATTAAGCAACTACCTCCTCTCTTATATCTTCGCCATAAGCAATAATTTACCTGCCTAAGGCAGGTAAATTAGTAAGACTGAAAGTTAATTTTTAGTCTCTAAAAGTATCTGGTGAAACTAACTCTCTTCCGGGAATAAGCCGACAAAAGCGAATGCATTAACGTCCACTAAACCGCGGTTTGTTAAACGCAGATCAGGAATCACCGGCAGAGATAGCAGCGCCATTGTCATAAAAGGCGAGACAAGCTTACAGCCTAAGGTTTTCCATGCTTTAGTCAAGGAAGATACTGCGTCAGCTACTTCCTCAACCGGACGGTCTGACATTAAACCGGCCACAGGCAACTCTACGAGAGCCAGTACTTCTCCAGCTGAAACAGCCACCATACCGCCGCCGACATCCGCTAAAATATTGCCTGCCAGAGCCATGTCAGCGTCGTTAGTACCGACAATCAACAGATTGTGACTGTCGTGGGCTACGGTGGAGGCAACCGCGCCGGCGGTGAAACCAAAGCCGCTGACAAAACCTAACGAGCCTCCGCCACTGCCACTGTGACGCTCAAATACAGCCACTTTTGCTAAATCTCTAGTGGGATCGGCTCTCACAAAACCATTTGTTACAGGTACAGATAGCAGCAACTCTTTTGTGCCAACCTGAGCTTCTTCGATTTTCATCGCCCGAATAGTAACATTTTCCTTGTAAGCAGGTGCCTTGACTTGAAAGTCTGCTTCAACTAAAGGTTTCGCTAAGCGGACTGAATTCCGGACGAATTCAGGATAGCTGCGTACAGGTAGCTCAAAAAGCAGTTTCCCCTCTTTGGCAACCGGGATACCAGCAATAAAGACCTGCTCAACTTTAACTCGCGCTAAATCGGAGAGCAACAGCATGTCTGCATACTTCCCCGGTGCAATGCTGCCCAATTCGTGATCAACCTTAAAATAGCGCGCTGTATTAATTGTAGCCATTTGAATGGCACGTATCGGGTTTACTCCCTCCTGAATGGCTCGCATGACGACATGATTAAGATGTCCTCGCTGCAGAAGTGTGTCTGGATGGGTATCGTCGGAGCAGAGAATACAGAAGGAGCTGTCTATTCTATGTTCAGTAATCGCTCGGATGGTTTCTTTTACGTCATGCCAAGCCGACCCTTCCCTGAGCATGGCAAACATGCCGCTGCGCACCTTTTGCAAAACATCATCTTTATGAACCGACTCATGGCAGGACGTAATTCCGGCGGCAATATATGCTTGCAGCCCGGGACCTTTGGTCGGCACAGCATAATGGCCTGTCACCACTTTGCCTGCAGCCAGTGTTTCTTTAATGATAGCGTGGATGGCACGATCATTTGCCAGCACGCCGGGGAAATTCATCATCTCCCCTAATCCAACTACCCCGTCCCAACTCATCGCCTCTTTCACTTCGGCGGGGCCAATAACCGCGCCTGCATCTTCAAACCCGGGTGCCGCCGGGACACAAGCAGGCATAGTGGTGAAGACACGCAAAGGAAGATCTTTTCCTTCCTCATGCATTAAACGAATGCCTTCCAAGCCTAGAACATTTGCAATTTCATGCGGATCCATAAAAATAGCTGTGGTGCCGTGAGGCAAAACAGCTTGAGCAAATCCTGTGACATTTACCATGCTGCTTTCCACATGAATATGTCCGTCTAAGAAACCGGGTACCATAGTCATGCCGTCTGCATCAATTACGATTGTCTCCGGACCGATTGTATGACAAGCATCACCTACAAGAGCAATTCGGCCTTCAGCAACCGCCACATCAATGTTTGGCAATATCTCAGCCGAATGCACATTTACCAGTCTTGCTTTTCGAACTACCAAATCGGCATATTCTCTGCCCATAGCCACATCAATTAGACGTTGTGAGACGTCAGAAAGAAGATTTTCAGAGAAGCAACCCATAGTTTAAAATCCCCCAGATATATTTTCTTTAACTTTCTTCACTATTGACTTCACTTATCCATAGAGATTCAGGACGCTTATCGAGTATATCCTGATGATAAGCGCGCAGCACTTCCGCTACACTCCAGGCTTGGTGAGGACACCCACGCGGAGTATGCGGATGTTCCCCATCGAAGATTTCAGCAATCGATGCCAGTCCAAAATCAAAGAGATGGTGGAAAAAAGGAGCCAAGATACGCGCTGCAATTTGCCTGGAAAGACGAGAGTAATTGTGGCTACGCCGGTAGGCAGTAATATATGGGCCGATCAGAAAAGCCCAGGCAGTTCCCTGGTGATATGCACCGTCACGGCTAATGCGATCTCCTTTACAATTTGGACGGTAATCCGTCTCATACGGAGCCAAGGTGCGCAAACCAAAAGGAGTGTATAGATGCCGTCCCACCGCATTTAAGACTTGTCTTTCTTGGCGGTGAGAAAGTAAGCGATATGGCAGGCTAAGCGCAAAAAGCTGATTGGGACGCAACCGCTCATCACGCACGCCTCGGTAAACTACGTCCGCAAGGTAGTCATGTCGCATGCACCAAAAGGTTGAGGGAAACTTTTCCTGCACACGCAGCGCCAACTCACCATATTGTCTGCGTGCGTCATGGTCGCCTAACCTGCCTGAGAGCAGCGTCATAAAATAGAGAGCGTTATACCAGAGCGCGTTAACTTCCACCGCTTTGCCCGTTCGCGGCGTTACTACCCAGTCTCCCACTTTAGCATCCATCCAAGTTAACTGAACACCCTTTTTGCCGGCCGTTATCAAACCGTCGGCATCCATGACGATCCCGTAGTCAGTACCGATGCTGTAATTGTGAATGACTTTTTTAAGGATAGGATAAATTTCTTCGCGAATAAAGTCCAGGTCACCGCTATAGTCTAAATATGCTTTAACCGCCTGAAAATACCAAAGTGAAGCATCTACCGTATTATAGTGAGGCGCTGAACCATCTGCAGGTATAAAATTTGGCATTAAGCCGTTGTTCTCAAGGCGAGCGTATTTAGCCAGGATCTTTTTTGCTTCCGCCAAGCGGCCGGTGATAAGCAGCAGGCCGGGCAAAGCAATAAACGTATCACGCCCCCACTCCTCAAACCATGGATAGCCGGCAATAATAGCAGGTTCTTCATCTTTATGAATCACGAACTTGTCTGTGGCTCGTGCAAGTTCACGACAAAGCGGGTTCTTGCTTGTCATGCGCGAGAGGATTGCCTTTTGTCTAATTAATTCTTCCTGATAGAATCGCTTATAATCAGCAGCGAGGGAACCGGAGAGCGATGCGGAAACGGCAAACTCACCTCCCGCAGTCAATTCTGTTTCCCAGAATCCGGGAATAAAATGGTGCTCCAAATATTCCTCATCTCTCTCTTGTTCGTGCGCATAATACATATTATAGTACCAGGCGTACATCTCTTGGAAAGTGCCGCTAGTGCTTGAAAGGGTTATAAGCGGGCCATGAGGCGACTTGATTTTCACGGTGCTCCCGCTGATTTCTTTCCCAAACGGCCAGGCCGGGTTATTGTTGACAGTATGATGCGAACGATCATTTACCAGTGGATACAACCGAAGCTTGCAAATTCGGTTTGCTTCTACCCGATAACGGATGATTGTTGTGGCTTCACCTTCGACCATGAAAATTTCCTTGATTAGATAGATATCTTCCATACGATAGACAAAAGTGATTATGGGAGCAGTAAAAAACTCCACCAGATGGAGATGACCTGTTTGATATTGATCATGCGCCAGTTGATTAGAAGCCAAAAAGTATGTGCGTCCTTCCACCGTCAATTCTTCGTGAATTTTCGAGAGAAAAAGACGCCTTTCTCCTCCTTCCAAAGGACTTGAAATCAGCAACCCATGATAACGACGTGTATTAGAACCGGCAATAGTACCACTGGCGTAGCCGCCGCTCCCGTTTGTCAGCAACCATTCTTTTTCAGTTGCCTTATCCCACTCAGAGACTATATGAGGTCCAAAACGCAACGCAACTACCTCTCCTTTCTTATCTCCGCTTCTTTCAGTAGACAGAGCATGCCCGTTACTCCGGCTTCTACTCCTAAAGTCGCCTTCTTCAGTGTGACTGAAGCAGCCGCAGGCGGTATCGCAGAATTTTCGATCGTTTTTTCGAGCGGAGCAAATAGCTGTTCTCCCGCCTCGGAAACGCCGCCACCAATAACCACAATTTCAGGATTTAACATGTTTACCAAATTAACGAGCGCAATTCCGAGATAATAAATGGCTTCAGAGACAATTTCCTGCGCAGTTTCGTCTCCATCATGGGCAGCACGAAAAACAGAGGCAGTGTTCACACTTCCTCCTTGCTGACGGGCCATATCCCGCAAGATGGTTGTTTTGCCGCTTTGCAATGCCAGATTAGCCGCACGGGTTATGGCAGTACCTGAAGCCACCGTTTCTAAGCAGCCATGCCGCCCACAGCCGCAGAGAAATCCGTCAGGTTTAACCACCATATGGCCTGCTTCGCCGGCAAAACCCCGAGAGCCACGATAAATTTGACCGTCCAATACCAAGCCGGCACCTATCCCTGTGCTGACAGTGATATATAATACATCCTGACTGCCGGATGCGGCACCGCAACGCGCTTCGCCAATAGCTGCGGCGTTTGCATCATTTTCTGCCAGAACTGATACGCCTAGTTTTTTAGATAAACGCTCTTCTACTCCGAACTGATCAAAGCCGGGGATATTTGGGGAATGAATCAGCAAGCGCTTTTGCCAATCGAAAAAACCCGCCAGACAAACTCCCACTGCGCTAAGGTGACTCAGCCCGGCACCTGTCTGTGCCAATACATCCCTAACAGAATTTGCCATCTGCTCTAAAATTGCCTCCGGCCCTTCATGAACCAACGTCTCATAACGAACACTGCTTAAAATACGGCCGCGATTATCTGCCAATACCGCATAGATTTTGGTACCGCCAAGATCTACGGCAGCATAAAGTTTATCCTGCATCACCAATTCTCCATTTCCAATGATTTACCAATGACAGGTAATAGAAGTCAACTGTTTATATTTTTCCAGGTAAGCGCACACGGTAGCTACGTAAGTGGCATGTGACCAAGTGAGCGGCGCAACAGACAGAGCTTCGCCGCTGTAGGGGTGAAGCTGCTCCGGCAGCACACCGCTAAATAAGGAAGAGCGATCGACCCAATGCAGCAATTCTACTGCCCGCGACAATTCATCTGTTTTTGTAGCTCTGGCAATATACCACTGAGCCAGCCACAAAGTACAGATTATCCAAGGATTTCCTGGAACAGTATTAATATCACTCGTTTTCTGGAAATAGTAATCGTCAGTATAACGCGCAATGCCGCCCACACCTGTTTTTACCCAAAGGCCTGCTTCAATAGCTTGCATGGTGCGTACAATCCGTTCGTCATCCGCCGGCAGCACGTCGAAAGCAAAAAGAGCCCAAAGCGAACTTTCCAGCGTGGTGTCTTTCTCATAACTGCCGTCCGCTTTGACAAGGTAACCGCGAATAAATCGTCCCAGTTCTTGATCATAAAGATGCTCTAAAATTCCTTGGTGGAGTTTTTGAGCCGCCTCCTGATAAACATGTTGTTTTTCGTCCTCTCCCAGGACTTCGGCAAAGTGAGCAGCCGCCTTCAGCGCCGCATATACGGTAGCAGCCGTATATGTGAAAATTCCGCGCCTTTCTTCCCAGAGGTCGTAGCTAGGCTTTGGCAAATTGAAAATATCTTCAATATAATTGATCATGAAATCGGCAGCAGGCTTAACAAATCCGCGGTAACAAAACTGAATAAAATTAAGGTCACGGTGCCGTTTATAATATTCCCATAACGCGCAGATTACCAGCGCAGTCTCATCTTCCTGAATTGGAATTTGCGATCTGCCGTGTTCTACCCAAGCATGCCAAGACGAGCCTACCGAACCGTCCGGGTTATATTTATGCAGTAAAAATCCTTTGTCTGTAAGAGAATTTTCACAAAAATAGAAGAACTGAATAACCATTTCATGATAACCGGCTTGAATTGCCGCCATAGCCACCAGAGCACCGTCGCGGGGCCACATATAGCTGTAGTGGTCGCGGTTGTAGTGCAGAATGTCCGAATCATTAGCGGCAATAATCGCACCAATATTGCGGTCTATCTGGGTACGCAGAATAAGGAGGCTGCGTTTGTATTGATCGACAAGATTTTGAGGCAAATCGAGAAAAGCCGTTTCCTGTTTATTAACCCACTTCTGCCAGAATGTTTCAATCCGATCCAGCAGCCGCGCAGGCGAACGGTCAACGACATATTCGTTAAGCTGGCGAACTTCCTGATAGTTTTTACCAACAACCAGCCAGTAATACAAAATCTTTTCTTCTCCAGCCTCCAGAAACATCCGAAAAGAAATAGTGCTGTCTACAGAACCTTGAGCAATGGGATTGTTAGCCAATCGACCGTCCTCAGCATCACGCCAAGTTCCTTCAGAGCCGCCAAAACGTTTTATACCGGTCGTGTATTCAAAAATCCTCTCACCGTGTGCCCGACCGTTTGCTAAGAAATATCTGTTACGTTTGTAATGGTACACTGCCGAAATTTCAGGATTATAGACAGCCGTGTCGCCGACTTCGCTCTCGTCAATCGAAAAATCATGTGTGAAAAAAATTCGTACCTCACGGCGACGTGCCGCCGTGTTTTTCACTTTCATCCGTTTAAGGTATATATTATCAGTGAAATGCACGGCATCATTAATCAATAACTCAAGCTCCAATCCACTGTTGGAAGCTTTTATCTCACTAACCAGTGTTTCCTGCTTGTAACCGCTGATTTTTTCCCAAGCCGAAGAATAGCACCAAGAAAAATGACCTTCAGTCCAAATACCAAAGGTGCAAAAATGACCGCCCACATGGTTTAGCTGACCGACATAGGGAAAATATAGATCACGGATACTTAGTGAAGCATCCATATTCACAAGTAATTGACCGTTTCCGAAGACAAGCGGTCTTGGCATTCATCTACCTCCTACTCTGCTTTCTGGGTCGGCTGTGTATCCTCCCAGACTTTTTTATAGATTTGATTCGTTTGCTTAGCAAGTGTTTGCCAAGAATATGCGGCAATTGCTCTTTCCCTGCCTTGTAGACCCAGACGTTCTCGCAGCGGTGGATCAGCCAGCAAAGTATTGATTGCTGCAGACAAAGCAAGATGGTTTCCCGGCGGAAACTTTAACCCGTCGCTGCCGTGACGAACAACTTCCCCCAACCCCCCCACATCGGAAACAATCAGTGGGGCTGCCGTCGCCATGGCTTCAAGCGCTACAATCCCAAAAGGCTCATACAAACTCGGCAATACAGTAATATCGGCAGTAGCCAGCAGCCGGTTTCGTTCTTCGTCAGTCACAAAACCGGTAAAGAGTACGTTGTCAGCTATCCCATACTCCTCCGCTTGCTTTTTCAACAGAGGAAGCATCGGACCTTTCCCACTGATTACCGTCTTAGTATTCGGAAAAACCGGCAGGACGGAAGTCAAAGACTTGATAAGCACTTCTACTCCTTTTTCACGCACCAAGCGGCCGATAAAATAGATGATCGCCTCATTATCATTGGCATATCTGCGCCTTTGCTCAGCTTGCAGGCGTAATGCCGCAACCTTTTCCGGCATTACGCCATTTTGAATCACCGAAATTTTGCTCAGAGGTACTGAGAAGAGGCGTGAAACTTCCAAAGCCATAAATTCACTGCAACAAATAAGCTGGTCTGCACCTTCAGCCAATTTCTGCTCCTGCGCGTGAATTTTTTTCTGCAAGTCAGTATATAAGCCCCCGTTGCGGCCAAATTCGGTCGAATGTATAGTGACTACAAGGGGAAGCTGCCAATAGCGTTTCAGCTCTAAGGCTGCTGTTCCCACAAGCCAGTCATGAGCGTGAAGAACAATAAGTTTATTTGAGGAAATAAGTTGTTGTGCTAAGTTAAAAAACAAAAGATTGAGCTGCATTACCCAGTCGTAGAAATCAATCTCTTCCCCTGCTTTCTGGTAAGGGGACAGCCGGTAGACAGATACACCGTCGTTAAGCTCATACGATGGGGTATTGCCTGAGCGGGAAGTCAAGACGGCAACCGGCTGACCTTGTTTGGCCAGTGTCTGGCTCAGATCCTCCACATGCCGGGCAAGCCCCCCCATAATCTCAGGCGGGTATTCCCAAGAGAGCATCAAAACAGTAGGCTCTGCTTCCCGAGAGGATAAGACGGAAAACTGCTCCGTAACAAAAGATTGCGGCCTCAAGATTGGAAATATATCTGAGCCGGTCATCTCCATGGCTGACAGTTCCGGGGCGCAATTTTGGCCGTTTGCAATCATTTTGTCTAAGCGACTAAAGTTTTCAAGGTGAGCAAGGACTCTATGTGTGGCATACTGATGTGTTGTGCCGGCATTTAGCATAAAAGCCCAATCTGAACTTTGCGCCAACAAAAGTTCACGCGTCATCTGGTTTAGAATCAGTTTTTTCTCCTGGTCAGGATTAGGGAGTGCTGCGGCACGACGTATCAGACGTTTTTCCGCCTGGTGATAACGCGGATAGAGCCAGTCATTTTTTGGGTTTAGCCAAACCTTGCTGTACCCTCCCTCTCCCCAGCTGGAATGAAACAATTCGGCTGTATCAGGGCATCCGAAGGCATCAAGATAGCGGGAAGGAGTGGAAAGTGTGTAGACATCAGAGTATTCAGCCGCCTTGCGAAATAAAGACTCAAGAAAATCAGAACCCTCAAACCACCAATGACCAAAAAGCTCGGCGTCATAAGGTGCGGTCACCACCGGGACGGCAGACTGCGCGGCTGCCAAAAATTCAATTTGCCGTTCACGATTAAAATGAAAGTTGCCGGCATGCTCCCGCGCCCTCTCTAAAGCCTGCCAAGGGTTGTAAGGTTCTTTGGGGAGGTTATTCCCCGTCACACGCCAGTACTTAAAGCCGGTGTTCACTCGAACCGGATAAGGCAAAAAATTACGAAGATAAGCTTCATCTAAATCAAAACCTATGTCACGGTAATATTCTCTGTAATCATGATCACCGGGATAACCAGACTGATTGCTCCACACCTGAGCAGATGTCTCAGGGTCACGGGCAAAAATAGCGACGCCGGCTGGTGTGCGCACCGGAGCGTAAACATTGTTTTGCGGTGGAGGCCAAGCGTTTCTCAAGCCGTGAGTATCAACAAAAGTAAACTCGACCTGGTTTTTAAACAAAATCTTATCTAAACCAGGGAAATAGCCGCATTCAGGCAACCAGATTCCACGAGGCCGATAGCCAAAACAGGCAGTAAAAGCATCGAGACCCACCTCAATCTGTGCGCTTACAGCTTCATTTGTTTGCATCAACGGTAAATAGCCGTGGGTCGCACAGGTAGTGATTAATTCAAGATTTCCATTCTCTGCCAAAGTTGCGAAGCCGGCAGTAATATTGCCATGGTAATGCTCAAGGTAAGTTTGCTGCAGAGTGTAGAGGCGATCTCTATAGTAGCATGCCAGACGTTGAAATGCCTCCTGTCCTTTGGTACGTCTAACTTCGCTCTCCGCCAATCTAAGCAGGCGCTGCAAATAATCCTCGTATCTTCTCGCCAATACAGGATGATTCAGCATCGAAAGCAGCGTGGGTGAAAGAGAAAGTGTGAGAGCATAATCAACATTTTGTTTTCTCAAACGTTCCAAAACTACCAGCAAAGGCAGATAGGACTCTGTCATTGCTTCAAAAAACCAGCGTTCTTCCAAATGGTGCTCTTCTTTGGCAGAGTAAACAAAGGGCAAATGTGCATGCAAGACAAGATTAAAATGACCTTTTGCCACTTCACTCACCTCTCCCAGATTGCAGATTTGTTGGAGAATAGGCAAAAGGAAGAGAGGGAGGGATGGCAAGCGGAGAAGTAATTAAACCTTCTGCCCGCTCTTCAACCCTGCTGTCAGGAGGCAATAAAACTGAGACAGAACGTATCAGCGTAAATAAACCACCATGACAAGCAGCTGCAAGTTCCGCAAAGTATGTACTATAAGGTTTCTGGCCAGTAAAATATAGCGAACCATTAGTTATCTGCTCTAAAATAATGCGGTTTTCCACTACTTCGGGACCGTTTTTTCCCTCCTTCAGCAGACGAAGCCAAACTCCGGCAATCTCTTCTTGAAGAGCAGATTTCACTAGAGCAAGAAATTCCTCTGTAATTTCCCAATAAACAAATAGGGAAGTTGGTGTCTGCACCATTAGATGCAAGCTGCTTTCGGCGCTTATCTCGCTCTTAGACATGGTCAAGACCCCTTTGCCTGAAATTTTCATTAATTTTAAGTTTAAAGTTCGATAAATTTTCAGTAATTTCCTTCCCTTCGCAGTTAAATTGGCTAATTGCAATCCTTTATTAATATTCACCGACTAAACAATCATGAAAAAATATTTGACTTTTCCATTATTTTTGTTATGATTAGCGGAAGCATTTTATTTTAGAATTAATTCAAGCTTGGGAGGGTTAATCATGAGCGAAAAAGTGATGATTTTTGACTCTACACTTCGTGACGGTGAGCAAACGCCTGGTGCCCGTCTTAATCTAGAGGAAAAACTAAAAATTGCCAAGCAGTTGGCAAAATTAAATGTGGATATAATTGAGTGTGGCTTTCCGGTTTCTTCCCCTGGCGAATTTATGGCGGTGCAAACTATTGCAAAACAAGTTAAAGGCCCAATAATTACCGCTCTGGCCAGGACTATTCAAGCGGATATTGATGCTGTCTGGGAAGCTATTAAATATGCGGAACGACCTCGGATACACACCTTCCTCGCCTCATCTGAAATACATATGAGGCATAAGTTGCGTAAAGATCCTGAAGTTTTGCTGGAAATGGCGGTGGAAGCTGTTAAATACGCCAAAAAATTTACCTCAGATGTCCAATATTCACTTGAAGACGCTACACGCAGCGAATTTAATTATATGTGTCGTGTGATTGAAGCCGTTATTAAAGCCGGCGCCACCGTAATCAATATTCCTGATACAGTGGGCTACGCTGTCCCCGAGCAATACGGTCAATTGATAAGCGAACTTATAAAGCACGTGCCAAATATTGATAAAGCCACTATCAGCGTCCACTGCCATGATGATTTAGGCTTAGCAGTAGCCAATTCACTGGTTGCCGTGCAAAACGGTGCGCGTCAGGTGGAATGCAATATTAACGGTATCGGCGAACGGGCGGGCAATGCCGCATTGGAAGAAATAGTAGTTGGACTGCTGGTACGTCAGGATTACTTTTCCCGGTTCCACACCGAAGTCAACCAGAAGGAAATATACAAAACAAGCAGATTAGTATCCAGCCTTACCGGCATTCCCGTACCGGTAAATAAAGCTGTAATAGGGATGAATGCTTTTGCTCATTCCTCCGGTATTCACCAAGACGGTATTTTGAAAAATATGTCCACATATGAGATTATCAGCGCAGAACTTATTGGCGGAAAAGCGGCGCAGATGGTGCTTACAGCTCGCTCAGGTCGACATGCTGTGCGCCACGAATTACAGGAGATGGGTTTTAATCTTAGTGATAGCGAATTTGAAGAATTTTTCGCTGAATTTTTAGTTCTGGGCGACAAGAAAAAAGAAGTTTTCCGTGAGGACTTAGAAGCGCTCATGGCAGACCGTCTAGCCTATACCGCCCCTACCTATACACTGGAATATCTGCAAACAGTCAGTGGTTCAAAAAGCATCCCCGCCGCTGTCGTCAAGTTAAAAAAAGGCGAGCAGGTATTTGTGGAAACAGATTGCGGTGCCGGTCCCATTGATGCGGCCTATAATGCCATTGATAAAATCACAGGCATCAGTCCTCGTTTGGAAACTTATAACCTGCGCGGCGTCACAGAAGGCCGTGATGCTTTGGGTGAAGTTTCAATTATGATAAAATACCAAGACAAGACGATTGTAGGTCGCGGTACTTCTACAGATGTGATTGAGGCTTCAATCAAAGCCTATTTAAACGGAATTAATAAACTGCTTTCTTTGGCAAAATTAAACGGCACTAACAGTACTCCGGAAGAAAGGTAAGGATAATATTTTTTTTGCCACTTCTAAATCTTTAAGGCAGAACTATTTCCTGCCCCGGATAAATGAGCACGCTGGTTAGCCTATTTTTTTCTAAAACTTCATCCAAGTAATCCCGAACATCCATGCCGCAGGGGGCATGGATGTTCGCTAACGTCCACAGTGTATCGCCGCTGTCAACAACCACCTTTACAGGCTGGCTTACTTCGCTTTCAGCTGGACTGCCTGACAGAACGATCCCACCCGCTATCAACAACCAGGATGCAAATGCCAGTGAGAAGCGCCATATTTTTCGGATATGTTTCTTCTTCTTCTTGCGACGAGAATTAAAAGCTGCGTAAGTTTTAATAGCAGTCACCCCCAAACATATGTTTGCTTATAATCTAACACAAACATATGTACGTGTCAAGAAGAAAGTCAATCGGCCGGTTTGAAAAGTCTTAAAGTCAATTTTGCATGAGAATCTGCTGTTTTAACTGTCTACGGGGTAAGCAAAACAATAAAATTTGTGGAAAGGACGACTGTCTGACGGAATAATTTTAACAAATTCACGTTCAATGAAAGGTGCAGGGTCAAAGCCAAAATGAGCGCAATATTCTTCCGTCAGACGTCTGACGCGCTCCTCATCTTCTCTGCTTGGCGAAAGCAGCCTGGCTCCGATTCCGGGGAGATAAGCAGGGACATCATAGTTGAAAATATAGATCTCTCCCCCATGTATGCCTGTTGCCAGTGTTTTCTCGGCCTGTCCGCAAACACTGGCTTGTTCATTTTGCCGGTTTAAGACAATCAGTGTCCCTCCTGCCATATACTCGCCCAGAAAGTCACCCGCCGTACCGCCGATTACTACTGTCGGTTTCATTTCCCTGTACTCCTTCATATGGATACCGACACGGTACCCCACGTTATCCCGGATAAAAAGCCTGCCGCCACGCATTCCATAAGCCAATGCGTCTCCGCCCATACCATGCACAACAACAGTGCCGCTGTCCATCGTATTGGCAATCGCATTCTGTCCGTGCCCATGCACAATTACCTGCGGTCCGCCTAAACAGAAGGCTAAATCCTCTCCGGGAACGCCTTCCACTTCCAAGAGCAAGTCACCCTCTGTAAGTCCGGCAGCAATATAGCGCTGACCACGTACTCCTTTAAGAATAATATGCCGCTCACCCTGTGACAGCAGCACGCGAACCATTTCATTCAACTTCCTGTAATCTATCCCCTTAGACTCGATAATTGCTGTCATCTTGCCACCTACTCTCCGGCATGTTTGATTCCTAAAATTTCCAGCTCTTTAGCCGATAATCCTACCCCGCGCAAAAGCAAGCGGTTTCCGCGGAATGAGCCGATATCGTAAATTCCGTTTAAGCCCATAACTTCTTTCATTTCATGGTGCCACGCCTCAATCAAATTACTTAAGCGCTCAACCGCCCACTCTACCTCCAGGCGTTTGCTGATAACAGGGTCATTCGTGGTTAATCCCCAAGCACATTTTCCGCTCTGACAACGTTGGCAGCCATAACAACCACAACTAACCAAAAAAGCAGTACCGATAGCCACGGCATCTGCACCAAGAGCGATTGCCTTCATAACATCCGCACTATTGGAGAAGCCGCCAGCTACCACCAAGGAGGCTTTATGCCTTATCCCTTCATCACGCAGGCGCTGGTCTACCGCAGCCAGTGCCAGCTCCGTCGGTATGCCTACATTGTCGCGGACGATTACTGGTGTAGCCCCTGTACCGGCACGGTAACCATCCAGGTAGACCATGTCGGCTCCCGCATGCACTACCCCCGTTGCAATAGAAGCCACGTTATGAACAGCAGCAATTTTAACGCAAACCGGCTTATAGCCGCTTGCTTCCTTAACGGCATTAATGAGGAGGCGTAAGTCCTCTATGGAATAAATATCATGTTGGGGAGCAGGGGAAATGGCATCACTTCCTATTGGGATCATCCGAGTCCTGGAGACGCCGTCAAGCACTTTTTCTCCGGGAAGATGTCCACCGATTCCCGGCTTGGCGCCTTGTCCGATTTTGATCTGATAAGCACGTGCTTTTGTGAGATAATCGGGGTCAACACCAAATCGACCGGAAGCTATCTGCAAAACAGCACAATCGCTATAATCGTTAAGCTCTTCGTGTAGACCGCCCTCACCGGAGTACCAAAGAATCCCTTTTTTTCTGGCTGTTATAGCAAAGGCTTTTTGAAGCCGTAAATTAATACTGCCATACGACATGGGTGCAAAGACCAGCGGCAGACTCAACCTGAGTAACTGATCTGCTTTAAGACCGTCGGCTTTTTTCAGGCTCGCCGGTTTTCTCCCTAAATAAGTTATAGTTTCCATCGGTTCTCTTTGTGGGTCAATTGCTGGATTTGTAACCTGACAAGCGTTAAACAAAATCCGCTCCCAGTAAGTGGGGATAGTTGTGCCGGCGCCAAATCCTGTAAGCGGTACCGCTCCGGAGGCTGACTGGAGATGTACATGCATGACGGCAGCTTCGTTCCAAATAGCGTGAGGATGCAGCGTAAGCGGCCGCTTCTCAATATATATTGCGCCGCGTGGACAGAAAACAGCACAACGTTGGCAGGCACCGCATGTCTTGCCGGTTGCTTGTGGTATTTTTTTATCCTTGCGCGAATCAAGACGAATTTCGTTAAAAGTACACTGGCTGGCACAGTCGCCGCAGCCGATGCATAAAGCTCTGTCAAATACCGGCCTATATAAAGAGCGTAGACCTGGCTGCTCCGGACGAATTTTCATGCCACCTCACCCTCCCTCGGCTCTAAATTGTCCCGATAAAGCGCTACCACAGGTTCGCCGGCACGAGGTGTAACGACCTGTCGTAAATCTTCTTGCATTTCGTACAAAGCCGACACCTCGCTGGCAAAATAAGTATAATTGTCCTGGATGGCAACCGTCATTGGACGCAGCTTAGTGTTGTCCGTTAGGCTGAACATGCCGCCGGAAAAGGCTGCCAGCACGGCGAACGGCCCGTTTAACATGGCCTGCTCATAAATGATTTTTAATAATTGCTGAGACTCTTTTTCTTCCCTGTCAGCCATTCGTTCTACAGTAGCCCAGTAGGGAGGAGCCAAAACGGAGGCAGCCTCCCGGATGCTAAGACCATGACGCCGAATGAGCAGGTCAAAAAGGTACGCTATCACTTCGCTGTCGGTTTGCAAATGGCAGTAATAGCCCTGCGATTCAAGATAACGACGGTTAATCCCGTATGACGATATCTCGCCATTATGGATGATAGACCAATCCAGCGCGTTAAAAGGATGAGCACCGCCCCACCAGCCCGGTGTATTTGTAGGGAAGCGGTTGTGTGCAAGCCAAGAATGTCCCTGATAATTGTCTAACATAAAAAAATCATAGATGTCTGTAGGAGTTCCGACACCTTTAAATACTCCCATGTCCTTCCCGCTGGAAAATGCGTAGGCGCCGTGTACTTCTTTATTCATCTGCATCATCTTCTTCAATACATACTCATCTTCGCTCTCTTGTTTGCCGTAACAAAGAAGTGATGAATGAGCCGGTTTTACAAAAAACCGCTGGAAATATGGATGATCAATAATCACTTTATCCCAAACAGGTATTGGCTCCTGCTTTTGCACTGCAAACCAACGTCTGATAAACAAAGCTGCCTGATTAACCGCATCCTCTGAAGAAGCCATAATATGGATGGCATAAAGATCTTCATAGCCCGGATAAATACCATAAACCCCGTATCCCGCCCCTAAGCCGTTGCCACGTTCATTCTGCAAGACGATAGCTCTTTTTATTCGGCTACCGTTCTCCCTAATCTTGTCAAGATTAATTAAACCAGCAACACCACACATATTTACAGCTCCTTTGCCCTTTAGCTTCTTTGGCTTAAGACCAAACTTCCATTATTTTAAAAAAATTAACGATATACAACTTGACATCCTGAAAGTGCCTTTAACGACACGAAAGCGCCTTTCTAATCCGTGCCATTGCTTCGCTGATTCTGGCAGTCTCCACCGTCAGAGCCAGGCGAAAATAACCTTCGCCATACTCTCCGAAGCCTCTTCCCGGAGTAAGCACCACGCCGGTCTTCTCAAGAACATAACTGACAAATTCCACGGAAGTGGCAAAACCGGCAGGAAGCGGTGCCCAAATGTAAAAGGTGCCCAGCGGAGCCCGCACGTCAAACCCCATCTCAAGCAAAGCTGAAACAGCCGTATCACGCCTTTCCCGATAAAGGCGGCACATCTCTTTCCTAAAGAGCTCGGCTGACGGGCTGTTAAACGCTTCCGCACCGGTATGCTGGATAGCCTTAAATGTTCCGGAATCAATGTTGGTTTTGTAACGGTTCAATACCTCCACCACCGCGCTGCAGCCAACCGCGTAACCGATCCGCCAGCCCGTCATATTGAAAGTTTTCGAAAGCGAACCAAATTCAATGCCTATTTCTTTAGCTCCCGGTACCTCAAGAAAAGATGGCGGCAAATAGTCATCATAGTAGATTTCACTGTAGGACAAGTCATGGCAGACTATAATCTGCCGTTTCTTTGCAAACTCTACCACTTCGGCAAAAAACTCCGGTTTCGCAACCGACCCGGTAGGATTATTGGGATAGTTCAAAAACATCAGTTTAGCACGGTCAGCAACGACCGAATCAACGGCAGATAGATCCGGCAGGAAATCATTTTTTTTCAGTAAAGGCATTCGGTATGTTTCTCCACCGGCAAACATCGTGCCAATGCCGTATACAGGATAACCGGGATCCGGTATTAGATTAATATCACCTGGATTTACAAAACAGGCGGAAATATGAGCGATGCCCTCCTTGGAGCCCAGTAATACACAAACCTCCCTCTGCGGGTCAAGCGTTACATTGTGACGGCGCAAATAATAATCGGCAACCGCTTGTTTGAACTCAAAAAGTCCCTCGTCAGGAGGGTAATTATGATTGCTCGGCTGTTGCACTTCGCTCGTCATGCGCCGCACAATATATTCGGGTGTAGGCATATCCGGGTCACCGATGCCTAGTCTGATAACATCTACTCCTCTTTCCTTTGCTTCTCTGACTTTTCTATCAATCTCCGCAAACAAATAACGAGGCAATTTACTGATTCGTTCAGCAGGTTGTATAAGCAATTTTCTTCATCTCCTCCCTCAATTCTCCGCTAAAAACCTCGCTGGCAGGTCCGCTCAGATACACATGACCGTCTTCCCGCCATTCCACAAGAAGCGCACCGCCCGGTAGGTGTATTTTTGCCCTGCGGCTTAAGGCTCCGTTTAATACGCCGGCCACCAATACGGCACAGGCACCGGAACCACATGCCAAAGTCTCTCCCACCCCTCGCTCGAAAACACGCACACGCACTTCCTCTGTTGAGAGTACTTCGGCAAACTCCACGTTAGTTTTCTTTGGAAAAAGCGGATGAGTTTCAATAGCGGAACCCCATTCAACAAGCGGTACTGTTTCTGGGTTATCGCTAAAGATAACGCAGTGCGGATTACCCATTGAAACAGCGGTAATTCTAAAATGCAGCCCGGCGACCGCCAACTCTTCATTGACCACCATTCTTGCCGGACCACTAACCGGTATAGCGGCACTCTCCAGTATCGGACTACCCATGTCAACCTCAACGGCTGAAACCTGATCGCCTGTGAGTTCGAGGCGCAGCGTTTTAACGGCTTGCTGCATTTCCAGCCGAAAAACAGCTTCATTGACAAAACCACGCTCATAGAGATACTTACCGGCAACACGCAGCGCATTTCCGCACATTTCCGCTTCACTGCCGTCAGCATTAAAAATTCGCAACCGGTAAGCTGTCATCTCACCTCTTTGTATTAAGGCCAACCCGTCAGCGCCGACGCCAAAGCGACGGTGGCAAAGTAGGCGAGCCATCTTTGGCCAGTTCATATTATCATCCGAGATGTTTTCAATAACCACAAAGTCATTGCCCAAGCCATGCATTTTTGTAAACCGCATTAAGCACACCTCCATCCAGCCGGTTAATATAGAATAACAACATTTCCTGGTGTAAAAAAGACGCTTCGTGCTTTCTATCAACTGACGCGTCTTTTTTATTCCGCTAGGGGCTGCCGCCCCTTCGGCGGGCCTGCCGGCCCTGAGCACCCCGCAAGAGTAAGGGGCACGCCCCTTACAAACCCCAACGCATAGGATCGTAGCTTCCCTGAACGATATAATTTCCTATGCTACGAAAAAGCGAGGAAACCAGCCTTTACAGACCAGGCATCCTCGCCTGAAATCACAATCCCTTAAGGGTCAGAGTTTTGCCAGATAACGCTCAATCTCCCACTGATGCACCATCATCTGGTGCTCCTGATATTCAATACGTTTAGCTTCCAGAAAACGCTGACTGATATGCTCGCCGAGCGCATCACGAACCACTTTGCTGTTCTCCAAATTGCTTAGTGCTTCATTTAAATTTCCAGGCAGACTGCCAATATTCATTTCTGCTCTTTCTTCCGCCGTCAGGCGGTAAATGTTTTTATCTACCGGAGAGGGCGGCTGAATCTTATTTCGGATACCGTCCAGACCTGCTTTCAGCATCACCGCCAAAGCTAAATAGGGATTACAGGACGGGTCGGGAGAGCGCACTTCAATTCTGGTGCCGATACCACGGCGTGCCGGAATGCGAATCAGCGGAGAACGGTTACGTTGTGACCAAGTCAGATAAACGGGCGCTTCATAACCAGGTACCAAGCGTTTATAAGAATTGACAGTTGGATTTGTGATCGCCGTGAAGGCCGGCACATGCCGCAGGATGCCGCCGATATAATGCAGTGCTGTTTCGCTAAGCTGAAATGGTGCGTGTTCGTCATAAAATATATTTTGGTTATCTTTGAATAGTGATTGGTGTGTGTGCATGCCGGATCCGTTTATGCCAAAAATCGGTTTGGGCATAAACGAAGCATGCAGGCCGTTACGTTGGGCGATAGTACGCACCACAAACTTAAAAGTAACCAGCTTGTCGGCGGTAGCAAGCGCCTCGTCATATTTAAAATCAATTTCATGTTGCCCTTCCGCCACCTCATGATGGCTCGCCTCAATCTCAAAACCCATTTCCTGCAGTGTCATCACCATATCGCGTCGTGCGTTTTCTCCCAAATCCACGGGTGAAAGGTCAAAATAGCCGCCCCTGTCGTGAGTAACTGTAGTCGGCTGGCCGCTCTCATCAACGTGAAACAGAAAAAATTCGGCTTCCGGCCCTGCGTTCATCGAAAAGCCCATTTCACGCGCTTCCGCAAGCACGCGCTTGAGCGTGCAGCGCGGGCAGCCGGCAAACGGTTCGCCGTCAGGCGTATAAACGTCACAAATCAGACGGGCAACGCTGCCGTCACGCGGTCTCCATGGGAAGATCGCAAAAGTATCGGGATCCGGCTTTAAGAACTGGTCGGACTCCTCAATCCGCACAAACCCATCGATGGATGAGCCGTCAAACATCATCTCCCCGTCAAGCGCTTTCTCCAGTTGTTCAACCGGTATCGCCACATTTTTCAAAATGCCAAAGATGTCGGTAAACTGGAGACGGATAAATTTTACATTAGCTTCCTTAGCCATTGACAATACATCTTGCTTTGTGTAACCCATTCTTCAACAACTCCTTATTTTCGTTTTTGTTTAACTCTCGACGATCTCACGATCATCAGTGTGACGATTTCTCGTCCGCGTATGCAAGATTTACCTGCATCACGTGTAAAACAAAAAAACCCCCTTGAGAAGAAAATTTTTTTCTTCCCGGGCGCCATTGCCTTTGCTTCATGTTTAGTTGTACATTCCTATTTAAGTCTGTTTAAATTCACTCTGGCGCTCATAAGTCACCCCCAGTAAACAAAAGACGCCTCCGCAAAGAACTAATCTCTGCTGTTGGCGCCGCTGCCCGGTACAACATTGTACCTTATGCCGTTTTTTTGATTATAAAACAAAGCAAAAGAATATGCAACAACAAATTTAGAAAATCAACCGGAGGGACGGTTCTCGTGGATTACTTTTGGAGGGAGAGAAGCCCAAGCGGGTTGAAAACCACCCCAGTGCTGCGCACCACCCCTCCAAGGGAGGGGAATTTGCGCTCTTGTCTAATCTTCTTTCATACTTACGGTATGGAGGCCGCACTCCAGTTTACGCCCACCCCAACGTCCACTACGTGTATGCTCGCCTGCGGCTGGTTTAGCAGTGCAAGGTTCACAGCCGATGCTGGTATAGCCATCGCTGTAGAGTGTGACGATAGGGATATCGTTTGCGCTGAGGTAGGCGAAGACCTCAGCGGTAGTCCAGTCGTAAAGCGGGCTGACCTTTGTGAGCGTGCGGCCGTCCGGGAAACGGTGCGTTTCGAAAGGCTGGAGATTTGCGCGCGTTGGGCTCTGTTCGCGTCGGAGTCCAGTCAACCAGAGGTCGTATTTTTCGATGCCGCGCATCAGGGGTTCGACTTTGCGCACGTGGCAGCAGCGGCTGGGGTCGGTTTCGTAGAGCTTGCCAAACTCTGCTTCCTGTGCCACGACCGACTGCTTCGCTTCTATGTTCACCAGATTAAGCTTCCACTCGTGAGCCAAGCGATCCCGGTATGCAATGAGCGAAGCAAAGTGATAGCCGGTTTCAAGGAACAAAACAGTGATGCCGGGGAGTTGCCTGCGGACCAGGTCGAGGATCGCGACATCTTCAGCCTGGAACGAACAGGTCAAACAGGGCTTTTCGGAATTTATAAGCGCTTTGGCAATAATTTCCCGTGCCGATTCAGCCGGATTAGATAACATTAGATTCCCTCCTCTTCCCCGAACGCGTGATGCGTGTCGAGGGTAATCTTGGCGCGGATTGCCATAATGGCTCCGCGCAGGTCCTTTTCTTCCACTACTACGTCAGGGGTACCCTCGTGATCGCCGAGAGTGAGAACGATAAGCCCAAGGCGGCGAAGTTCAGGCTGTTCCGTGCGAACAGTATGACGGTTTTCATTCAGCAGAATTCGCTCAATTGCATCAGCAAGCTCACTTGCTTTTGAAAGATCGATCCAAGCGCCGAGGTGACCGCGCAGGCGCAAGCGCTCTCCCGGTAAAAGCGGACCGCTCCCGGTTATGTTTTCGGACTCACTTTCGATTAGGCCGGCACCGAGCGTAATGTTCGAGATACGGTCAACTATAATGAAACCGCCTGTGGCGCGGTTCTCGCGGTAAGGATCGAAAAGCAAGGATTCTGCGGCTTCGATTTCGATAACACCGATTTCGTTTAATGAAAGCGAATTAGCGCCAAACATTTCGAGCCTCTCCACATCTAAGCGGTGGATGATGCGGGAGACGCGAGCCGAAACAATTCGTGGTCCTTGCTGAATCATGTATGTGCGGCCGGCAACAAGCGGCTCCTCACTCATCCAGACTACCGTGGCTTCGACTTTCTGAGCCTGAGATGCGACCTGAGAGGTGGCAACAATCATATCGCCGCGAGCAATGTCCCGCTCGTCTTCGAGCATAAGAATCACTGACATCGGCGCAAAGGCTTCCTCGAGGTCGCCGTCAAATGTGACGATTCGTGTCACGCGGCTCTGCTGTCCGCCGGGGAGAACAGTAACATCATCGCCTACGGACAAACGGCCGCTGGCAACCTGCCCGGCGAAGCCGCGAAAATCGGGGTCAGGGCGAATCACAGTCTGCACCGGGAAGCGAAACGGCAGGGTGGTGATGTCTACGCGTGGCCGAGCGTTCTCGAGAATCTCCAGCAGTGACGGACCGTCGTACCAGGGGGTACGTTCGCTCTTTGTGACAACATTATCGCCGTCTAAGGCACTGACCGGAATGAAATGGATCTGAACACCATCCAGCAGCGAAAGCAAACTGTCTGCTTGTTTGCGGATCTCCTCGAATATCTGACGGCTAAACCCTATAAGATCCATCTTGTTAACGGCAAAAACGAGGGTGCGCACTCCCAGCAACCAGGAAATGAAGGCGTGACGTCTCGATTGCTCAAGAAAACGCTTGCGCGCATCAATCAAGATGACGGCGAGATCCGATGTAGATGCACCTGTAGCCATATTGCGTGTGTACTGCTCATGGCCAGGCGTGTCTGCTACGATGAACTTACGGCGAGTGGTGTTAAAGTAACGGTAGGCGACATCGATGGTGATCCCCTGTTCGCGCTCAGCCCGCAGGCCATCAGTGAGGAGCGAGAGGTCGAGGCCGCGAGCTGCGCGGTTCACTTTGCTCTTTTTTACATCGTCAAGATGATCATCGAGCACGGCTTTAGTGTCGAACAGTAACCGGCCGATGAGGGTGCTTTTTCCGTCGTCAACACTTCCTGCGGTCGACATGCGAAGTAACGGCAATTCATCGCAGGAGGCGGTGAATTGGGCGAGGGTGACTGTTTTAGTCTGTGCGACAACGCTCATCAGAAGTAACCCTCCCGCTTCTTAAGCTCCATTGAACCTTCCTGGTCGTGGTCAATAACGCGATTTTCACGTTCGCTACGGCGGAAGGAGGCAAGCTCTTTAATGATCAAATCGATAGTGTCGGCTTCTGAGCGGATTGCCCCGCTGCAGGGCGTGCAACCCAACGTACGCATGCGACATTTGATATTTTCCGGGCGCTCCCCGTCTAAGAGCTTGACATTGCTCTGCAGCGGAATCAGTGTCTGCCCACGTACGACGACATCTCGCGGCTTAGCAAAGTAAAGGGGAACGATAGGAATGTTCTCAAGTCCGATGTAACTCCAGATATCGTTCTCTGTCCAGTTGGAGAGCGGAAAGACGCGAATGCTCTCGCCGGGGTTAACGGCGCCGTTGTAGAAATTCCAGAGCTCTGGCCGCTGGTTACGAGGTTCCCAGCGACCGGCACTGTCGCGAAAGCTGAAGACCCGCTCCTTGGCGCGGGACTTTTCTTCGTCTCGGCGCCCGCCGCCAATCGCAGCGTCGTAGTTGCCTTCTTTGAGCCCTTCGACAAGAGCGCGGGTGCGGAGTAGATGACAACACTTGGCGGTACCGTGGTCGTAGGGGTTCGCACCGGCGTTGATCGCCTCCAGATTTGTGTAGACGCGAAGTTCGGCTCCGATCTCTTTGGTGAAACTGTCACGAAATTCGATCATCTCCGGATATTCGTAGGTTGTGTCAATGTGCAGAAGCGGGAACGGAAACTTACCGGGATAGAACGCTTTGCGGGCGAGATGCACCAGCACGGAACTATCCTTCCCGATAGAGTATAACAGAACCGGATTACGGAACTGTGCGGCGGTCTCACGGAGTATATGGATACTTTCCGCTTCGAGCGCTCGCAAGTGCGATAAAAGGTAACACTTGCTGCTATCGATCAATTTGCTGTTTTGCTCTGTGTAGTTAACTTGTCTCAAAGCTATTCTCCTTCTGTGATTAATTCTCCCTTATGTTCCACAGCGACGAGCCGACTGTTAGGACTGAGATCAGCCCTTGGTCAACCCCCAACGGTAAAGGACAGCATGCTCCATCCTGCCAAAAACCAGTCGATCAATCAGCAGACCCATGACGACAATCACAAACATAATTCCTACCACCTGGTTCATATCATGGAGATCACGTCCCATAATCAATACATAGCCAAGACCGGAAGTGGGCGTCAGCAGTTCCCCGGCCATCAAAGCCCTCCAGGCAAAAGACCAGCTCTGCTTCATCCCCGAGATAATGGAAGGAAAAGCGGCAGGAATCGTAACGGAGGTGTAACGGCGCAAGCCTTTGGCACCCATTGTTTTCGCCGCCTTGATGTAGAGGGGCGGGACATTTTTAATACCCGAAACAACGGACATGGAGATGGAAAAAATGGAACCGATGGCGATAACGAAGATTATCGCCTCTTCTCCCAGACCAAACCAGAGAACGGCCAAAGGAAGCCAGCAAATACTTGGCAAGGTCTGCACACCCAGCAGGAGCGGAGAAAGCGCTTCATCCAAATACTTAATGCGGTCGATTAAAACACCTAGCAGCAAACCGATCACAAGAGAGATAAAATAACCGATAAGAAGGCGCTGCAGACTGATATGCGCAGCAATAGGTATGCTTAGATCCTGCATGCCTCTGCTCAGGTTCTGCAGCACCCCCGAAGGTGATGGAAAGAGGAAAGAAGGCCAGATGCCAGTTCTATATACCATTTCCCAGATTAGTATCAGGCCGAGATACAAAGGAATTACTTTTAAGACACCAGTCACTGTCAAGTTCCTCTTTGGCAACCTTCTCCACCTCCTCTTTCAGTTCGCTGAGTATTTGCCCTACGATTCTTGTCAGATCAATGTCTTCTATGTTTCTTGGTCTGCCTAATTGAACCCGGAACTCTTTTTTTATTCTGCCGGGATTGGCAGTCATAACAACAACCCGGTCTGCCAACAAAACAGCTTCTTCCACATTATGCGTCACAAAGATGATCGTCTTTTTTGTGGCGCCCCAGATTTGCTGCAGTTCTGTGTGAAGAATATTTTTAGTTTGGCTGTCCAAAGCGGCAAAAGGCTCATCCATTAAAAGCACATCCGAGTCCATAGCCAGGGATCTGGCCAAAGCCACCCGCTGACGCATGCCGATGGAAAGTTCATGCGGATAAGCAGCCGCAAAACGAGTCAGGTGAACCATTCTCAGGTAATACATAGCCTTTTCCCTTCTCTCCTGCTTGCTTATCCCTTTAATTTTCATCCCATACTCTACATTGTCGATAATTTTGAGCCAAGGGAAAAGTGCCGCTTCCTGGAACATCACCATTCGATCGGGTCCTGCATCCAGGATTGGCCTGCCCTCTTTGCAAATCTCGCCGGAAGTAGCCCTTTCCAAACCGGCAATAATGCTCAGAAGAGTTGACTTTCCACAACCTGAAGGTCCAACTAAGACAACAAATTCTCCTTTTTTTATATTGAGATGGACATCTTGCAAGGCGTAGGTCGTTCCATTTTTTGTCTTAAAAACTTTGCATATGTTTGATATCTCCAACACAAAATCAACCCCTCTGAAATCGCTTGACTCCGGACATTTAATCTTAAAGACTATTTTACTTCTGCCAAACCCTTCTCTTTTAAAACCTTATTTAGTGGAGCCAGATTGAAAAGCTGGGAAATGTCCGGTTTCTGTTTGAGGTAACCGGTATCGGCCATCAATGTTGCAAATTTCTGTATTGAGCTGACTTCAGGATCGTAAGTCACTAAAAGACGTTCAAAGGAACTCCCGAGCACATCCTGGGGCAGGGATTTTTGTGTTAATATCTCAAACTGTTTGTTGAAAACCTGTTTATAGGTTTCAGGATCGTTATTGATTCGCTCTGTTAATTCCACATGGGCAGCCAGCCATTTCTCCACCAGTTCAGGTTGCTCTTCCAGAAATTTTGTGGTGGCAATCACGACTGTTGTTGCATAGCTTCCGTCGTCCCATAGCTGATCGGCTTCTAATACGACATCGGCGCCTGTCTCTTTGACGATTCTAGAGCCCCATGGTTCAGGCACAAGAGCGGCATCCACCTCGCCTTTGGCAATCAGAGTCAATATATCAGGGTTTTCTGCAGGAACAACCGTTACCGTGCCTCCTCTGGAAGCATCCTTTAAGCCCGCACCTTTCATTAGCCTCCGCAGAGTAAGATCTTGGGTGGCGGCTAACTGGGGAACAGCTACTTTTCTGCCGTCAAGATCTGCCACATTTTTAATATTGGTGCCTTTAGCAGCTACCAGAATGGCCCCCTCGTTAGCTGCGCCTGCGATGATTTGCAGACCTTTATTGGAGACAATATAACCGTTGATTGCCGGTACCGGTCCGATGTAGCCTAAATCAATTTCTCCTGTTAACAACGCTTGAATTAGTTTAGGCCCGGCGTTAAAGATACTTTCAGCAATCACCACCTGTTCTCCCAGAGCATTTTGAAACGTACCGTCATTCTGACCCACCATTGCTTGGATATGGGTTATATTGGGAAAATATCCCACCCTTATAGTTTGTTTTTGATTGACGCCCGTCTGAGCGTTCAATGACTGACCATTATTTCTGAACCCACAGCCAGCCGCTGCCACGGTGGCCAGAAAAAACAACAGACCGGCTGCGGTGATCCACTCCCTGCTCAGCCGTAAACCTCTCCCATAGCCTGATCTTCCGTATTTTACTGCCACCTTCTTGCCTCCGTTCTTTTGGATGTATCCCAAGCATATTAAAACCTTTACTAAATTCGAACCTTAATTACCTATAAATATATAGGAAAAGTATGTTATTTGAGAATATTATATTAGACATTCTCCAAATATGTCAAGTGTCTAAAAAAAATTTTATATACGAACGAATGTTTGATTTTTTTACTAGTTATGGTATAATGCAGCTAAAAGGGTGGTGTTGCCGTTTGGACGACCTGACAACAAGGCAACTGCAAATCCTAAATTATATCCGACACGAAGTAAAGGCAAAAAATTATCCGCCTTCCGTTCGGGAAATTGGGGAAGCGGTCGGCTTGTCCTCCAGTTCGACCGTTCATGCCCATCTGGCAAAATTAGAGGAAAAAGGGTTTATCCGCCGAGATCCAACTAAGCCGCGAGCCATTGAATTGCTAGATTATGTTGCTGTATCTCCGTTTATTCAGGATATTGTCAGCGTTCCGGTAGTTGGCCATGTTACTGCGGGTGAACCGATTCTGGCAGAGCAAAATATTGAGGATTATTTTCCCTTGCCTAGGACGCTGGTGCATCAGGACACGGTGTTTTTGCTTAAAGTACGCGGCGACAGTATGGAGAAAGCCGCAATTATGGACGGAGACTTGGTAGTGGTACGCCAGCAAGCAACTGCTCAAAATGGAGAAATTGTAGTGGCTATGTTGGAGGGTGAGGCGACGGTAAAACGTTATTATAAGGAAAAAGACTACATTCGCCTGCAACCGGAGAATGATTTCTATGAACCGATTTTTTCCCCGCACATCGTTGTGATAGGAAAAGTTATCGGTGTGTTCCGCCATATTTCTTAACGAATACAAAAATGCCGGCTGATGCCGGCATTTTTGCTGAGAAGGTAATCAAAAATTTATAAATTATGTATCATGGAAGGCTTTGCAAAAGGACAATCAACCGCGTGTCTCAGAAGAGATACAACGCTGTTCTGTTTTAGCCGAATTGCTTGGCCATTCAGGGACAATCACGCCACCGGAAATAATTAATTTTAGCGCTTCTTCCACCGACATTTCCAGCGGTATCAGTTCTTCCCGCGGCACCAAAAGCAGAAAACCGGAAGTAGGGTTAGGCGTTGTCGGTACAAACAGAGCCACCACATCTTGCGCGGTCTTCTCCTGTACTTCTCCCAAGCCGCTGCTGGTTATAAAGCCAATACCGTAAATTCCTTTGCGCGGATATTCAATCATGGCTACCGATTCAAAGACACTTTTGCGTTGTGCAGAAAATCCATCTATTATCTGACGGGTTGCAGTATAAATTGGCTTAATCAAAGGAATACTTGCAAAAGCATTCTCCACCATTTTTAAGACTCTGCTGCCAAAAACATTATTTGCTACCAAACCTACAAAAAGGATTGCGCTTACCGTAATCAGAAATCCCAGTCCCGGTATTCTGACACCCAGATATTGACGTAAAAGATTGCCAAGCAGTGAGTCTGCCCAGTTAAAAGTCAAGCCTAAAACATAAATACTGATTATTGCCGGCAGCAATATTGCCAGACCGGTCAGAAATATTCTCCTTAATAAGCGCAAAAAATCCACCAACCTTTACTCTTCTTTTTTGTTTTGGAAATAATCACAGTGTTCTCTCAGAGAACACTGTGAGCAGTGCGGGTTGCGAGCATGACAAATGTAACGACCGTGTAAAATCAGCCAGTGGTGAGCATTAGCCCATAACTCACGACCTATTATAGCAGTTAATTGCTTTTCTGTGGCTGCCGGCGTCTTTGCCTTAGCCAAACCGATGCGGTTGGCTACACGAAAAACGTGTGTATCGACAGCTAAAGCCGGTATAGCAAATGCATTTGCCAAAATTACATTCGCCGTCTTTTGTCCCACCCCAGGCAAGGACAGCAAAGAGTCAAGGTCTGACGGCACTTCACCACCGAATCTCTCCAGCAATGTTTTTGCCGAAGCAAGCAAATGTCTGCTCTTTGTGCGAAAAAGACCGATACTTTTTATGTCTTTCGCTAATTCATCCGGCGTCAATACAGCAAGCTGGGCGGGAGAAGGATATTTTTCAAACAAAAGAGAAGTCACTTTATTCACTTGCTTGTCGGTCGACTGAGCGGAGAGCATAGTGGCCACGAGCAATTGCCATGGTGTCTTGAAATTCAATTCTGTTTCGGGGTGCGGGTTTTGTTCCGCCAAAATAGCAAATATTCGTTTTGCCTTTTCTTTTTTTCTACTCATTTTAGTTCTCTTTATCCAATTTTTGGCGCCGTAGGCGAAGTGAGTTTAAAAGCACTGAAACCGAAGAAAGAGCCATAGCAAGTGCTGCAATTGCCGGGCTTAAGCGGCCAGAGGAAGCAATCGGGATTGCCAGCAAATTATATGCGAACGCCCAAAATAAGTTCTGACGAATAATCCTAAAGGTTTGGCGTGACAAACGAATCGCTGTCACTACCGAAGTAAGATCACCTCGGATAAGAGTTATATCGCTTGCCTCAATGGCAATATCTGTGCCGCTGCCAATGGCGATACCGACATTTGCCTGTGCCAGTGCCGGGGCATCATTAATTCCATCACCGACCATCGCCACCACTCGTCCCTCTTTCTGTAAACGCCGCACTTCTGCTTCTTTCTGATCGGGCAGTACCTGCGCCAATATCCGATCAATGCCCACCTGCAGGGCAATTGTTTTTGCCGTACGCTCGTTATCACCGGTAAGCATAGCGGTGGCTAACCCCTCCTTGGCCAATGAAGCAATGGCACGTCTGCTGTCTTCTTTAATAATATCGGCGACTGCTATAATGCCAGCTAATTGCCCGTTGACTGCCATTAACATAGCAGTTTTTCCTTGTTCTTCCAACTTTGCCATCGTATTTTCCAGATTTTCAGTCTGAATCTCCATTTCAGCCATCAGCTTTCTATTGCCCAGCAGTATGTCTTTACCTGCAATTACAGCTCTGATTCCTTTGCCGGGGATGGCTTGAAAATCAGTTGCATTCTCCGATACTATGGCACGTTCAAAGGCAGCGCGTACTATTGCCTGGCCAAGAGGATGTTCTGAACCGGTTTCACCGCCGGCTGCCAAGCGAAGCAATTCATCTTCCGTCAGCTCACCTGTACTGATGATTTCTGTGACAGCAGGCTCACCTTTGGTAATAGTTCCGGTTTTATCAAAAATTATTGTGTCTACATCTAATAAAGCCTGCAGGCTGGTGGCATCTTTGATCAAAATACCGCGCTCCGCACCGATGCCGGCACCTACCATAATGGCTGTAGGGGTAGCCAATCCCAAGGCGCAGGGACAAGCAATCACCAGTACGGCAATGGCGGCAAAAACAGCCCGGTCTAATGCTTCCAGTCCGCCAAGCAATAGCCAACCAGACAAAGTAGCCAGCGAAATGATTATTACTACGGGAACGAAGTAGCCTGTGACTTTATCCGCCAATTCTTGAATAGGTGCTTTGGAGCCCTGAGCCTCCTCTACCATCCTGATAATTTGTGCCAAAAAAGTATCCTTGCCAACTTTTGTCGCTCTAAATTGAATAACTCCGTTCTTATTAATAGTGGCACCCACCACTTGGTCTCCAACTGTTTTCTCAGTAGGCAAACTTTCACCGGTAACCATCGATTCATCAATAGTTGTATAACCCTGAATAATTTCGCCGTCAACAGGGATTTTCTCTCCGGGACGGACAATAATTACATCTCCTGCCTGTACCAGTTCAACAGAAATCTCTCTTTCAACGCCATCCTCAATGATACGAGCGGTTTTAGCGCCAAGTTCCAGCAGTTTTCTGATGGCACTTGATGTTTTGCTTCTGGCAATAGCCTCTAAATAGCGTCCCAAGAGGTGAAAAGACATAATCATGCCGGAAATCCCCATGAATGAAACTGTATAAGGAATAAAAAAGGCGACGATCCCCCAGGCATAAGCGGATAATGTACCAAGAGAAATTAATACGTCCATATTAGCACTACCGTGTCTTATGGAACGCCAAGCGCCACGGTGAGTAGGCAACCCGGCCCAAAAGACAATCGGTGTGGCAGCGGCCAGCATTACCCAGTTATGGTAGGGAAGATGGAAATAATGAAGAAGCTCCAGCAACATAACGATTTCAATAATTGCTGTAATTGACATAGCTATTATCACAATTCGCTTTCGCGCAAGGAGTTGTGCTTGTTCCAGCGCTTCCTTGTCAAAACCGGTTTGCCCCTCAGTGTTTTGCCGGGTAAGCACACCGTAGCCCAAGTCTTCAATGACAGAAATTATTTCACGCCGATTCGTCTCGGTTCTATCATATAAAATTGTAACTTTTCCGGCAGCAAAATTTACTACCGCCTCCATTATTCCGGGTTTCTTTTGCAGCGCTTTTTCGATGCTGTTTGCACAGGCCACACAAGTCATACCAGTCACTTCGAGTGTTTCTTTGACCAGGAATTTTTCTTCTTTGCCGGTTAACCGTTCCATCTTTTCGCCTCCATCACTATACCCCCCCACCCTAAGGGATATGATGTCTTAAGATTAACAGTATCTTTGCAGCGCGTCAACAATTATCTCCAAAAACTTTGGTAGGATTTGATGACTTCTTGAGCCCAAAAAGCCCGCGAAAACGATGCGGGCTTTTTGGTAACTTTAAAAGTGGATAATCTTTTAAAAAACTGTCAGATAATTATCGACTTCCCACTGATGCACTTGGGTACGATACTGAGTCCACTCAATGGTTTTTGCTTCCATGAAATGCTCATAAATATGTTTCCCCAAAGCTTCCCTAATTACACTGTTAGCCGACAACTCAATGAGGGCTTCCCCCAAAGTTTTTGGCAAACTCTCTATCCCAAGTGCCTCCCTTTCACCAGCAGACATATCATAAATATTTTGAGTCACTGAAGCCGGCGGCATAATTTTATTTTTAATTCCGTCTAAACCGGCACTCAAAGTAACAGCCAAGGTAAGATAAGGGTTGCAGGAAGGGTCGGGGTTACGCAATTCAATTCTGGTACCTACGCCGCGTCTTGCAGGGATGCGGATTAGCGGGCTGCGGTTGTGTTCGCTCCAAGCGATATAGACAGGCGCTTCGTAACCCGGTACAAGCCGCTTGTAAGAGTTAACCAACGGATTGGTGATCGCAGTAAAACCTTTGACATGGCGCAGTAAGCCGCCGATATAATAGCGGGCAATATCGGAGAGCTGAGAAGGATCGGACGGATCATAAAACGCATTCTGACCGTTTTTGGAAAGAGATTGATGAGTATGCATGCCGGAGCCGGCAATACCAAAAATTGGCTTAGGCATGAAAGTAGCATGAAGATTATGGCGCATGGCGACGGTACGTACCACGAGCTTGAAGGTGGCTATATTGTCAGCAGTCGTGAGAGCATCAGCATATTTGAAGGCAATTTCATGTTGTCCCGGCGCAACCTCATGATGGGAAGCCTCCACTTCAAAACCCATTTCTTCCAGAGTCAGCACCATATCACGGCGTGCCGATTCCCCCAAATCAACCGGCATAAAGTCAAAATAGCTGCCGCGATCATGCGTTTTCGTAGTGGCGCGACCTTGTTCATCTTTCAAAAAGAGAAAAAACTCGGCTTCCGGACCGGCGTTTAGCTCATAGCCAAGAGCTGCCGCCTCTGCGATAGAGCGGCGCAATGTATTGCGTGGACAACCCTCAAATGGCGTTCCGTCCGGATTATAAATATCGCAAATCAGTCGCGCTTCCCCACCGCCGGCATGAGCATTCCAGGGGAAAACGGCAAACGTGTTAACATCCGGACGCAAGTACATATCAGACTCTTCAATCCGCACAAAGCCTTCAATGGACGAACCGTCAAACATCAGTTCACCATCTAATGCCTTTTCCAATTGCTCCACCGGAATTGCCACATTTTTAGAGATTCCCAAAACGTCCGCAAACTGAAGGCGAATAAATCTGATTTTTAAATCTTTAACGAAATGCAACACATCGTCTCTAGTGTACGCCATACCATCGTCCTCATTTCTGTTCTTAAAGTTTTTTCATCTTTTACGATTATAGCGTTTGCCTGCAAAAATTGTCAATAAAGGTGGCTTTTCAAAACCGACAAGATCTCAGCCAGTGCCAGCTTACAATGTTCATATGTAAGCCCACCCTGAAGAAATGCCGTATATGGCGGCCGCAAAGGCCCATCAGCAGAAAATTCGCTGCTCGCCCCCTGAACAAAAGTTCCCGCCGCCATAATAATTTCATGCTCATAGCCCAGCATAGGAGCTGGATGCGGCGTCAGATGACTGTCTACAGGAGAAGCTGCCTGCACAGCACGACAAAATAGTTTCAACAGTTCCGGACTACCCAAAGAAATTGACTGCACAATATCTCCTCTCTTCTCGGTTGGACTGGGGTCGACAGAGTAACCGAGGCGCTCAAAAAGCGCTGCAGCCAAGACCATTCCTTTTAAAGCCTGACCGACTTGGTGCGGAGCGAGAAACAACCCTTGAAAAATTAGTCGCTTAACCGTACCCATAGCTCCGACACCTGCGCCTAGACCTGGGGCGGTTAAACGCCAGGCAGCTCTTTCCACTAAATCAGCGCGCCCTACTATATAACCGCCTCCTGCAGCTAAACCGGCACCGGGATTTTTAATTAAAGAACCGGCAACTAAATCGGCCCCGCCATGACAAGGCTCAAGTTCCTCTACAAATTCCCCATAGCAATTATCGACAAAGATAATGCTCTCTGGCTGTCTTTTTTTTACCGCCAAAATTAAATCAGCAATATCGGCGATAGTCAGTGCCCGGCGCTGCGCATAGCCGCGCGAGCGTTGAATCAAGACAACCTGAGCCTTTTCAGCCAAAATATGGTCTAGCAGCTCCTGGTCCAGCCCCGCTGTCAGGTCGGCTTCAGCGTAACTAATCTTTTGGCTATGCAGACCACCATTGCCCAAGGAAGATAGGCCTAAGGCTTTTTGTAAAGTGTCATAAGGCCTTCCCGTCAACGAAACGAGTCGGCTGCCGGGGGAGAGAACACCATAGAGAGAGCAGGCAATGGCATGGGTGCCTGAGACAAACTGAGGGCGAACCAACCCAGCCTCGGCGCCAAATACCCTAGCATAAAGATTATCAAGTTTCTGCCTTCCCAAGTCATGATAGCCATATCCTGTAGATTCATAAAAGCAGGTTTCGTCCACTTCTTCTGCGCGGAAAGCGTCCAGCACTCTGGCTTGGTTAATCAGCATCAAATCATCAATCTTTTGAAAAGTCGCAATAAGTTGCCTCTCTATTTCACTGAGCAAGGTTTGATATTTAAAATAACCGGTCGTCTCCAGCAAGTTCAGCCGCTCCTTTATCAAGACTATCCAGTATTTTTGCGGCCCATGGTTTTGGTAAAACGGCTCGGATTCGGATCCCCTCCGATGTATATTCCTCTGCTTCCAATTTACCGTGGCTGCGAATAATAGCCAAAATTTTTTCGGTACCAAAGGGCAATGTCAACTCAAGCCGCCGATGTTCAGCGCGAATAACTTCATCTATGCGTGTGATAAGTTCAGCCAGACCGATTCCGTTTCTGGCAGAAATAGCCAAGTGATCAGGCCAATCCCGGGATAACAACGGCAGCGCAGCGTGTGCTTCAGGCAAATCCATTTTGTTGAAGACGACGAAGACAGGTAAGTTTTCCGCGTTGATTTTTTGCAAGAGTTCGTTTACCGCAATCATCTGTGCAGCCGCTTGGGGATGAGAGGCATCCACCACGTGTAAAAGTAACTCGGCCTCCAAAACTTCCTCCAAAGTAGAGCGAAAAGCTGCCACCAAATGATGAGGCAGCTTCTGGATGAAACCGACTGTATCAGTCAGCAAAAAACGGCTGCCATCAGGCAGTTCAACTTGACGGGTTGTAGGATCCAAAGTGGCAAATAGCTTGTCCTCCACAAAGACATCTGCCGCAGTCAACGCATTAAGCAAAGTAGATTTTCCTGCATTAGTATAGCCTACAATTGTCACCACAGGCAACGAAGCCGTTTTTCTTGCTTTGCGGTGCAGGCTGCGGTGTTTCTTGATTTCCTCTATCTCTTCCTTTAAATCAGCGATGCGTTTACGAATACGCCGCCTGTCCACTTCCAGCTTTGTTTCGCCTGGGCCGCGCGTACCGATCCCTCCGCCCAAACGTGAAAGTTGGCTGCCAAAACCGGTAAGACGCGGCAAGAGATAATTTAATTGTGCTAGTTCTACCTGCAAAACACCCTCATGAGTTTTTGCACGTTGAGCAAAAATATCGAGAATCAAAGCTGTTCGATCGACTACCCGTGCCTTGATTACTTCTTCTAAATTCCTTTTTTGCGTAGGTGAAAGCTCGTCATCAAAGATCACTAGACCCGCACCGCATTCTTCTGCAAGCAGCCGGATTTCCTCTACCTTGCCTTTTCCGACATAAAAAGTAGCATCCGGCTTGGGACGCTTTTGGATAATTTCAGCCACCGGCTCCGCACCGGCAGTTTCCGTCAGTTGGGCAAGTTCCTGCATCGTTTCTGCGATATTCCACTGCTTATCCTGTGTCTCCAAACCAACCAGAACAGCCTTCTCCATAGCCAAAACCTCAATAAAGTTATTATTAGCAAGAGACCTTATTTTGGAAGCGATTATTCATTCTACGTGCCAAAAAAAGACAGTCATTGCCCTCACAATCGAAAGCAAGGCTGCCCTTTCCTTCAGCCGGTTACGTTTTTATTCCGTCGTCTGAGCCAAGTTAATATTACGAAACGGGATAATAGTGGACACGGCATGTTTATAGACTAGTTGCTGCTTGTTGTCTGCATTAAGCAGGATAGTAAAACTGTCGAAGCTGCGAACCGTCCCCTTTATCTGGTAGCCGTTGACTAAAAAGACGGTCAGCATCATATCTTCTTTGCGTGCAATGTTAAGAAAGTTATCCTGCAAGTTTATCGGACCTTTATTCATGCCATCCCCTCCAAATAGTTATTTTAACAAGAAACAAACTCGCTTAAATATTCGATTCTTGCCTAAAATATCCTGCAACCCTTTTTGAAATATTTGCCACCAACTCCACATTACTGCTGTACTTTGACAGATCCAACCAAATCAACTCTTCTTCTCGTCTAAACCAAGTAAGTTGCCTTTTGGCAAAGCGTCGCGTATCACGTTTTATTTCTGCGACAGCCGCAGGCAAAGAAAGTCTCCCTGATAAATATGCAACTAGCTGTTTATATCCTAGTGATTGCATTGATTTGGCATCAGGGGATGCGCCGTCAGCCAACAAGCCTCGCACCTCTTCCACAAAACCTGCCGCCAACATTTCTTCCACCCTCATTTCTATCCGTTGATAAAGCAACTCCCGGGGCATAGTGAGGCAAAAAAGTAATGTATCGTAAACATTTTCATCTGGAGTGGCAGCCAGTTGTTCAGAAATAGACTGTCTGCTAATTTCATAAAACTCCAAGGCGCGGATTACCCGGCGCAAATCATTGGGATGGAGCTTAGCGGCTGTCCGCGGATCAACAGCGCTTAGTCTGCTATGCAGAGCTGCAGCGCCTAAATCTTTTGCTTCTTGCCGCAGTCGGCTTCTCAATAGTTCATCTTCCGCATCCTCACCAAAAGCGAAGCCCTTTACTACCGCCCTTAGATATAACCCTGTTCCCCCCACGAGAATCGGCAGCTTACCCTCTTTATGCAGAGCGGCAATCACCTTGGTAGCATGTTGTTGATATTGAGCGACGCTAAAATTATTGTTAGGTTCCACCAAATCAAGCAGATGATGAGGAACCAAATCTCTCTCTGCTCTGCTAGGCTTAGCTGCGCCAATATCTAAACCGCGATATACCTGCACTGAATCAGCCGAAATGATTTCACCGCCAACAGACTTTGCCACTTCCACAGCCACAGAAGATTTCCCCACAGAAGTAGGTCCGGTAATAACCAATAGTTTTCCTTTCATGAGTGCCTCCGGAAATTCCTGGCAAGTGCCTGTTCGGAAAAGACGAGTACTGCAGGACGTCCATGAGGACAAGTAAAGGGACCTTCAGTTTCTGCCAACTGCTCCAAAAGGGCTTCCATCTCCCGCCGCTCCATTGACCGGTTAGCTTTTATCGCTGCCTTACAGGCTAACGTTCGCAGTATTTTTTCGAAAACAACGGTTGTTCCGCCTGTTTCCTCCCGTACTACAGCGAGTATCTCAGTTAAATCATCCTGATTTAGGCAATAGTGAGAAAAAGCCGGTACTGTCCGCAGAATAAACGTATTATTACCAAATGTTTCAAAAGTTAAACCCAGGTTGGCAAAAAAATCTAGCGAATTTTGCATCGCCGCAGCCGCTAACGGATCCAATTCAAAGGTTTGGGGGATTACTTCCTGGACAGTTACCGAGCCAACAGACAGCTCCTTTTTTAATTGTTCGTAAAGGACGCGCTCATGTGCCGCATGTTGATCAAGCACATAAAGCTCACCCGCCTCGGACTGAGCCAAAAGATAGGTGGCAAGGTATTGCCCAATCGGCTTTAAACGTGGAAAGCGAGAGACTACTTTATCTTGCTGAAGCAATGTCTCAGTCTTAAAATTGTTAACAGGCGCACCTGCCGGTTGAAGAGAAAACAAAGAGTTGTCTGGCTTCGTCTCTTGCACATATTTCATCTCATATAAATTAACGTTGACAGGAGTTTCTCTTATCGCGGAAGTGCGGAACTCTCCAAGTTCAAACACAAGATCCGAGTGCCGCAGGATATCCTTCACGCCAGCTAATATCTGCCTATAGATCTCTCTTTCCCGAGAAAAGCGAACTTCTCGCTTAGCAGGATGAACATTAACATCTACCTCCTGCGGATCAATCGATAATAAAAAGATGGCTGCAGGGAAACGATTTCTAGGTAAAAGTGTATGGTAAGCAGTCTGGATTGCATCACTTAACAAGGGCGAGCGCACAGGTCTCCGGTTCACAAAAAAGTACTGAAGATTACGGTTTGCCCTGACAAGAGCAGGTTTGGCAGTAAAGCCGCTTATCTTTACTAAGGAACCATGCCAGTCCAACCGTATCATCTGACGCATATTCTGCCTGCCCAGAACTTGTGCCGCAGCGTCCTCAAGTTTTCCATTACCCACTGTTGCAAACTGTTTTTTTTCGTTTATCGTCAGAGCAAAAGAAATCTCCGGCCACGCTAACGCCAGACGGTGAACGGTATCGGTAATTTTGGCATTCTCCGTCGCTTCGCTCTTCGCAAACTTCAAACGAGCCGGTGTGTTGAAGAACAAACCCTCAACCCGGATTTCAGTTCCTGAAGGACAGCCCGTTTCGCTCATGCTGATCACCTGTCCACCGTGCACGACAATTTCTGTACCAACCATTTCCTGGGGCTGACGCGTAGTCAGTTGAAAACGACTAACAGCAGCAATACTTGGCAATGCCTCACCCCGAAACCCAAGTGATGTGATGACTGCCAGGTCGGCAGCGCTTCTAATTTTACTGGTGGCATGTCTTTGCAAAGCTAATGGCACGTCTTCCGGAGCTATGCCGCTGCCGTCGTCGCTCACCCGAATACTTTCAAGCCCTCCGCCGGCAACTTGGATAACTATGGTTGACGCGCCTGCATCAATCGCATTTTCCACCAGTTCCTTCACTACGGCTGCCGGTCGTTCCACAACCTCGCCGGCGGCAATCTGATTGGCGGTCAGCTCATCCAACACTTGGATTTTAGCCATGAGTAATCTCCTTTTTCAGGGCTTGCTGCAGGCTGTATAAGAGCTGCATCGCCTCGAGCGGTGTTGTAGTCATTAAATCTGCGCTTTCTGCCGCCGCAATTGCTTTGGCAAGTTCCGGGTCGGTGAAAAGGCGAAGTTGTTCTTCCTCTTTTACCGCCGCAACTTCCCTCGCTCCTTTAGCCGGTGACTCCAATGCCGACAAAATTTCCCGAGCCCGCCGAACAACGCTTTTTGGCAACCCGGCCAAATGAGCTACTTGTATTCCATAACTATGGTCAACACTACCGGCAACCACTTTATGTAAGAAGACAATTTCCTCACCTTTCTCCTTGACCGCAGTAGCCAAATTTACTAAGCCGGGGAAAGCTCCCGCCATCTCGGTCAGTTCGTGGTAATGGGTGGCAAAAAGAGTTCGAGCTCCTGTTTTGTGGTAGAGATGCTCAAGCACTGCACGGGCGATGCTTATTCCGTCAAATGTGCTCGTGCCGCGTCCCACCTCATCAAGTAAAACGAGGCTTCGGTTTGTACCCCGCGCCAAAATATCTGCCACTTCACTCATTTCCACCATGAACGTACTTTGTCCGCCCGCCAAGTCATCGGCAGCGCCAATACGTGTAAATATTCTGTCCACAATCCCGATGCGGGCTTTTTTTGCCGGAACAAAGCTGCCAATCTGCGCCAAAAGCACAATTAAAGCTGTTTGCCGCATGTAAGTCGATTTGCCTGCCATGTTAGGACCCGTAATTAGTAAGATACGCTGCTTGTCCGGATGCAAAACAGTATCATTTGGAACAAACATTGCTGCCTGTGTCACACGCTCCAATACCGGATGCCTGCCATCTAAAATTTCCAGCAATTCGCTCTCATCCACAACCGGCCGCACATAACGGTATTCACGTGCTATCAGCGCCAGAGAATGAAAAACATCCAGTTCCGCCAAAACGGCAGCAGCCGACTGAATCTCGGCAGTATAGCAGGCTACCCGTTCACGTACAGCCTGAAACAGTTCATATTCCAGAGCGCAAATCTTTTCTTCCGCACCCAAAACCGAAGCTTCAAGCTCTTTTAACTCCGGGGTAATATAGCGCTCTGCATTAGATAATGTCTGTTTTCGGATGTAATCGCTCGGGGTTAAACCGGCATTGGCCCGCGTAATCTCTATATAATAGCCAAAAACTTTGTTGTAGCCAACCTTCAAAGACTTAATTCCGCTTCGTTCCCTTTCTCGCTGCTCAACGTCCAAAATTGTTTTGCGCCCATCGCGACAGATATGCCGCAACTCATCCAGTTCAGCATTAAAGCCGTCCCGCAATAAACCGCCCTCACGCAGTGAGAACGGTGGCTCATCATCCAGTGCGGAGAGTAAAAAAGAGGTTAATTCTTCCGGCGAGGGAATACGCTTTGCAAGCGCTCGTATAGCTTTACCGCCACCTAAAAGCAATTCCTGTATTGCCGGCAATAAAGCCAGTGTCTTAGATAACGCCAATAAATCACGTGCGTTAGCGCCCAAAGAATGAACACGACTCAACAAGCGTTCCAGATCAGCTACATTTTTTAAGAAACCGCCAAGGTCATCAAGCAAGCCAAAATCAGTCATCAACTCTTCCACCGCATCCTGCCGGGCTTCAATCAGCGCCGGTTCCAGCAGAGGCTGCTCAAGCCAACGCTTTAACAGTCTGCCGCCTGGTGCCGTCTTCGTCCTGTCCAGCACCCACAATAAGGAACCATGCTTTTTCTCACTGCGTATGGTCCTTGTCAGTTCCAGATTGCGCCTAGTGGCGGCATCAAGCACCATGCAGCCTTCCGGGTCATAAACAAGCGGTCTATGTAAATGTTGTAAACCGCTTTGTCTGTTCCCATGCAAATACGCGAGCAGGGCACCTGCGGCAGGCAAAGCATAAAGTAATTCCGCACAGCCCAGACTCGTTAAGCTGCTCACTCCATATTGACTAAACATCATTTCCTGAGAATGTTTCAGCGTGTACCATTTCTCTTTGCAAGGCTGGACGGGTAAATCACCGCCCAGCCTGTTTAATGACCCTTTTATTAAAGGTGATTGCTGTGCCGCTTCATTGATAATAATTTCCGCAGGTTGCAAACGCCATAATTCGTCTCTTAGAAACTTCTCCGTAAAATTGCCGGATTGCTGCGTCATGATAAACTCGCCTGTGGAGATATCAGCAGCTGCAAAACCGCAGCCGCCTTTTGCAATATAAACAGAAACCAGATAATTATTATTTTTCTCTTCAAGCAAGGACTCATTAAGCACCGTTCCCGGCGTAATTATCTGAACAACTTCTCGCTTGACAATTCCTTTAACAGCTTTAGGGTCTTCCATCTGTTCACAGATAGCCACTTTATAGCCGCGTTCAAGCAGACGCCCGAGATATGTGTTTAGTGCATGGTATGGGAAACCTGCCAGTGGCACATCTTTGTCCCTGGAGGTAAGGACGATTTCCAACTCTCTTGCCCCTACTTTAGCGTCCTCAAAAAAAAGTTCATAAAAATCACCCACGCGAAAAAGGAGGATTTTATCCTGGTGCAGCTCTTTAATCTCCCTGTACTGCCTGATCATCGGTGTTTCGGTTTTCAACGTTTATCCTCCCCAATAGGCTCCACGTTTTTGCTTCGCTGATTTCTACCTGCAGCAAATCTCCTGCAAGAACCCCCTCGCCCGTGAAGTTAACCGTTTTGCCTCCCCTTGTGCGTCCGCTCAACACATTCGGATTAGTCTTACTTCTTCCCTCGACCAAAACTTCAACTGTTTTACCAACCAACTGTTGATTATGGCGCAAACTATGCCTGTTTTGGACTTCTATTAGCCGCTGAAAACGTTCTTTTTTAATTTCGCTGCTAATCTGTGCCGGCATTTTCGCCGCCGGAGTACCGGCACGTTGTGAATAAAGGAAGGTAAATGCCGCATCATAACTCACCTGTTCGACAATATCCAAAGTAGCCAAAAAATCTGCTTCTGTCTCCCCTGGGAAGCCCACAATCAAATCAGTGCTGATAGCACAATCCGGCAGATAGCGCCTCAAAACTTCCACTTGTTCCAAGTAATGCTCCCGGGTATAACCCCTGTTCATTAAAGCTAAAATACGATTGCTGCCGGACTGAATCGGCAAATGGACGTGCTCGCAGATATTGACTCCTTCGGCAATCACACGAGCCAATTTTTCATGCCAATCTCTGGGGTGAGATGTCATAAAACGAATACGCTTAATGCCGCTTTCCCGGTCCACCCGTTGCAACAGATCGGAAAAATCAATCCTTTCAGCCAAGTCTTTACCGTATGAATTTACATTTTGACCCAAAAGCGTTACTTCTCGATAGCCCTGCCTCGCTAAATCGCTGACCTCATTCATAATCTCAGCCGGATGGCGGCTTCTCTCCCGCCCGCGCACATACGGCACAATACAATAAGCACAAAAATTGTTGCACCCGTAGGTAATGTTTACCCAGGCGCGAACTCCGTCTTTACGGCTGACCGGCAACCCTTCGACAACGTCGCCAGCTTCATCCCATAAATCAAGCAAAGGCTCATTGCTTTGTGATGCTTTTTGCAATAATGCTGGAAACGCGGCAAGATTGTGCGTACCGAAAACCAGGTCCACAAATGGATGCTTTTTTATCAGTTTTCCGGCAACAGCTTCCTGCTGTACCATACAACCGCAAACGGCGATCATCATCTCAGGTCTAGTCTGCTTCAGCTTGCCTAACCGCCCAATTTGACCAAACACTTTGTCTTCCGCTTTCTGCCTAACCGCACAAGTATTGATAATTACCAAATCAGCATTTTCAGTTTCAGTCGTCTCTTCATAACCTAATTCCAACAGAAAACCCCGGAGCGTTTCAGCATCACGTTCGTTCATCTGACAGCCAAAAACAGTCAGGTTGTACTTCTTTTTTGCCATTAAGTTGCCTCGCCTGTCTTAGTATTCTTTGTGTATATTTCTATGCTTAAATGTTTTAATACGATTGACATAATCCTCAACTACATGACCATTGCCCATAAGCTTGTACTTATAAATCAATAACCCCTCTAAGCCTACAGGTCCTCTGGCGTGAAGTTTACCTGTGCTTATTCCCACCTCTGCCCCAAAACCATAGCGAAAACCGTCACTAAAGCGGGTAGAGCAATTCCAAAAGACGTTACCGGCGTCAACAAAATCCATAAAGCGACGTGCTCTCGCCTTGTTTCTGGTGATAATGCAGTCGGTATGCCCGGAACCATACGTATTGACATGGTTAATCGCCTCCTCAAGACCGGAGACAACTTTAATCGCCAGCTTATAGTCAAGATATTCGCTTTTCCAATCTTCCTCTGTGGCAGGGTTTACAGCAATAAAAGCCCTCGTTCTCTGGCAGCCTAGCAGTTCAACATTTTTCTTGACAAGCGCTTCTTTGATTAAAGGTAAAAACTCAGCCGCTATCTGTTCGTGAACCAAAAGAGTTTCAGCAGCGTTGCAAACGGCGACATACTGGGTTTTTGCATCTACAACTATCTTGACCGCCATACTGAGGTCTGCTTCTTTATCAACATAACAGTGACAAATTCCGTCTGCGTGACCCATTACCGGGATATTAGAATTATCCATAATGTGTCGGACAAATTCATTTGAACCCCTGGGAATAATTAAATCAATCTGCTTGTCCATTTTTAACATTTCATCTACATCAGAACGAGTAGTCAACAAAGCTGCCCAATTTGCGGGAAGACCGGCTTCTGTCGCAGCCTTGATAATGATTTCAGCCAAGATTGAATTAGTCTCCCTGGCCTCCGCCCCGCCCTTTAAGAGCACTGCATTGCCGCTCTTAAGGCAAAGAGTAGCGATTTGCACAAGCGCGTCAGGCCTTGATTCAAAGATGACTCCAATTACCCCAATAGGGCATGTCACCTTATACAACTCCAAACCGTCGTCTAATTCTGTAGATAATAAAGTTTTGCCCACAGGGTCCTCCAAAGCCAGAAGGCTGGCTATACCCTCAGTCACGTCAGCAATTTTCGCTTCATCAAACACCAGGCGCTTAAGTAAAGGCGCAGGCAGATTCTCTTTTCTGCTCCGTTCCAGGTCGGCCAGGTTTGCACTGATAATTTCCTCTTTTCTGGTTTGCAGGGATGATGCGATGAGTTGCAGAGCCCTGTCTTTTAGTTCTGTGCCGGCGACAGCCAGTATAAAAGATGCCTCTTTAACTTGGCTTGTCAGTTCATCTATTTTCATGACAACCCTCCTGTTCTATTTGGAATCAATCTCCCCTGATAATCCCCTCTCCCTCTGGGAGAGGGTTAGGGTGAGGGCAGATTGAGGATATTTTCATCACTCCAAAGCGCCCCCGACTTTTTAGGGAGGGATGTACGTTTAATACATCTTTTTTGTTATTATACCATAATTTGCTGCAGGAATTTATTAAATACATCAGAATAAAGCAATGGAGAAGATTTGTTCTAAAAGTAACAGTATCAAAAAATCTAACTAAGTTGGAGGTATAAAATGCTAAAAAAGCTTATCCTGATCATTTTAGCGTTATTTTTAGCCGTGATAGCTTTCTTGCTCGCCCCCTCACTATTGCCTCAGGCAACCACGCCTACTGCTCCAGCTCCGCCTGCTGCCGGAGAAGCTCCTCGATTACCTAACCTGCCTGAACAATTCGCAGGTGTGCAGTTGGTTTCATCCGAGAGCGGTGAAACAGCAATGCGAGAAATTTTAAAGCTGCATAGAAATCCCTTCCCGTTGTTAGACGGTTTGATTGCGCAATATTCCGGCGCAACAGAAGTAACAGTCTGGGTTTCTCTCTCGCCTACGGCTGATGAAGCCGAGATGCTGATGGAGCGAATGGTAGAAACCATGCCTGCCAGCACTGTTTTTACGGAAGAGTCGGTATTCCCGCTTGAGGGAAAGCAAATCTATCATGTTACCGGCATGGGCATGGACCATTACTACTGGCTTGACGGACTCTACGTTTACTGGGTGGCGATAGGAGCAATTGACGAACCGTTAACCGTGTTGGAGGCATTGCTACAGGCCCTCTAAAAAGCTGATATTTCGCGCAAAGCGGTCAAAATCGCTGTCACGTCATCTGCCGTGTTTTGATAGCCCAAGGAAAAGCGCACTGTTCCTTGCGGGAATGTGCCTATTGTTTTGTGAGCAAGCGGCGCACAGTGCAAGCCTGCTCTGGTTTGGATTCCATATGCCTGGTCAAGCATAAAACTTAGGTCTCCGCAATCTACACCAGCCAAATTGACTGAGACAGTGCTAACTGATTTGGCTGTTTGTTTTGTTCCGTAAATTGTGATGCCGCCAATTTCGGCTAAGCCGGACAGCAATGCTTCCATCAGCAAGGCTTTTTGATTACGTATTGTTGCTAAACCCGTTTTGGAAATCATCCGCACACCGGCAGCCAAGCCGGCGATACCAGGCATATTTTGTGTGCCGCTCTCGTATTTGTCGGGCAAAAAATCCGGCTGAAATTCGTCTTCTGATTTACTGCCGGTTCCTCCTTCAACTAATGGTTTTGTAACGGCTGCAGCCCGTTCGCTTATACAAAGTCCGCCGATTCCAGGCGGCCCTAAGAGACCTTTATGACCGGTAAACGCCAAATAGTCACACTGCAAAGCTGTAAAATCTACAACTTCAGTACCGGCTGTCTGAGCCGCATCAACGCAAAAAAATGTATCTGTTCCCGCCAGCATTTCCCCCGCTTCATAAACAGGCAAGATTGTCCCTGTTACATTAGAAGCATGTGTGAGAACAACAAGCCGGGTATTCGGTCGCAAAGCTTGGCGAAGTTTTTGCAAATCAAAAGTACCGTCAGGAGCGCACGCAAGCTGTTCAACCAAGACGTTGCCATCTCTTGCTAAGCGCGAGAGCGGCCGCACAACAGCATTATGTTCCATGGAAGAGATCAGCACATGGTCACCTGCTGAAAGCAAGCCCTTAAATACCAGGTTTAGCGAAGTGGTCACGTTTGGTGTGAAAATAATCTGCTCCGGCTCCGGAACAACTAATAAACGAGCCAATAAGCTTCGTGCCTCATAAACCATCCTGGCTGCATCTAACGACCTATGATAAGCCCCTCGTCCGGGACTACAGCCAATATCACGCAGATAATAGATCATATTTTCCACAACTTCCGGCGGTCTGGGAAATGTGGTGGCTGCATGGTCGGCATATACTTCCCTCATCATGGAGCCTCCTGACAAAAAAATGTTTTCAGATTTACGTAGAGAGCACTGACAGCCGGAGAAAAAACCCTTTTTTGATGATATACCAACCAAAATTGCCTTGTCAACCTTTGACCGGCAAAGGGGCGGATGTCTAACAAGCCAAACTCGGCATACTCTTCCACCACGAAGCGGGAGATGACTGTCAGGCCTACTCCTTGCCTGACTGCCTGTTTGATAGTCTCCTGATTATCAAAGACGGACACTTTATATTGCTCCAATGAATTGCCGGCGTTTCTTAATTCCCGTTCAAACAAAGAGCGGGTACCTGACCCCGGTTCTCTCAACAGCAACTTTCGCCCAAGCAAATCGTTCCCGGTCAACAAATCGCGGCACAATAGATTGCTGTATTCCTCCCGCTTGGGAATAGCAACAACCAACTCATCCTCAAGAATTGGTTCGAATACAAGATGAGGATGTTGACTCTTCTCCCCAACTACTCCTAAAGGATAGTGGTAGCGAAAAATATCTTCACATACCTGGCGTGAATTTTCCTGGTGCAAACTGACAGATACGGAAGGGTATTTCGCTTCAAAGGCAGAGATTGCGCGTGGCAACAGGTATTGGCAGGGAACGGAACTTGCTGCCACCAGCAAAGTCTCTTCTCCTAATGCGTCATTCCCTTGCAGTTCTGCCAATGCTAGCGTCCGCATGTCTAACATATTGCGGGCATGGCGGTACAGAGACTCCCCTGCTTGTGTAAGGAGCAAGTCACTTTTGCCCCGGTCAAACAGCGGCATACCCAATTCCTTTTCCAGGTTTTTTACATGGGCGCTGACTGTGGGCTGGCTTAAAAAGAGAATTTCTGCGGCACGGGAAAAAGAACGGTTACCTACTACCGTAACAAATGCTTCCAGTTGGTAAAACTCCACTGTCATCCCCACCTTTCTGATTATCTTTCTATTATATTGTTCGCAAAAGATTGTGTTAAATCCTGCCTGCTCTCACTATGAATAAATAGTGAAGAGAGAACAATTAGCTTCCAGACGACAAAGAATAACCTACCAAAACGCTTGCTCTTGTGTTACAATAGGTTAAAACAAGAGAAGAGCATCGAGACAAATTAAGGAGTTGGTTAGCCTGAACCAGCCGGCTTTGATTGCGCATTATTTTTTTACCATTTTACGTTACGCCCTGTTTGCCCGCATTCTGCTTTCTTGGATTCCACACAATCCGAATAATCCTTTACTGAAAATACTCTACGAAGGAACCGAGCCCCTTTTGGCGCCCTTTCGCCGTTTGATGCCTCGCAGCAATTTGCCGATTGACTTATCACCGCTGATTGCTATGCTTGTTTTAAGTATTATCCATCAAACAGTAGTCAGCGCCCTGTCACGAATTTAACCGATAAAAAAGACGCTACGCTTTTTCTATCAGCTGATGCGTCTTTTTTATCCATTGGCTAGCAGGTTTGAAACCCACCCGAGAGGGATTCATCCTGCGAAACCTCCCATTGCGTTGGAAACCATATAATTTCCTGGTAGAAAAATTCCCCTCCCTTGGAGGGGTGCCCGCTAGGGCGGGGTGGTCGCGTAGATAAGTGGGACAAATCACCTGTCCCCTATAGCATCATGATTGACAAACGGCAAAAAATAGGATATAAATTAGTTGTCAGTAATTAATACTAATTAGGAGGTATGTTTATGGATCTGGTCAATGAAAGCAAAGTTGGTATTTGCCTTGGTACTTGCGTAATTGATGAAGTTGGCAATGAATTTAAAGGCGAAAGCTGGGAAGTAGGCATCTACTTAGCAATGGCTCGTCAAGCTCAGCGGGAGGGTTATCCGGAAGTGGCTTTAGTTTTGCGAGAAATCGCTCTTGAAGAAGCTAATCATGCTGCTCTGTTTGCTGAACTTTCCGGCAGAATCTCCACAAGTACTAAAGAAAATATTGAGAAAATGCTTGCCGGCGAGATTTCTGCTAACAAAGGCAAAAGGGAAGCAGCCATAAAGGCTAAAGATGCCGGGCTTGATCACGCTCACGATATTTTAGATGAAACGAGCCGTGATGAAGGTCGTCACGCCAGAGCGCTGCAGGGTTTGCTTAATCGTTACTTCTAAGAATTCTACATATGATATTCTTAGCCGAAAAGAAGCAGTTTTTATGCTGCTTCTTTTTTGGGTTTTTCTTTGAGTCTTCTTTTGCCTAAACTTTAGGATCTGGATAGCCTGGAATCGGGAGCTCTTTTATCGCTAACTCTGCCATAGCTTCATAGCCGTTAAGATTAGGGTGACAACCATCGACAGTCAGTTCTGCCTTAAAGCGGTTATCCTCTGTTAGAAATGCCCTGTGAAACGGAATAAGCGGAATAGCTTCTTTTTTAGCTGTTTCCTGAATAAATGCGCGATACTCTGCTAAAATAGCTTCTACCTGAGGCTCGTCCACGGGAATAGGTGTGCCAAGCAGCGGATATACTTTGTGTTCTAGACAGCGATAGCAGATCTCTCTGATATTTTGGGTCACAGTAAGCAAAGATTGCGCCCAATAGGCATCGTTTGTTCCTCCCAGCAATAGCAGATGGCTGGGATTGTAGTTAAAGGCCAAAGAAAGTCTTTGCAGCATCAATGTGGTAGTATCGCCGTTAACTCCCCCGTTGATAATCTCCAGACCTGTTTTCTGAGCCAATATCCGAACCCAAGAACAATCGGGACCGTAGGGAAACCCGTAAGTAATCGAGTCTCCTAGTGCATAGATTTTGATTGCCATCTTCGATCACCCATTAATTTCGTTCTACGCAGTCCTTTGTTTTTCCTGCTACTGTGCAGTTCCGACACGATATTTGTACGGAACAGAGCGATAGCTATCTTGTGAAAGCATTTCCCTGCTTATTTCTTCCCCATTTATTTTTTCGATTCGCCAAACAGTAACTTGATAACCAGGCTGACCCTTTCTGAGTTGCTCCCGAACTCCTTTTGGCAGTTCAGCAGTCATAATAATTTCCTCTTCCGCATCGATACTGGCAAGATCTGTCGTCAGAATTAAAACTTCATGCCCAGGAATCTTTTTGCCATAAAATGTGACAGTTAACTTGTTATCGTCAATAAATGTCCGTAACCAAACAGCATGGTTGCGATCATTAAGAAATTGCAGATCAATCCAGCCGTAGGAGATAGTAGCATCACGACCCGGTGGCAGATAAGCGACAGCTAAACCGTGATTTCTTCGCTCAAGGATACTTAGATTCGCAAGTAAAATAGTATTGTAAAGTGTTGAAGATACCTGGCAAATGCCGCCGCCTATTCCTTCCACCAATTCACCGCCGACGATGACCGGCGCTTCTCTATATCCTCTCTGCGCCGTAGCTTTTCCCACCACCTCGTTGAATGAAAATCGGCCGCCTGAAAAAACCAGCGTTTTATCAATAGCTTTGGCAGCAAGCCGGATATTGTGATTTCTGTTTATATCTTCGGCAGTAAAGGTGGTGCTGAAAGTCGCGATCGCTTCCCTTACATTCAAGCTCTCAAGGTAAGCTGTTGTTATCGCTGCAATCGCCGGCATTTCAGCAAGATAAAGAGTTTTCATTTCAGTATAGTTTTCCAACCCCTCCTCCAATCTCTTCAAAGTTTCAGTCAGGTCTAATTCCCTGCCGACTCTATCCGGAATGATTTCCACTTTCTTTCTGTCTTCCGAAAGACTAAATAGCGCGTCCTGAGGTTCTTGCCGGATGGCCTTAGCGGCTTCCGCCAACGCTGAGCTGAAATGTTGATAATCGACAATAAAATTTGGCATTAAATTAGCTGTTCTGCCCTTCAATGAAAGCCGTTGCAGATATGAAAAAAAGTGATAATCTTCTCGACCGACTGCATGCGCTTCCGCTATCGTAGCTTCAATGTCCGGAACAATACCCAACTTTGAAAAATTAACAGTCCACTCATTCTCCTCGAAAATTAAACTAATTTCCCGCTGAGGAAGCTGTTCGCGCTGAAGTTTTTGCCTAAGCAGTTCAGCCGCTTCGCTGGTTTTTTTTCCTCCGACGGCAAGTCCGTCAACAAAGACACCGGCATAGATTCTATCCCGATGATATATATAATCAATCAAGGAGAAGACTAAAAGTAAACCAAAAATAGCAAATAGCCAGCGCAGTTTTTTTACTTTACTCATTGTCTGCCCCCGCATTTATAAAAATGCAATCTCTTGCTATGTCTCTTGCTATATAGATATCGAAAAATAGCGCAAAATATGATAAAATCCGTGTCAGAGCCTTGGGATAATTTTCATCTGAATATCTTGCATAGTTGTTGGAGGCATGGACAAAATAGAGACGAGCCTCACAGTTGCAAGTCTCAAAGTAAATCAATAAATTTACTTTTGACTCAACAAAATCAACTGTGAGGTTCTTTATTTAATAAATATTTTTTCTTGGCGGATTTCTTGGCATAATTTACTTCTGAGTATTTTGTATAGTTACGATAAGCATGGAGAAAATAATAATGAACCTCACAGGCGGCAGAAAGTCTTAAAGTAAATGGCTCAGTTTACTTTTGACTTACTAAACACCAACTGTGAGGTTCTTTTACATATTGCGCCTTCAATTTTTTAATCCCGCGTGGCCTACTCAATCACCACCATTAAATCACCAGTGTTTACACTGGAACCTTTTGCGACAGCAATTTCTTTAATCGTACCGGCAACCGAAGCAGTCACCTCATTTTCCATTTTCATCGCTTCCAGAATTAACAAAACATCTCCACAGTTAACAATCTGACCGATTTCTACCATAATTTTAAGCACCACACCGGGCATCGGCGAGTAAACCGCATCTCCGGAAACAAGATTTGGCTTGGCAGCAGTTAAATTAGTAGCGTTTTGCCTGGCAGGAATTGCTGTGTTAGTCGGTTTAACTGTTTCTATAGACGGGGAAGGCATGCTTGCGCCGGGAACAGTTCCCACTTCTTCCACAGTCACCTCGTAAGACAAGCCGTTGACGGTAACACGGAAAGCTCTCATTAGTTATTCCTCCTTCGCAAAATGGCAAAATCTTGGCGCTGTCCGATTAATCTCTGCCTGCCCGCAATTGTCCAGAAGGAGCTGTTGCATTGGGAAGCGACAGGCTTTAATGAACTGATTGTAAATTGAGTTGCTGATATATTAAGATGTGCTGAAATCGCCGCGATAATAGCAGCAACAACTTCCGGGGCTGCTCCCAAATCCTGCAATACGCCTGACGGAGTTGCGGAACTTGTTGCTTCAGCAGAATTGGAAGTCTCAGACCCTTTTAAGCTAAGCATACTATCATCCACTATACATTTCCTCCTTCCAAAAAGCCAGAAGCGACTAAATAATATTCTTATCTCATTACTATTTAATTTCTTCACTTATCTCATTACTATTTAATTTCTTCACTTAAAGCGTAACCATAAGTAAAAGCGAGCAAATTCAGTTCTGCCGTTCCGCTTGGGACTCGTCGCTGAATTGCCTCTTCAAGATAAATTTTCGGCAGAATATTCTTCAGCAACGATGAGAGGATGCCTAGTAGCACCATGTTTGCAGTAATTTCCTTACCCGCTTTTCTTGCAGTTGCTAAAACCGGGAATCGCAAAGCATCTGCAGCGCACTGAGTTGTCTGCATACTTTCTTCAAGCACAATTATAGCGTTCTCTTTGAGATCGTGGCAATATTTAGCATAGGATTCTGCAGATAGTGCCAGAAAAATATCAGGCGATGAGACTTTTGGGTAATCAACCGGTTGGTCACTGAGAATAACTTCCGCCCTGCTCGCACCGCCACGAGCTTCCGGTCCATAAGATTGGGTCTGTACGACAAAAAAACCTGCTTGTAAAGCCGCATCCGCCAAAATCACCGCTGCAAGGATAATCCCCTGTCCGCCGAAACCTGACAGACGAATTTCTTTTTTAAACATTGCTATCGTCCTTCCCAAGCTGCTGACGAAAACTACGATACAATGCTGTATACTCAGGCTTCCGTTCGCTCCTGAAAATACCGGTTACAATCCTGTCCTTAATTGCATGTGACGGCAAAGAAGCAGCTTTTTCCAGTGGAATTGTTCGCTCTTTCTGCCATTGAAGCATCTCAACAGCAGTATTCATTTTGTTCATCCGTCCAAAATATGTAGGACATTGTGTTACACAGTCAATTACAGCAAATCCATCATGGCGAAGTGCATCCGTCATCATTGCTTCCAACCTAACAGGCGAATAGGTAGCGCCTCGCGCTACAAATGTCGCACCTGCTGCCTTGCCCAGCTCACAAATATCAAAAGGATAATCCAGATTGCCGTTTGGTGCCGTAGTAGCATTGCAGGCATGAGCAGTAAGCGGTGAGCACTGGCCACCAGTCATACCATAAATACCGTTGTTGAAAATAAATAATTTAAGCCCGATATTACGTCTTGCGGCATGGATAAAGTGATTCCCACCAATTGCAGTCGTATCGCCGTCGCCGGAGAGAACCAATACATGCAAATCAGGATTAGCAAGTTTAACGCCTGTGGCAAAAGCAACAGGACGTCCGTGAGTAGTATGAAAAGTGTTAAAATCCAGATAAGCGGAAGCGCGGGCTGAACAGCCAATCCCGGAAACAATTACAACTTTATCTTGCGGCAACTCCAGTGTTTCGATTGCCCTGAGCAACGCGCTTACTACCTGACCGTTGCCGCAGCCGGCACACCAAATAGTTGGATAACGGTCAAGGCGCAAATATCTGCCGATACCAGTGTTTCGACTCATTTAGCCACCTCATTGATTGCGGCAAGGATTTTTTGCGGCTGAATAAGTGTACCGTCCACATGAGTGACAGATAAACTTCTCTTAGCAGAATCTAAAACACGGCAAACCTCCGCATAGATCTGACCCAAGTTCATCTCCGCTGTAATGACCGCTGTTGCTTTTGCGCAAATATTTGATATCTCTTTAGACGGAAACGGCCATAATGTAATTAAACGAAGCAATCCCGCTCTGATTCCGAGAGCTCTGGCTTGATTGACGGCAGCTTTTGCAGATCTGGCACTCGCCCCGTAAGAGATGATGATAATTTCGGCATCATCAGTTAGGTATTCTTCATGGAATGAAAATTTATCTTTATTAAGAATAATTTTATGCTGTAAACGCCTGACAAGTCCGTCAATCTTCTCCGGCTTGCCTGTGGGAAATCCTGTTTCATCGTGAAAAAGACCGGTAACATGATAACGGTAGCCTGTACCGAATGACGCCGGCACGGGAACAAGATCGTCTTGCGGTTTAAACGGCAGATATTCAGCAGACGGCTCGTTTGGCTCCCTGCGAGCAAAGACAAACAATTCGCCTGCTCCAGGCAGTGACGCTCCTTCGCGCATATGTGCAATTACTTCATCCATCAATAAAATCACCGGGGTACGTAATGCCTCGGAAATATTGAACGCTTTTACTGTCAGTGTAAATACTTCTTCCACGCCGGCAGGCGTTAGTACTACCATTTCATGATCTCCGTGAGTACCCCAGCGAGCCTGCATAACATCCCCTTGCGCAGGTGCTGTCGGACCTCCGGTGCTCGGCCCCAAACGCTGCACGTTTACGACGACACAAGGTATTTCCGTCATAATAGCATACCCTATATTTTCCTGCATCAGACTAAAGCCCGGGCCGCTGGTAGCAGTCATCGCTTTCGCGCCGGCAAGTGAAGCACCGATGCAAGCTGCAATACTACTGATTTCATCTTCCATCTGAATAAAATTACCGCCAATTGCGGGTAGCTTTTTAGCCAAAATTTCCGCAATTTCTGTTGAAGGGGTGATAGGATATCCGGCAAAGAAATTCAGTCCTGCGTATAAAGCGCCTGCTGCACATGCTTCATTCCCCTGCATGAGCTTCCTCTGCTCAGTCATGCTCTGCTCCCTCCAGGGTTATAGCAAAGTCGGGACATCGCAGCTCACAAAGCCCGCAGCCACTGCATGCGGCAGGATCTTTTATATATGGCATGCCGTCAGCTCCTTTTGCTAAAACATTCTTCGGACAAAAGCTAAAGCAGATGCCGCACTGCTTACACCATTTTTTGTCAATGACAACTGTGTGGTTCTTTTTATTCACATTGCCTCCCACCAATTTTTAAACGAAAATGACAGCAAATCAGTAATATTTTAGACTCAGGTTAATTCGACTTACGCCAGAAAACTCCTTTTTTTACTATTTGTGAGTTTTGCTGCATTTCCAAACGATTCTCCAGAAAATCTTTATATTCCCCGGCGTTTAATCCGCAATTAGCAAGAGAAGAAATATGACCTGCTCCTGACCCATGAAAATCCGAACCGCCACAAATAAACAGGCGGTTTAATTTTGCTAATTGTCGATAGTGTCCGGACTGAGAGGCGTTCTGTTCGGGATGATATACTTCCAACCCTTGTAAACCATAAGAAATAAATTCAGTCAGCAAGCTATCTTTTCCCGACAAATAAGGATGAGCCCAAGCCGCCAAACCACCTGCAGACCTGATTCTGGCAATAGCTTCCTCTGGTCTTAATTTAAAGCGCTCAACATATCCGGGCATCCGATAACCAAGTAAATCATTAAATGCTGCCGGTAAGTTGGGAAAATAACCTTTTTCTACTAGTGCTCTGGCAATGTGAAGACGTCCTGGAGCCGCTTTGCCGGCAAAATCCAGCACATCTCCCAAGCTGATAAGATAACCTAATGAGTTTAACTTTTTTACCGCCTTTTCTGCCCGATTGAAACGACTTTCCTGTAATATTTTTAATAAAGCAATTAAGTCTGGATCAGTATGGTCAATGTAGAACCCAAGAATATGAATTTCTCTATCATCCGTCTCTGTACTAAGTTCTATCCCCGGAATGATCTCCGGCAGGGCATTTTTTGTGGTATTCAAAGCAGCATTTATGCCGTCAATCGTGTCATGATCAGTAATAGCAATAGCTGACAAACCCTGAGAAACAGCTTTTCTTACGATTTCAGCAGGTGAAAGTAAACCATCACTCGCACTAGTATGAATATGTAGATCAGCTACTACAGTCATCAGCACCCCGCCTGTTCCAAATTTGTTTTAATAACTCTTAGAAAGTTTTCCCCCAAAATCTGTTTTACCTCTTGAGGAGAAAAACCGCGTCTCAACAATCCCGCAGTCAGTTTAGGCAGCCTTGAAACATCATCAAGACCGGAAACTACTGTTGAAATCCCATCATAATCAGATCCTACTCCCAAAATACTAACACCAAAACGATCAGCAATATAGCAAAAATGATCAAGCAACTGCTCTATGCCGCAAGCTGACGAATCAGCTATAAATGGAGGATAAAAGGTCAGCCCAACTACCCCATTATTATCTCGTAATAAGCGAAGTTGTTCATCGCTTAAATTTCTTTTATGGCTGCAGACGCCTGCAGCGTTAGCATGTGAAACAATAATCGGTAAAGAAGACTCAGTCAGTAAATCGCAAAATCCCCGGGGCGCTAAGTGTGCAGCATCGACAAGTATGCCAAGTCGATTCATTTCACAGACTATCTCTTTGCCTAGGCGGGTTAGGCCGCCGGGGTTAGGGCCGGCACCCACTCCATCAGCCAACATATTGCGTTCGTTCCATGTAAGGCCTACGCTACGTAAGCCTAAGCGATAAAGTATGTGGAGAATCTCAACATTTTCCAGCGCCCCAGCCCCCTCAAGGGCAATAATAGCTCCAAGTTTACCTTTTGCCAACGCTGCCTGCAAGTCATGCCCGCTTCCAATCACCGTCACACTTTCAGTATGTTTTCCCATTTCAAGTAAAAAATGTTCCAATAATGTCAGCGTACGCTTTAGAGCGGAGCAAGATTGATAATCTGCTTCTACATAGAGCGCGAAAAACTGTATTTTAACACCGCCTTCCCTTAAGCGCGGTAAATCCAGATGTCCTATTTTATTGCGTTGTCCGAAATTATAAGCTTGTTCAATCCCAGCAAATAACCTCGCGGTATCACAATGCGCATCTACCACAACTGCTTCCCTATGCAGTTCTTCTGAAGTTAAATGATCAGACACATCGTGCCCCCCCAACCGGATGTTTCTATTATAAAGGAAAAAAACACCTGATTAAAAGGTGTATTTAAGCTTAATCAATAATAGTGTTAATAAAATGAAAGAATTTAGAACTCATGCAAATCAAATATACGCTCAATATGCAAAGCCTTTCCGCTGTATGAATCAATCTCAACCACCACGGCATTAAACTGGACAGGGCCTTCTTTAGCAACTTCAAATCGAGCCGGTAATTGTGTGATAAACTTATTCATTACAATTTCCGGCTCAACCCCAAGCACCGATTGATAGGGACCGGTCATACCGACGTCTGTAATGTAGGCGGTACCCTGGGTTAAAATTCGCTCATCTGCAGTTTGCACATGGGTGTGAGTACCAATTACTGCCGAAACTTGACCGTCTAGAAACCACCCCATGGCCATTTTTTCCGATGTGGCTTCTGCGTGAAAATCGAGAATAATCACAGGCGTTTCCTGTTGCAGTAAACTGACTGCATCTCGCAATGTCCTAAAAGGACAGTCAAGCGCAGGCATAAAAACACGTCCACTGGCGTTAACAATTGCTACTTTCACGCCGTGGACTGAAAGCAAACGAAATCCGCACCCCGGAGCACCTGGTGGATAATTGATAGGTCTGATAATCTTTACTTCTTTTTTTATGTAATCTAATGCCTCCCGCTTGTCCCAAACATGGTTTCCCATTGTAAGCAATTCTACTCCAAAAGAGAAGAGTTCATTAGCCGTTTTCTCATTGAATCCGGTGCCGGCGGCCAAATTCTCACCATTAGCTATAGTTAGATCAATTTGATAGTTTTGCACTATACGCGGCAACAAATCCCTGACACAATTTCGTCCAGGACTTCCTACAACATCACCAATCATAAGAATTCTCACTAAAATTTCACTCCATAGTCCGACTTTGCAGCTAATATCTCTGCATTGATAAAGCCAAAAAATAGACTGTTTGCACAGTCTGGTTTTAAACAGTATTCCTTATCATATCATAAACAAACACTTTGCCAGCCTCACGAAAGGCAATCAGATTATCCTTTTGCGTTCCGGTATTATGGCTGAGTAAGTAAGCAATGATTTCTTCCTGTCGAATCAACTCTTCTTCATGGATAGATTCTCCCTCATCACCCTCACGTACCAGTATAGTCGGGAAATGCCCTGAGATGATGCCGCAAAGCAATTGTATCCATTCCAACGAAAGAGCGGAAGTCTTGCAGTAAAGTTCTAATAAGTTGACTTTTCCGGATCTTTGCAGCTTATGCTTTACTAGTAAATATTCCCCAGTCAACTCTTGGTATGCGGCAAAAGAATCCAAAAGAACAAGTTTGAAATTTTTGACATCTTCTTTCTTGACATCACCCGCCAAAATGAATGTAAATTTTGCACTGTCCTGCGGCATGTCAAAATTTATCGACATAATTTCAGGAAAGCGTACCAATAAAGAAATCAGTAAATTTGTAGTATACGCATCCTGTTTTGATTGTTGCTTTATTTTTGACACTGTAACACATCCCCTAAATAAGTATCTAAAACTAAAAATTAGCCTGCTCAGAAAAAGCGAGGCTACAGCAGGCAACCTTGCTAATCTTACTGTTAATTCAATGTCGGCAAAAAAAATCCTTCTCTCACCATGAATTAACTTATTGCAATTTTTGCCTGAAATGTCAAAAACCCCTCTCACATAACATGAAATCAGGGGTCTGGTGTCGAACTCGTTTGAGCCGGCGAAATACTATTCCCCTCTCCCTCTGGGAGAGGGTTAGGATATACTATTCCCCTCTCCCTCTGGGAGAGGGTTAGGGTGAGGGCGCACTACCACAGGAACCGACCACAAGAACCGACCACAGGAACCGTCCCCGTGGTTGCGCCCACTGCTTTACTCTATTTTGCGTAGTCTACTGCCCTTGTTTCGCGAATAACGGTCACTTTAATCTGACCGGGGTATTCAAGATTTTCCTCGATTTTTTTCACAATCTCCCGTGCCATAGTCACGCTTGCCAAATCATCGACACGCTCAGGCTTAACCATAATACGCACCTCACGTCCCGCTTGAATCGCATAAGCTTTATCGACACCTTCAAGTGATTCGGCGATTGCTTCCAGTTTTTCAAGTCGCTTAATATAAGTTTCCAATGTCTCGCGACGAGCCCCAGGCCTAGCGGCAGAAACGGCATCACCCGCCTGAATTAAGACTGCCTCAAGCGTAAGAAACTCCTCATCTCCGTGATGGGCGGCAATGGCGTTAATTATCTCCCGAGACTCTTTATACTTTTTAGCTAAGTCGCCGCCGATCGTAACATGCGGGCCTTCCACCTCATGGTCTACGGCTTTGCCGATATCATGGAGCAATCCCGCCCGTTTAGCAAACTGAATATCAAGACCAAGCTCTGCCGCCATAGCTCCGGCAAGATGTGCCACTTCGATAGAGTGTTTAAGTACATTCTGGCCATAGCTTGTGCGGTAGCGCAAACGGCCAAGCAGTTTAACCAACTCCGGATGCAGGCCATGTACACCCGCCTCAAAGGTGGCAGACTCGCCTTCCTCCCGAATGCGCACATCCACTTCCTGGCGGGCCTTCTCAACCATTTCCTCGATACGCGCAGGGTGGATCCGACCGTCAACCACCAATTTCTCCAGCGCTATCCTGGCAACTTCACGGCGAATAGGATCAAAACCAGACAAGATGACTGCTTCCGGAGTATCATCAATAATCAGATCGATACCGGTCAGCGTTTCAAGGGCACGAATATTCCGACCTTCACGACCGATAATCCTGCCCTTCATTTCATCGTTTGGCAAGGAAACGACTGAAACTGTTGTTTCTGAAACATGGTCGGCAGCAAATTTCTGGATTGCGTATGTGATAATGTGACGAGCCCTTTTTTCAGCATCTTCTTTGGCCTGAGTTTCCAGGTCCTTAATCATCATAGCCATTTCATACTTAACTTCTTCTCTGACACGGGAAAGCAACAGCTCTTTAGCCTCATCAAGCGTCATATTAGACAGACGCTCCAACTCAGCCGATTGTTCCCTGACTATTTCTTCCGCTCTCTCACGTATAGCGCCAATTTCCAGTTCTTTGTTTTTTAATTCATCTTCTTTTCGTTCAATTGAAACTGTCTTTTTATCCAAAGATTCTTCTTTTTGTATCAGCCGCCGTTCCGTCCTTTGAAATTCTGCGCGACGTTCACGGCTCTCCTGCTCCAGATCCTTGCGAAGTTTATGCACTTCTTCTTTTGCCTCAACAATTTTTTCCCTTTTAACGGCTTGTGCCTGTTTTTCAGCCTCTTCCAGCAAATTCTTTGCTGCTTCTTCAGCAGAACCTATCTTGTTTTCCGCCAACTTTTTGCGGAAAAGATAACCTGCCCCGGCCGACAAGGCTGCTGATAACAAAACAATGAGAATAACTGTAATCATATTCAAGTAATTTTCACCTCCTACACTCATTTTTAGAGCAAACAAAAATAGCTGTGCGGGCACACAGCTATAAAGAGGCATATACGAATCTTAACTGGTTCGTACTAAAATATCATTTTTTTACCCAGTAAAAGATATATATGATTAGGCTACAAGCCGTTCACTCTTTATCATACCCACACAAATGTTTCTCCTGCCTCAAATTGTATCTTTTTTACTGCCTTATGTCAAGATTAGCGAAAAATTCCTTGCTTACGTAAAAATTTCTTGTTTGACAGCATAACGCGCAGCGCTGCAAGTAAAGCCGCGGGCTTGTAACTTTCTAAACGCCTTATGCGGACAAGATACGCCGTCTTCTATAAGTAAGCGCACAAAATGCAGCGCTTCCTCCTGTTCCCGTTCCGGAGGGTAAAGATTAGAGAGTACCTGGCAAACCAGAGAACGCTCTATGCCGGCAGCACAAAGCTTTGCCTGAAAATACAGTTGTCCGCGCGGTTTTTCTTCAAGTCGCACGGTAATATAATTTTCACTGTATTTAAGATCATTTAGATAACCTGCATCCGCCAGTTCCGCTACTACCTGTTCGATTAGAGACTGAATTACTCCTTTTTTGCGGAGGAATGTGATTACTTGCCAAGAGGTGCGGGGGCGGACTGCCAACTGCTTATAGACCATACTCCGCACCTGCTTTATAGTAAATTTACTGCTCATACCGTTGACGGCTCCGGGGAAACCTTAGTTATCGGCAAACCATGAGCTTCACGAATTTTGCGGTCAATTAGGGAGGCAATGTTCTTATTTTCTTTCAGGAAGATGCGAGCATTTTCACGTCCCTGACCCATTCTTTCATCACCAAAGGAAAACCAGGCGCCGCTTTTTTGAACCAGATCCATCTCGCAGCCTATATCCAACAATGTACCCTCACTGGATATCCCCTCGCCATAAACAATATCAAAGTCGGCCTGCTTAAACGGCGGGGCGACTTTATTTTTTACTACTTTAACACGCGTCCGGTTGCCAACCGCTTCACTACCTTGCTTAATCGTCTCTACCCGGCGCACATCAATTCGAACAGAAGCATAAAACTTTAAGGCCCGGCCGCCTGGCGTCACCTCCGGACTGCCAAACATGACTCCTACCTTTTCCCGAATCTGGTTAATAAAAATAGCTGTTGTATTAGATTTTGAAATAGCCCCGGAGAGCTTACGCAAAGCCTGTGACATTAGACGCGCCTGTAAGCCTACATGTGAATCTCCCATCTCTCCCTCAAGCTCAGCCTTAGGGACCAAAGCCGCCACAGAATCAATAACAAGTACATCTATAGCGCCGCTGCGCACCAGTGATTCTGCGATTTCAAGCGCCTGTTCCCCGGTGTCAGGCTGAGACACCAAAAGCTCATCAATGTTTACACCAAGCTTTTGAGCATAGAGCGGATCCAGCGCATGCTCTGCGTCAACGAATGCGGCAAAACCACCAGTCTTTTGTGCCTCCGCAATAGCATGAAGCGCCACCGTAGTCTTCCCGGAGGACTCCGGACCATAAATTTCTATAACCCGCCCCCGGGGAAAGCCACCCACACCAAGAGCAATGTCCAAAGCAAGCGAACCGCTCGGAATTACAGATAAGTTCATCCGTTCCGTAGAATCACCCAGTCTCATCACAGAGCCTTTGCCGAATTGCTTTTCAATCTGCAACAAAGCCATTTCCAAAGCCTTCTTTTTCTCCAGCAAAACAGACACCTCCCCACCAAACATTTGTTCTCTTTGCTAATTTCGCCCTGAATTTTAAAATTCCTGCAGGTTTCTGAAAAATTTTTACTATCGGAATTACTCGTTCTCTGCCCCGGCAATCCCGAACAAATGCCTTTCCAGAGAAAAACCGCTTCTCAATTTAAAAACGCGAATAACATCTGCAGCCCGCAAATACATCTCTCCGTCTGTATGCCGTCCAAAATGAAGCAAAACTAATGAATAAGGTGTTTCCTCTCTTGCTTGCAGACCGCGAATACCGGAGGCGCCGGTTGTACCGGCATTAATCATTACTGATTCTCCCCGTTCCTTAATGGAAAATTGGTGAGTGTGTCCCGTCAGTACCACCTGTACCCGACCTAAAAAACTCTCCGCTATCCGCGGATGGTGGACAGCCACCACATGCGGCAGGCGATTCGCTTCGTCAATAACACGATGCAGTCGGACTGCATACTCATTTAGAACTGCATCGGCTGCCACCAGCATCCCCATATCTTTTGCGGAAGGGTCGGCAATTCCCGCAACACGCAGCCCAAGTACTTCTATCTGCTCTTCCTCTATAACAATGACATTTTCTATTTCTCGCAGACGAGCAATCACATTGGGAGAGTCATGGTTTCCGGGCACAAAAATATAGGGAATACCAAAATGTTCCAGAGGTGAAGCTAAACCGGCTTCAATATCGGTGCCAAAATCAGTGATATCGCCCGTATCTATAACCAAATCGACTGCAAAAGTGTCAACGACCTGCGCCAGAAAGTCCATTCCGGCGGGATTATTGTGCAAATCTGAAACATGAACAACTTTCAGCTCACCTTCAACTGTGCCAAGTGGCTCCAACTGCTCAATCTGTTCAAAAAGCACGCTCATATTAACAGCAATTAATTCCAGTTGCTGCCCCAGTGAACGAACGCGGAGAAGACTTTCCTCAAGCAGGCCAAAGATCCACGGAGCTGCCTTAAGAATTCCTTCAAATTCTGGATTCATAAAAGCCATGGGCTGAAAAGTGGCGTATGAGAGCGCCAGCAGACAGCCCAAGATAATCATGCCGATTAACCCGGCGAGCAAAATCTTTTTTCTGTTCCGCTCGCCAAAGACAATAGGGCCGGCAGCACCGCCAAGAAATGCCAAAAATAAAAGGCGCACCAGAAAAACATTGATCTCCCAACGCGCTTTAGCCCTCAAGGCGTCCAGATAAGCCTGGTCTTCCGCCTTATCCAACAACAGACGCAGCTGAGCGAGGTCAACATTCAACAGTCTTGCTCTTAACATCAGTGGAGACAAATGTGTCTGTGCGCGTATTATCCCTAAGGGAGGAACTTCCAACTGAGTATAACCATGGTCAAAAACAAGCAAGGAAAATTCTATCTGGAAGGCTTCCAGCACAGTAGTATAAGTCCCGAACAGACTGACGAAGGTCAACATGCCGATAACAGCCAGCAAAACTAAAATTACAGTGTCCTTCCGGATTTTCAAAGACAAAAGATCACCCGTTTTTTTCCGATAAATACAGGCGCAGCATATTTAACGCTGCCATTACAGCCCGTTCTTTTATAGTCTCTCTGTTGCCAAAAAAATTAAACTTACGGCAAAAAGTTCCTTCAGCAGCAGCTAACGCCATAAAAACCAGACCCACCGGCTTTTCAACAGTTCCGCCGGTCGGGCCGGCCACCCCGGTGATGGCAACCGCTAAATCACACAAGCTCCGTATGCGCAGATTCTCCGCCATTGATCCGGCAACCTGTTCTGAAACGGCTCCATATTTTTCGATTAACTCCGGCTGAACCCCCAAAAGCTCCGTTTTTGAACGATTACTGTAAACTACTTGTCCTTGAAAAAAATAAGCCGAACTGCCTGAAACATTCGTTAACATATGTGCCAACAATCCGCCTGTACAAGATTCTGCCACAGCAATAGTCAACTTTCGCGTTAAGAGCAGATTAGCTACCTTATCCGCCATCGTTTCCTCGTCGCGGGCAAATACTGCATCGCCCAAGCGCTTCAGCAAATCTGATTCTGTCGCAGCTAAAAGTTCTTCTGCTTCTTTTCTGTCGGCTGCCTTTGCCGTTAAACGCAGATGCACTTCAGCATGCTTTGCTAGTGGAGCAATAGTAGGGTTTGTCTGATTAGCAAGTAAATCTGCTATAAGTTCTTCCATAGCAGATTCTCCCATGCCAGTTATTTTTAAGACACGCGAGAGAATTACGCCGCTTTTTTCCGGCAACAGCGCCAACACTTGCTCTGTAAACATCGGCATCAATTCACGTGGAGGACCAGGCAGCAAAATTATTGTTTTTTCTCCGTGTTCAAGCCAAATTCCCGGGGCAGTGCCATGATTATTGATTAGCAGTCTGGCCCCTTTAGGGATTAACGCTTGCTTATAGTTATTCTCTGTCATTTTTCGCTCCAGCCTGGCAAAGATAGCCTCCAATTTTTTTTCCCAGGCCTCATCTTTTTCCAATGTCAAGCCCAATACGTCAGCCACCGTCTCCTTTGTAAGATCATCCAAGGTGGGTCCAAGACCTCCAGAAAAGATGATCAAGTCCGCGCGACTCAAAGCTATACCAAAAGTTTCAGCCACGCGTCTTGGATTATCACCTACAACAGTATGCCAATAGACATCGATTCCTTTCTCAGCCAATTTTTCCGAAAGGAAACGCGCGTTGGAATTCATGATTTGACCTAGCAAAAGCTCTGTGCCTACTGCAATGATTTCAGTTTTCATCTTTGCGCCTCTTTTCCTAGACTATAGCTCTTTGGATAATCCCGCCGCCCAACACATCATCGCCAACATAAAACACAACAGATTGGCCGGGAGTCACAGCTCGTTCGGGCTCATCAAAATTTAATCTAATCCGTCCGTCTCTCAAAGGCAAAAGTGTGGCCGACGCCTCTTTGGCATGATAACGGATCTTAGCGGTCACACGCGTCTCTTCCGATAATTGAGGTGACAAAATAAAATTCAGATCATCGGCAATCAGAGCAGATGAATACACATCCTGATCATTGCCTACAATCAGAGTGTTCTTTTCTACATCCAAGGCTACCACAAAAAGTGGGCGTCCAACCGCCAAACCTAATCCTTTGCGCTGTCCAACAGTATAGTTAGCTAAGCCATGATGGGTGCCCAATCGATTGCCGGCAACATCCATAATCGGTCCCGGCTCTTGTTTTAGATTAATTTCCTCACGCAAAAACCGCTTATAATCATCATCGGGAATAAAACAAATCTCCTGACTGTCTGGTTTATCTGCTACAGACAACCCATATTTAGCCGCCATCTCCCGTACTTCACTTTTTAAGAATTCCCCCAGCGGAAACAAACTGTGTGCAAGTTGCTCTTGCGTTAAGTTATACAGCGCATATGTTTGATCTTTGCCTATATCCCGAGCTTTTTTTAGACGATAGCGCCCCAACAATTGATCATATTCAATCCTGGCGTAATGACCGGTAGCCAGAAAACTTGCTTCCAGTTCGAACGCTCTTTTTAAAAGCAAGTCAAATTTCATAAAACGATTACAGGCAATACACGGATTTGGCGTATGCCCACGCCTGTATTCTTCCACAAAATTGTTAACTACCTGCAGGCGAAATGCTTCCTTGAAATTTAGAACATAAAATGGAATAGACATTCTGTCTGCCACCCGGCGTGCATCATCAACCGCCGAAAGCGAGCAACAACCGCGTGCGGCTTCTTTTGCCTCTTCCTCAAAATCAGGCGATACCCATAACCTCATAGTGACGCCGATAACATCAAATCCCTGTTCTTTCAATAAAGCAACGCAGAGCGAACTGTCAACTCCGCCGCTCATAGCCACAACTACACGTTTATTTCCATACATAGCGAATCCGCCTCCAACTCGACACTATCCTCTATGATCAACAAAACTAACTTTTCTATATCGATTTAAATATCGACTGAGTTGCTCCCTGAGCGGAAAAGCATCCGTCTCGCCTGCAAATATAAACCGCATTCAACACGCTTTTTGTGCAGCTCACATCCTAAGGCATAAGGCATTGATAAATCTCGATTGATAGACCAAGCCGCCGCGTGACAGCCGCCGCCGCAAAAGAAACGAGCAAAACAAGAACGGCAAGCTTCCTTGTCAGCATTGTCCACAGCCGCAAAGCGCTCCAGAACCTTCCGATCTACTCCACTAAAAACATCACCCGCACAAAAAGCTTCCTCGCCGACAAACTGGTGGCAAGGATAGAGCTTTCCTTCCGGGGTGACAGCAAGATATGCCGCACCCGCCCCACAACCCATGGCACGCTTCTTGGCACAGGGACCTTGGTCTAAATCAAGCTCAAAATGAAAAAAGTGAACCTTCTTTCCCATCACTTCGTGCTCCCAAAGCAGCGCGGCAAGTTTCTCATACTCAGCATAAAGCAGCGGTAAATCTTCATTCCTAAATGATTCATCGACTTTCGGCGAAAGAACAGCCGGTTCCAGCGAAATCCGGTCAAAACCTTGTTCAATCATTACCTGGATGTCATTTGTAAAGTCCAGATTGTGCCGAGTATAAGTTCCGCGCAGATAATAATTTTCACCACCCCGTCCCGACACGAGAGTTTTGCAGTTTTGCAGCACTTGCTGCCAGCTGCCGCCACCGGGAAGTGTTTTACGCATACGGTCATGCACTTCTTGCCGCCCGTCTAAAGAAAGTACGATGCTTATCTCTTCAGCGTTTAAATATTCCCGCACCTCGTCCGGAATCAGCAGCGCATTACTCGTCACTGTAAATTTGAGAAGTTTGCCTAGAGCCTCCCCTTGTTGCCTCGAATAAGCCACTGTATCTTTTAAAACCTGAAAATTTAGGAGAGGTTCGCCACCGAAAAAATCTATCTCACAATGTTTTCTGCTCCTACTTGCTGCAAGCAGAAAATCGACTGCCTTTTTTGCAACATCAAACGACATCAGTCCACGTTTTCCGCCATAGTGGCCTGTCCCGGCAAAGCAATAGCGACAACGCAAATTGCAATCGTGCGCCAAATGCAGGCATAGCGCTTTCACTACTCCGTCGTATGACAACTCCATTGCCCTCGGCGAGCTAAAGAGCAAACCTTTTTCCTGCAGTTCAGCTATCTCCCGCAAGACCTGTTTCCCAATCTCTGTTCCGAATTTTAAACTAAGTCCAGCCTCTACAACCGGGGGCTCTTCACCAGAGGCCAACTGCTCTACAGCCCAAAAGGCAGCGCTATCAAGCAGATGCAAGGCGCCGCTCTCAACATCTAAGGCTAACTTTAACCCATGCATTTCAAAAGTATGTACCATCCGACATCCTCTTTCTGAGCAACTTTTCGCTTCCAACCCATCACTAAAAAGACGTTTGCAAACTAGATAATTTCCTATGCTAGGACAAAAAAAAGTAGTCGGCGACTACTTTTTTCCTGTTCACTTGTCAGCTTTCTCTCTTTCACAAACTTGGTTCCCTACAGTGCAAGAAGTTTTACAGGCGGACTGACAGGAAGTGGGACATTCTCCGCAACCCGTACCAGCCGCAAATCCTTTAACTGCATCAGGGTTGACAGTCAAAATATGCTTTTTTTCCACGTTATTCCCTCCTAGAAAAATTACAGTTCGATTATAGCATAGTTTAAAATTCAGGTAAAGTTAGACGGAAAATCAGCAGGAAGGCACTTTTAAAAATACCGCTTACGCGGTATTTTTAAAAGTTGTTTGATCGCCTTATTTTGCCTGTGCAGAGAAAAGAAACTCAGAAAGAAAATTTATGCTTCATTTAATTCCTTTAATAAGCTATCTAGATCAATCCGGTGGGCCATGGCTGCCTGGGCAATACTCTCGCCGGTTGCGGTAGCGCAGCCAAGACAATGCATTCCGTGACGCATCAATACCTGGGCAGTCTTAGGGTTTTGGCGTAATACTTCGGCAATTGTCGAGTCCTTAGTAACTTTCTTTTCATGATGACCCATGTAATTCACCCCTTTAATTATTTTCCTATTTATTCTACCCCTTTAATTTTACTCTTCATACAGCAAATCGTCAAGAAAACATCACTTAAATAATACTTGCTGCAATCGTCTTGTCCGCTGATAATAACGCTTAATTTCCTGATATAAATGAACAAGAGCTGAGCGAGTCAAAAACTCAGCTCTATTCTTTGGCATTTCCATTTTTTCAAAAGCAGCATCAAGATTTTCAATAAGCCGTCCAAGTAAATTATCATGAGGATTTTCTCCTCTCAGCCTGCGGCTCTGCACCCGTTTTAAATTAAGCAGTAAGCGGGCGATAGGTGCGGCTTGGGGCATATCGCTGACCATATGTTTAGCCAAATAGTGCATTTCCAACAACCGCTCAGTTTGAGTAGCAAAATAACGAAATATTTCCTGATACTCATCGGCCAGCTTTTCTCCTAAAATACTGAACCGCTGTTCTTCCTTAAATAGTTTTACAATTTCGAGAGAGAGATCTACTTCCTGCAATATAACCGCCGCTTTCTGCTCCAGATCATCATAATGCTTTTCTGTGTGCAAGATTTCTTCTACCACAAGATCCATCATTTGCTGATGCATTGTTTCCAAATTTGTAAGTTTTGCAATAACGGCACTCTGATGGCTAGGAGCATAGAGAAAATTTACTCCCAAAGCAACTGCAGCGCCGATTAAAGCGCTTATAAACTGTTCAAAAGAGTAAAGCGGCAAATTTTCTGCAGGGCTGGCCATCACACCGATAGCAACAACGGTTACCACCACGATATTATCCTGCCAGTTCAAGCGCAGACAAGCTAAAATAACTACCAATGTAACAAGACTGTAAGCTAAAGGTGTGGCGCCTAAGAGCATCGTAAGAAGTGTTCCTAACAACGTACCGAGCAGAACACTTCCCAGACGTTCTGCACTCTGTAAGAGCGAGCGATAGAATGTCCGCTGAATTGTTACCACAGCCACAATCGCAGCCAATGTTACATCTCCAAACTCCAGGCTTTGAACGACAAAAACAGCAAGCCCAACTGCCAAAGAAGTTTTAAGCACCCTGCCTCCGACATGAAATTTTACAGCCATTTCTTCTCCTCCGCGCATATTAGCATACTAAACGATTAAATGCACAAAAAAGGTTCTGTCTCAAAAAAATGTGAATTTAATTGCGTAAGCTATGAATCGGTGCGGGAATTCGCCCGCCGCGGCAGACAAAATCTGCAGAAGAAAAAACATTCGTTGCCATCACAGGAGCTCTTCCAAGCAGTCCGCCAAACTCCACAAAATCACCCACATCTTTGCCTGGAGCAGGAATTAGGCGTACTGCAGTAGTTTTCTGATTAATTACGCCTATAGCAACTTCATCAGCAATTATGGCAGCGATAGTTTCCGCCGAAGTTGACCCGGGCAGCGCAATCATATCCAGTCCTACTGAACATACACAGGTCATAGCTTCCAACTTTTCAAGCGTCAAAGCTCCGTCTTGTACGGCTCGGATCATCCCCGCATCCTCGCTGACAGGGATAAACGCTCCGGAAAGACCGCCTACATATGAAGAAGCCATAGCGCCGCCTTTTTTCACAGCATCATTTAATAAGGCGAGCGCAGCAGTTGAACCATGAGTGCCGCAGCGTTCCAAACCCATAGCTTCCAGAATTTCAGCCACGCTATCACCAACTTTCGGCGTAGGAGCAAGAGATACATCCACAATGCCAAAGGGTACTTGCAGACGCTCTGCAGCAGCACGCCCTACCAACTCACCCATACGGGTAATCTTAAAAGCCGTCTTTTTGATTGCTTCGGATAAAGTGCCAAAGTCAGTACCAACAACTTTTGCAACGGCGCTTCTGACTGCTCCCGGACCACTCACACCTGTATTAATTACACATTCAGCCTCCCCCACTCCATGAAAGGCTCCTGCCATAAAAGGATTGTCCTCTGGAACGTTTGCAAACACCACCAACTTGGCACAGCCGACTCCATCGCGCTCTGCCGTCCTCTCAGCCGTTTCCTTGACGATTTGCCCCATACGCCATACCGCATCCATATTTATTCCTGCTTTAGTGGTTGCCACATTAACAGAAGCGCAAACCCGTTTGGTTTCAACTAATGCCTGTGGAATAGCGTCTAGCAGCTTACGGTCTCCGTTTGTAAAACCTTTATGTACCAAAGCAGAAAAACCGCCGATAAAATTGACGCCTACAGCCTCAGCAGCACTGTCTAAAGCATGGGCAAACTCCAGATAACTCTCCGTCTCCGACGCCTCTGCCAGAAGGGCCAGCGGCGTAACAGAAATTCTTTTATTGACAATAGGAATGCCAAATTCTCGCTCTAAGTCTTCTCCTACGCTAACAAGGTTTTTAGCCAGTTTAGTAATCTTATCATAGATTTTTCTACAGGCTATTTTGACATCACTGTGAGCACAATCACGCAGGCTGATCCCCATAGTTATCGTTCGGATATCCAGGTTTTCTTTTTGCACCATCTTGATTGTTTCAAACATTTCTTGAATCGTCAGCATAAGCGGCCCTCCTCTGCGGCTCAATTAAAGCTAAATACGATGCATATAGCGAAAAATATCTTCATGTTGAGCCTCAATCCTCAAACCCAGTTCCTCACCAATATTTGCCAACCTAGACTTTAATTCCGCCAGGTCAATTTTGCTTTTGCCCATATCAGCAATCAGCATCATGGTAAAGAATTCTTGGATAATAGTTTGACTGATATCTAAAATATTAATGTTGCTCTCTGCTAAAATATTGGCTACAGCCGCAATTATGCCTACCCTATCATGACCCAAAACACTAACAATAACCCGGCTCCCGACTATGGTTTCTCCGGTAGCAGACATCCTTTAGCCTCCTCGTATTAGAATAGTGAAGAACGAAATTACCCGCCTTTTGAGCGGGCAATTAATTTAGGCAGCATACTTCTCAAAATCGTCTTTTTCTGCACCACAATCAGGACAACGCCAGTCTTTAGGCAGCTTTTCGAACGAAGTACCGGCCGCAATCCCATTTTCTGGATCACCAACCTCAGGATCGTAAATATAACCGCAATACGTGCAAACCCATTTTTCCATAGAATAACCTCCACCTAAAATATTGACAATCAGCAAGCTATTCCAATTTTAACACGTTCTCTTCTGACTAAAATAAACGAATTCTTAATTCGCACATTATTTACCGGTCCGCAAGATGACACGCCACGGCATGGTCAATATCGACCGTTTGCAGAAGCGGTTCTTCCAAAGCACAGCGTACAAGGGCATAGGGACAACGGCTGTGGAAACGACAACCTGACGGCGGCTGAAGAGGGCTTGGCGGTTCACCGGAAAAGATCAACGGCCGCCTCTGCGTAGCAGGAGCAAGGCGAGGGATGGATGCTAAAAGCGCTTGGGTATAAGGATGTTTGGCTCTGGAATAAAGAGATTCTTTACCAGCCAGCTCTACTATTTTGCCCAGATACATAACTGCAATTCTATCACTGATATGCTTAACCACGCGCAAATCATGTGCAATAAAAATATATGCCAAACCGCATTTTTGCTGTAATTCCATTAAAAGATTAATTACCTGCGCCTGAATAGAGACATCAAGAGCGGAAACCGGCTCATCACAAACTATTAACCGAGGATTTAGCGCCAGCGCACGTGCCAGCGCAATCCGCTGACGCTGTCCGCCGCTCAACTCATGAGGATAACGGCACATCTGTTCAGGGCAAAGACCAACCAGTTCAAGCAAATGCGCCACCTTTGCTTTTAACTCTTTTTTTCCGTTAATTAACCGATGAATTCTCAATGGTTCGCCCAGTGCGTCGCCTATAGTTAACTGCGGATTAAGAGAACCCGCATGGTCCTGAAAAATAATCTGCATTTTTCGGCGATAAGGCAGCAGTTGATGATGAGAAAGCTGTTCAATATTTTGCCCCTCATAAAGGATTTCACCTGCGGTAGCACTCAGAAGGCGTAAAATAACTCTCCCGACACTCGATTTGCCGCAGCCGGACTCACCGACTAAACCGAGCGTCTCGCACTGTTTTACGGCAAAGTTAATTCCGTCAACAGCACGAATCACACCACTCTTTTTTGTTGCTGCCCCTTTCCCCAGATAATAATATTTTTTTAAGTCACGTACTTCCAGCAAACTGCTCATTTGTCAATCCCTTGCGCAAAAAGCCAACAGCGCACTTCACTTTCATTTTGCGAGAATAAAGGCGGCTCCTGCAGACGGCAGATTTGCCAACAATGCGGGCATCGCGGGTGGAAACGACAGCCGCTAGGCAAGTCAAGCATATTCGGCACTCCTCCCGGTATCACATTTAGCCGCTCTTGCTCCACTTCCAATAGCGGCAACGAAGCCAGAAGTCCTTGAGTATAAGGGTGAAGCGGCTTGGCAAAAAGATTTTGTACAGTAGCGTTTTCCACCACAACTCCTGCATACATCACAGCAACACGTTGAGCTATTTCTGCCACTACGCCCAAATCATGCGTGATCAGCATGATGGCAATCTCCATTTCCGACTGAAGCTGACTTAACAGATCTAAGATCTGTGCCTGGACAGTGACATCAAGTGCCGTTGTGGGTTCGTCTGCCAGCAGCAGTGAGGGCGAACAAGCGCAAGCCATGGCGAGCATTACCCGTTGGCGCATGCCGCCGCTAAGTTGATGAGGATAATCAGAGAGCCTGTTTGCTGCTGCTGGTATCTGAACTATGTTTAATGCCTCGATCGCTTTATGATAAGCCGTGTTTCTGTCAAACCCCTGATGTAGCATCAGAAGTTCCATGAGCTGCTCGCCAACGGTAAAAGTTGGATTTAAAGCAGATAACGGATCTTGAAAAATCATGGAAATTTCATTTCCACGAACTTTACTCATCTGTTTTTCTGTAAGAAATTGCAGCTCCACCCCTCTTAGTTCCATTTTATCGGCGCAAACTTCTCCAGGCGGTGACGGAATCAGCCGCATTATACTAAGCGCTGTGGCGCTTTTCCCACAGCCTGATTCCCCCAAAATACCTAAAACCTCTTTTTTGTGCACAGTTAAATCAATACCATCCACCGCTTTTACTTCACCGTTATATGTTTTAAATTTAGTTTTCAAATTCTTAAGCTCAAGCAGAATATCGGCCAAAATATTCACCACTTTACGCAAGACGTTTTTACAGTCAAATCAGCAAACAATATTCTTTAGTTTTGGATCCCACGCATCGCGCAGACCCTCACTAAAAAAATTAAAACAAAGTACTGTTATAAAAATGGCTGTGCCCGGGAAGAAGGCAGTCCAAGGTGCTTCCCCCAAAAAAACTATGTGCTGTGAAGCGCTCAACATACTCCCCCAGCTAAACTGGGGAGGCTGCACACCAAAACCTAAAAAACTAAGCGCCGATTCCAGCAAGACAGCTTGTGCAATCAACAAGGTTGCATCTACAATAATGAGTGGCCTGACGTTTGGCAGCAGATGAAAAACGATAATTCTGCAATCAGAATAACCTAGTGCCCGGGCTGCTGCCACAAACTCCTCTTCCTTTAAGCTAAGAAATTGTCCGCGCACAAGACGTGCAGTCCGCATCCAACTTGTCATGCCGATAATAGCAGCGATCCCAAAGAAATTCGGTTTGAAAAATGCTGCCAAAATTATTACCAGAAAGATTGTTGGCAGCGAAAGCAAAATGTCAACAAAGCGCATCATTATAAAGTCCAATTTCCCGCCGTAAAACCCGGAAACTGCACCAATGGCTACTCCGAGAATAACAGTAATAATCATCGTAAGGAATCCAATAAGTAAAGAAATACGGGCGCCAAAAAGCATCCGACTCCAAATATCACGCCCCAGATTATCAGTTCCAAAAAAATGCGACGCTGTGGGAGGAAGCTTAATTTGCTCCCGATCAAGGCTGATATAAGTGGGATTGTGGGTTGCAAAAAAAGGAGCGAAAACGGCAAAAAAAATGATCACTACTAATATGCAACCGGCAAGGAATGCCAACCTGTTTTTTTGAAAAGCACGCACGAAGTCGTATAGCAAGCCTGATTTCATACAGACCACCTACCCTTCGCATTTGATGCGCGGATCCAAAAAAGCATACAAAAAGTCGGCAAGCAGATTCCCGAGCAAAACCAAAACGGCAGTAATTATCGTAATACCCATTAAAACCTGATAATCGCGGTTCCCTGCCGCGCTGATAAACAAACGTCCCATACCGGGCCAAGCAAAAATCTGCTCCGTAACAACGGCACCGGCAAAGAAACTGGGCAAATTCAGACCAACCAGAGTAACAAGCGGGGTCAAAGCATTACGCAGAGCATGCTTATAGACTATCTTCCTTTCCGGAACACCATTTGCCCGAGCAGTCCGAATATAATTTTGACTGACAACATCAAGCATTGAAGAACGCATATAACGACTCCAACTGCCGATATTTGACAGGCTAAGAACCGTTGCAGGCATTAACAGATAACGTGTATGCTCCCAAAAGATAACGAAAGGTCTAGTCGGCAGTGGATACTTATCAGGGTCAAACCACGGTGTAATCATTCCTCCGGCGGGCAGCCAATCCAAGCGGATAGCAAAAAGATAAATCATTAACAAGCCAAACCAAAAAGAAGGCAGCGACAAAAACAGGAATGAGCAAGCGGCAGCAAGATTATCCCCAAGTGAATGTCTGTGGGTTGCAGAGTAAATGCCGATAGCGATAGCTGCGAACAAAGAGATAATAAATGAAAAAGTCATTAATTTAAGCGTAGCAGGCAGCCGCTCTAGAATCTCTGTCAGTACAGGCCTGCCGGTCATCAGAGAAATACCCAAATCGCCTTGTACGGTATTCCTTAGCCAGATCAAATAACGGACAGGGGCAGGCTTGTCCAAACCAAAGCGCAGAGCTATTCTTGCTCTATCTGCCTGACTGATTTTTGGATTCTCAAGATAGCGAGCCATAGCCCCTCCAGGTGACAACTCTATTAAAGTAAAAGCTAAAAGAGAAACAATAAATAA